>DASSMI010000051.1:0-15615 GCA_035688935.1 Candidatus Limnocylindrales bacterium | reverse complement strand
GTTGACGGTCAGGCGGATGTCACAGACCGTGCTCGCCTTCTCCTTGAGGGTCTTGCACAGGTCCGGAAGGCCGTCGATCGTCTTCGGGAAGGCGGCCGGATCGAGCCCGGCCTTCTCGAAGAGACGCTTGTTGATCAGCTCGACGCTGAGGCCCTGGTACCACGGGAACTGGTAGTTCTTCCCGTCGACGAGCTGCTCCTTCCACAGGCCGGGGAAGTAGATGTCCTTGACGGTCTGGGGGACGGCGCTGTCGAGATCGAGGAGCAGGCCCTTGCCGGCGTAGTCGGAGACCCAGCCCTCGCTGACGGACAGGTTGATGACGTCGGGGGCGTTGCCCGCGGCGAACGAGTTGTTCAGGTCATCCTGGAACGTGGCCTGGTGGTCCTCCCACTTGACCTTGACGCCCGGATACGTCGCCTCGAACCGGGCGATCGTGTCCTTGATGTACTGGTCGAACGTCGGCGAGAGGTAGAACGTCCAGAACGTGATCTCGGCGTTCGGCTCGACGTTCTGGATCACCGCCTCGGCGGGATCGACGGGCAGCGGCGTCGGCGCGACCGAGCCGGCCGGGCTCGCCGAAGCCGCCGCGGCGGACGCCGATGCGGCCGCGGACTGGGTCGGCGTCGGGGTGTTCGTCTGGCCGCTCGGCGACGGGGACGCCGACGATGAGCAGGCCGTTGCGATCAACCCTGTCGTGAGGGCGATCGCCAGAGTGCGCTTGAGCTTCACCGGGTGACTCCTCCTGTGTGGACATCCGAACGGGACCGAGTGGTCCGCACGGGAACCGACCGCTGCGCGGTCTCCCTCAGCTGACGCGTTCGCGTGCGACCACCTCCTCCCCCGCCGTGGCGGCGCTCGGGGCCGAGGCCCGGCCCGTCGCCACACGCGGCTCCCTCACCGATCCGAGCAGGGCGATGGCGCCCCGCGTACCGATGTCGCGATCCGGTCCGGCCAGCCGGACGGTCGTCTCGCCGAGGAGCTCGGCGGCAAACGGCGACGGCGCGCCGATCCGGTCCAGGCCGGCCAGGACCCGATCGAGCAGCGGCCTTCCGGCGCGGCTGATCCCACCGCCGAGGACGACGAGCTCGACGTCGTAGGCGAGCACGAGCTCGTGGACGATCCGGGCGATCGCCGCGGCGGCGCGGTCGACGATCTTCGTGGCCGCGTCGTCGCCGCGGACGGCGGCGGCGAACACGTCGGCCGCCGTGGGTTCCGCGATCGTCGCGAGCGCGGTCGGCCCGGCCGCCGCGGCCTCACGGGCCGCTCGCGCGATGCCCGCGCCGGCGCTGATCGTCTCGAAGCAGCCGCGGAGACCGCACGCGCACGGCGCGCCATCGGGCTCGAGGACGACGTGCCCGATCTCGCCCGCCAGGCCGCGGACGCCGCGATGGAGCCGCCCATCGAGGACGACACCGGCCGAGATCCCCGTCCCGATGCCGAGATAGACGAGGTCGTCGGTCGGGCCGAACGTCTGGCCGAGATGGAGCCCGATCGCCGCCGCCCGGACGTCATTCTCGACGACGCACGCGACGCCGAGGGCCTCCTCGACGCGGCGGCCGAGCGGCAGGTGCTCCCAGCCGAGGTTCACGGCGAAGTGGACGTCGCCCGTCGCCGTGTCGACGCGGCCCGGGACGCCGAGCCCGATCGCGCGGACGTCGCCGAGGGTCGCGCCGGCTTCGCCGACCGCCGCCCGGATGACCGACGCGATCTGGGCGATCGCCTCGTCCGGATCGGAGGAGGCCGCGGGGACGAGCCGCCGGCCGACGACGCGGTCCGTGCCGTCGACGACGATGACGGCCACCTTGCTGCCGCCGATGTCGACGCCGACCCGGAGCGGGCGGTCCGCGGTCGCGGTCGGATCCACGCTCATCGGACGAGACTCAGCCCGAGCTCGCGGGCGACGAGCAGGGCGGACGCACCGCGGACGACGACGTTCGTGGTGGGTACGCCGACATCGATCGCGATCTCATCGGCGAGCGGCGCGAGGGCTCGCTCGGTCGCGGCGCGTCGGACGGCGCTCAGCCAGCGCTCCCCAAGCTCCGTCACCGGCCCCAGGAGCACGATCCGCTGGACGTCGAGCGCGCCGATCAGACCCGCGATCGCGCGGCCCAGCGCGTCGCCGGCGTCCTCGACGACCGACACGGCCCACGACTCGCCGGCATCGATCGCCGCCCGAAGCTCGCGCAGGTCCACGGGGCGGGCGGCCGCGGCGCTCACAGCGCGCTCGATCGCGCGCATGCCGGCGACGGTCTCGAGGCAGCCGATCCGGCCGCATCGGCAGCGCTCGCCGCGGTCGTCGACGACCACGTGCCCGATCTCGCCGGCGCCCGAGCCGTCGCCCTGGAACAGCGCCCCGCGGAGGATCAGTCCCGCGCCGACGCCGCGCCCGACCCGGATCGCGATGAGGTTCGGGACCCGGTCGCCGCCGGCGTAGGTGTACTCGGCAAGGGCGGCGGCCTGCGAGTCGTTGGCGACGTTGACCGGCACGCCGAACCGCTCGCCGACGATCTGGCCGAGGGGAAGGTCGCGCCAGTCGAGGTTGACCGCGCGGCGGATCGCGCCCGTCGCGCTGTCGACGAGACCCGGGGTCCCGATCCCGATCCCGAGCAGCGGCGCCGTGACGCCCGCGAGCAGCTCGTCGAGGAGGTCGAAGACGAGCTGGACGGCCTCGTCGCCGTCGCGGCCCGCGACGGGCAGCTCGACCGTCCGCCGGATGTCGCCGCGGAGGTTGACGAGCGAGCCGGCGAAGCGCTCCTCGCCCAGGTCGAGGCCGACGACGAGCCGGGCGTCCTCGTCGACCTCGAGGAGGATCGGGGCCTTGCCGCCCGTCGACGCGCCGCGGCCGATCTCGCGGACGACGCCGTCGTCGAGGAGCGTCGAGACGACGTCCGAGACGGTGGTCCGGGTAAGGCCCGTGATCCGCGCAACGTCGGCGCGGCTGATCGGGCCGTGGTCGTAGAGCGTGCGGACGACGAGCCGCTCGTTGTGGACGCGGGTCTGCTGGTGGGTCGCCTTGACGGGAAGGGCCATCGGGCCGCGGGGGACCTCTGCGGACCGGCCGCCGGCGCCTCCTCCGCGCCGACTTCGTCCAGTCGGTGGACAAAGTGGCAGGTCCGCCGCCGCTTTGTCAAGTCGCTGGACAAAGAGCCCCCTGGTCCGGTGCGTGCCGGCACCGTCAGCCGACTCCTCGCGCCGTCCCTGCTGAGGCAGGGTGTGGTCTGTGGCGGTTCAGGCCAATTGACCCCCGTACTTCCGTACTGGGAGACTCCGGCCCGCCTGAGCGCGGCGGCGGGGTGCCACGTTCGGCAACGAGCGTGCTGCAACGCTTCCCGCCGCCCCGGTTCCGGGCTCCGTCGTCCGTCATCGTCGGCTGCTTTCGGTCCGGTCGGGTGGCTGCGCGCGCGTCTCGATCCATCGCGAGCTCCGGCTCGCGCGTCGCCTCCAGCCGCGTCGGAAACGCGGCGAGATCGGGATCGGAGAACCATGCGTCTCAAGCCGTTGGGAACGGGCCGTCGCTCACGCGCCCGGATCCCCGCCGCGATCGCGGCGGTCGTCATCCTCCTGACGACCTCCATCCAGGCTGTCGTCGCGGCGCCGCCGTCGGCGGACCTCGACCAATGCGGCAACGGGCCGCTCAGCGCGCCGACCACGTGCGCGCCGACGATCTGGCAGAACGGGAACCTGAACGGGAACCAGGCTCACTACAGCGAGGGCGATTCGGTCCCCTACCGGATCCGGTTCGCGAACCTACCGCTGAACGACCACACGGTCATCATCGAGTGGGACACGACGAAGAGCGGCAAGCACGCCCTCGACTACCTGACGACCTACAACCGAACCGTCACGGGCGCGAACCCCTGCGCCGGCGTCGCGGCCTGCGGCGCGCCGACGACGTTCGCGATCCCGGCCGATCCCCAGGTGACCGGAGCCGGCGTCACGCCGGTCGCCGGCAACTTCACGCTCTTCGGCGGCACGATCAAGGCGGTCTCGCCGTACAGCTACCCGCTCGGCAGCGGGTTCACCGGCGACAAGTCCGCGCGGATCGCGATCACCTTCACGGCGACGACCGCCAACCCGGTCCTCGCCTGGGGCGGCCACATCGCGACGCGCCTGAACTGGGGCGCGAACCTGTCGGCGGTCGCGATCTCCGGGTCGCCGTTCCACATGCGCCTGATCGACCTCGACGGCAAGGGTGGCAACCAGGACCGCTCATTGTCGAACGACGCGGTCATCTTCCCGGGCTCGATCACCGTCATCAAGGACGCGACGCCGAACGGCTCCACCTCGTTCAGCTTCACCGCGTCGCCGTCGCCGCTGACTAACTTCTCGCTCGTCGACGACGGCGTCGCCGCGAACTACACGAAGACGTTCTCGGGCATCACGACCTTCCAGACCTACACCGTCAACGAGACCCCGATCCCGACCGGGTGGGGCTTCGACGGCGTGTCCTGCTCGGCCGGCGGCTCGCTCAACGGCGGCTCCGCGACGCCGACAGGTGCGTCGGTCGACATCGCGATGAAGGAAGGCGAGAACTGGACCTGCACCTACACGAACAGCCGTCGCTTCGGCACGCTGATCGTCCAGAAGATCGTCGCGAAGAACGACGGCGGCACCGCGGTCTCGTCCGACTGGTCGATCCACGTCAAGTCGGGCAGCACCGAGGTTGCGAACAGCCCGCAGGCCGGGTCGGCGACGGGAACCTCGTACTCGCTCGACGCGGGCGGGTACGTCGTGACCGAGACGGGCGGCCCGTCCGGCTACACGCTCGCCTACTCCGGTGACTGTGACTCGAGCGGCAATGTCACGGTCGTCCTCGGGGCGACGAAGACCTGCACGCTCACGAACAGCGACAACACCCCCACGCTGAAGCTCGTCAAGACCGTCGACAACACGAACGGCGGCGGGCTCACCGCGGCGGACTTCAAGCTCAACGCGACCGCGGCGGCGCCGAACGACGGCCGCAACTTCTCGTCGCAGACGGCCACCCCGGCCTTCCACGACGTGTTTGCCGGCGCGGGCTACGTGCTCAGCGAAGATCCGGTCTCCGGCTACACGGCCGGGACGTGGAGCTGCGACAAGACCGGTGCCCTCTCCGGCAGCACGGTGACCCTCGCCCTCGGCGACCACATCACCTGCACCCTGAACAACGCCGACGACAAGCCCCAGCTCAAGCTCGTCAAGCAGGTCACGAACAACGACGGCGGCACGCTCGGTGCCGGCGACTTCAACCTGAAGGCCACGGCGCCCGCGCCGAAGGACACCCGAAACTTCGCCTCGAAGACCTCGAGCCCGGCCTTCCACGACGTCACCGCCGGCGCCGGCTACGTCCTCAGCGAGGATGCGGTCGCGGGCTACACGGCCGGGAGCTGGAGCTGCGACAAGCCGAGCGCCCTGTCCGGCAGCACGGTGACCCTCGCCCTCGGCGACCTCGTCACCTGCACGCTGACGAACACGGACGACACCCCGTCGCTGAAGCTCGTCAAGCACGTCACCAACGACGACGGCGGCACGCTGGGTGCCGGCGACTTCAACCTGACCGCGACGTCGACGGGCTCGAACGGCACCCGCGACTTCGCCTCGAAGACCGTCGCGCCGACCTTCCACAACGTGTTCGCCGGCGGCTATGCCCTCAGCGAGGACGCGGTGGCGGGCTACACGGCCGGCAGCTGGAGCTGCGACAAGCCCGGCGCGCTGTCCGGGAGCACGGTCACGATCGCCCTCGGCGACTCGGTGACCTGCGAGCTGACGAACGACGACAACGCCACGCAGCTGAAGCTCGTGAAGATCGTCGACAACAACGACGGCGGTGCCCTCGGCGCCGGCGACTTCAACCTCAAGGCCGCCTCGACCGGCTCCGACGCGTCGCGCGACTTCGCCTCGAAGACGGCCTCGCCGAGCTTCCACGCGGTCTTCGCCGGGGCGGGTTACGCCCTCAGCGAGGACGCCGTGACCGGCTACACGGCCGGGACGTGGAGCTGCAGCAAGGCCGGTGCGTTGTCGGGCAGCACGGTGACCCTCGCCCTCGGCGATTCGGTGACGTGCACGCTCCACAACGCCGACGACACGCCGCAGCTCAAGCTGGTCAAGGAGGTCACGAACGACAACGGCGGCACCCTCGGTGCCGGCGACTTCACCCTCCACGCCGACTCGGCGGGCGCGGACAGCAGCCGCGACATCACGTCCAAGACCGCGAGCCCCAGCTTCCACGACGTCTTCGCCGCGGTCGGCTACGACCTGAGCGAGGACGCGGTCGACGGCTACACGGCCGGCGACTGGGACTGCGACAAGGACGGGGCCCTCGTCGGCAGCACGGTGACGCTCGCCCTGGGCGACTCGGTCACCTGCACGCTGACGAACGACGACGACAAGGCGAGCCCGGACGGCTCGACGGTCCAGTCGTGGGTCATCAAGGACACGCTCACGATCACCGGCATCCGGGCGGGCTCGCCCGGGCCGGCGGCCAGCGTGACGTTCACGCTCTACTCGGATGACACGTGCCAGACCGTCGTCGACGACGAGGTCGACGGCTCGATCGTCGGCGGCGTCGCCTCGACCCCGACCGGCATCGCGGTCACGGACGAGGGCACCTATTACTGGATCGCCACGTACAGCGGCGACCAGTACAACACCGGCTTCTCGACGGCGTGCGGCGACGAGGTCACCCAGATCGCCGCGAAGGACGCCTCTCACAGCGGGTTCGTCGCCTCCTGAGCGGGGACGATCTCGCACTCCAAGGGCCGGCCCGATCGGGCCGGCCCTTGCCGTTTGCCCGGACATGGACGCACGATCACCGGGCATGGGAACGGCAGACCGATTCGACGTCCTCGTCGTCGGCGGCGGCGCCGCGGGCTGCGTGATCGCCTCGGGCCTCGCTCGCCGGCCCGATCGCCGCGTCCTGCTCCTCGAGGCCGGCCCCGACCGCCGCGGCGTGACGCCGCCCGAGTGGCGCGACGGCTGGCACCTGCCGATGGCCGATTCGCTGCCCGACTGGGGATACCGCGACGAGCCGGACGACGGCTCGCCGGGCACGGCGCTTCGTCGCGGGCGGCTCCTCGGCGGGACCTCGTGGCTGACCAGGTTCGCGGTGCGGGGTGCGCCGGCGGATTTCGACGCCTGGGCTGCCCGGGGCAATCCGGGCTGGTCGTGGGACGATGTCCTGCCGGTGTTCCGCCGGATCGAGGCGGAGCGGGAGTTCGGGTCCGAGCCGTGGCACGGCCGTGATGGCCGGCTCCCGATCACCCGCTATCCCGACCTCGAGCCTGCCCCGGCCCATCGCGCCGCCGTCGAGGCGCTCCGCGCGGCCGGCGTCCCGACCGTCGCCGATCACAACCGGCCGGGCGCGTCCGGAGTCGGCCGGATGCCGATGAGCACGAAGGACGGGCGGCGCGTGACGACGCTCGACGCGTGGATCGGCGACGGGCGACTGAAACGCCTCACGATCCGGTCCGAGCGCGCCGTCGTTCGGGTCGTCCTCGACCGCGGCCGCGCGACCGGCGTCGAGCTCGTCGACGGCGCCCGGATCGCGGCGGACGAGGTGATCCTCTGCGCGGGGACGTATGGCAGTCCGGTCGTCCTGCTCCGCTCCGGGATGGGGCCGGCCGCGCATCTCCGCGAGATGGGGATCGATGTCGCGGTCGATCTGCCCGGCGTCGGCGAGAACCTCGCCGACCACCCCGGCGTCGAGCTGGACCCGGGCCTTCGAGGGCCTGGGGCCACCAGCGGGCCGATCCTCCACTCGATCGCGACGTGGCGGAGCTCGCTCGCCGCCGAGGACGGCGCACCGGACCTGATGACCTGGATCAGCGACCCCGTCCCGGCCGACCCGACGGTCTGGATGGACGCGATCCTGCTGAAGCCGACATCCCGCGGCAGGGTCCGACTCCGGTCGGCCGACCCGGGCGATTCGCCACGGATCCGGCTGCCCGGCATCCGGACGCCGGACGACGTCGTCCGGATCGAGGAAGCGCTCCGGTTCCTCGCCGACGTGGCGGGCCGGCCGGAGATCCGCAGGACTGCCGCGGAGCCGGCCCCGTCCGTGCCGTCGTCTCCGGCCGAGACGGCCTACTCGATCCCGCACGTCGTCGGGACGTGCGCGATGGGCCCGGATCCGGCCGCCGGTGCCGTCGTCGACGCTGACGGGCAGGTCCACGGGGTCGCCGGCCTCCGCGTCGTCGACGCCTCGATCATCCCCGACGCGCCGTCCGGCTTCCCACACCTGATCACGATCATGGCCGCCGAGCACCTCCTCGACCGCTGGCTCGGCGCCGGCTGACCGTCAGTCGGGCGACGAACCCGTGCCGCCCGTTCCCTCGCCGGCGAACCGCCCCGCGAGCACCGTCACCGTGCCCACCTCGTGGAACCCGATCCGCTCGTAGACCGGGCGACCGGCGTCGGATGTCTGGAGCATGGCCGCCACCGCGCCCTGGCGGATCCCGTCCTCGATCACCGCGCGGGTGACGGCCGTCCCGCCGCCCCGGCGTTGCCGGGCGGGGATCGTCGCGACGTTGTACACGCCGAGCACGCCGTCCAGCACGGCCCCCAACGCGGTCGACACCGGCTCGCCGTCGATCCGGGCGAGGACGACGCGCTGGTACGAGTCGGGACCGAGCACCGTCATCGAGAACCGATCGGCGAACGCGTCGAAGATCGATTCGGGCATGCCGAAGCCGGCGAACATCACCCGGGACGCCTCGTCGAAGCCGGCCCGATGGGTGACCCATTCGAGCTCGATCCCATCCGCGAGCGGCACGGCGGACCAATCCTCGAGGGACGTCCCGAGGACCGGCTCGGTGGCGTCGACGACGAGGCCGTGGTCCTGGAGTCGCTCGACGAGGTCGGCCGGCGTCGAGGTCGGCCCGACCATCCACGACATGTCGATCCGAGCCGCGCGGAATGGGGCGAGGACGGCCTCGATCCGCTCGGCGGCGGTCGCCGGCTCGAAGCGCGCGCAGGTCGCGCCGTTGAACACCTCGAGCGGGATCCCGGTCGTCCCGTAGACGACGTCGCCGTCGTCGTGGACGGTCGCCCACGGATAGCGCGCGGCCGCCCGGAAGAACGCGGCCGATTGATGGTCCGAGGCCGCGAGCAGCTCGGCGTCGGAACGGGTGGGCAAGGCGTCCGTCGGCTCAGTCGAGGAGCGCGCCGGCGGGGATCGTGAGGAACTCCGTGAAGGCGTCGTCGAGGACGAGCCCATCGAGGATCTCGGCCGCCTCGGCGAGTCGCCCGTTGCCCCCGCGCGGTCCACCCAGCGCCGCGAGCTCCTCGTCGCGGATCGCGGTGTACAGCCCGCCCGTGACCGATCGCCCGTCGTCCAGCCGTGTCCCGCCGACCCGCCACTGCCAGAGCTGCGATCGCGAGATCTCGGCCGTTGCCGCGTCCTCCATGAGGTTGTTGATCGCGGCGGCGCCGTTCCCGCTGAGCCACGCGTCGAGGTACTGGAGGGCGACCGAGACGTTCAGCCGGACGCCCGCCTCGGTCACGCGACCATCCGGGACGCGGAAATCGAGGAGGTCCGCGGCGGTGACCCGGACGTCGGGGCGGAGCCGATCCTTCTGGTTCGGGCGATCGCCGAGGACGCCGTCGAAGATCTCGGTCGCGAGCGGGACGAGGTCCGGATGGGCGACCCACGTCCCATCGAAGCCGTCGCCGGACTCGCGCTCCTTGTCGGCGCGGACGCGGGCCATCGCGGTCTCGTTGACGGCGGCATCGCGGCGGGACGGGATGAACGCGGCCATCCCGCCGATCGCGTGGGCGCCGCGGCGATGACAGGTCGCGACGAGGAGCTCGGTGTACGCACGCATGAACGGCGTCGTCATCGTGAGGAGCGCGCGCTCCGGGAGGATCCGGTCGGGCCGGGTCCGGAACGTCTTGATGCAGCTGAACAGGTAGTCCCAGCGCCCGGCGTTCAGGCCGCCGGCGTACGGCCCGAGCGCGTGGAGGATCTCGTCCATCTGGAACGCGGCGTGGATCGTCTCGATCAGGACGGTCGTGCGGATCGAACCGCGCGGGATCACCAGGCGCTCCTCGGCGAATGCGAAGACGTCGTGCCAGAGCGCCGCCTCGGCAGCGGCCTGGAGCTTGGGG
Organism: Candidatus Limnocylindrales bacterium; assembly: GCA_035688935.1. Classification (GTDB taxonomy): domain Bacteria; phylum Chloroflexota; class Limnocylindria; order Limnocylindrales; family CSP1-4; genus CF-46. Next base: position 5,532 of record DASSMI010000051.1, on the reverse strand, counting down.
AGGTAGAGGTACGGAGCCGTGCCGCGCCGGACCCGCTCGGCGCCGTCGTGGAACAGGTACAGCCCGGCGTCGACGAGCGCCGCGCTGAGCGGGCGCCCATCGAGGCGCAGGTGGCGCTCCTCGAGGTGCCAGCCACGCGGCCGAACGACCAGCTGCGCCGGCCGATCCCCCACGCGGTACGCCTTGCCCTCCGGGCTCGTGAACGTCAGCTCGCCGCGGACGGCGTCCCGGAGGGCGACCTGGCCGCCGACGACGTTCGCCCACGTCGGGCTCAGGGCATCCTCGAGGTCGGCCATGAACACGCGAGCGCCCGAGTTCAGGGCGTTGATCATCATCTTCGGCTCGGCCGGGCCCGTGATCTCGACCCGCCGATCGTCGAAGTCCGCCGGCGCCCGCGGGACCGTCCAGTCGGCGGCCCGGAGCTCCGCGGTCGCCGGGTCGAACTCCAGGTCGGCGCCACGGTCGATCGCCGCCTGGCGGTCGCGGCGGGCCGCGAGGAGTGCCTCGCGACGCGGTCCGAACCGGGTCTCGAGGTCGGCCAGGAACGACAGGGCGTCGGGCGTGAGGATCGCGTCGGAGCCGGGGGCTGCCGGACCGTGGACCTCGATCACGCGCGCATCGTAGCGATCCGCCCGACCCGCGGTCGCCTATTCCGGCCCGAGGTGGTAGCCGAGCCGTCGCGGGACCGTCGTCACGGCTCGGACGAGCGCCGGCGCCGCACGCCCGTCCTCTTCGGCACGCTCCCGAACGACCATCGCCTCGCGGAAGACGCGCGCGCCGATCGCCCGGAACGGCTCGGGCGGGAAGGCGCGCGGCGTCGCCCCGTCGCCGACGATCGGGAGGGTCGCCGACTCGTCGTCGCGTCCCCGGCCGAGGGCCAGCGCCGCGAGGATGCGGCCGCCGAGCATCGCCGGCGCGACCCCGTTGCCGCTGTACCCGAGGCCATGGTGGACGCGGCCGCCGGGACGGGTCCCGAACCACGGACGGTGGTCGTCGGTGATGTCGATCGGGCCGCCCCAGGCGTCCTCGATCCGGACGTCGGCGAAGATCGGGAACCAGCGCCGGAGCCCTTCGGCCGCGCGTCGCGCCGACGCCGTGTCGTGGGTGAACGCCCTCCCGATCCGGCCGCCCCATCCGGCTCGCCCCCCGCCACCGCCAAGCGCGATCCGGCCGTCTGCGGTGGGCCGCCCGTAATGGAGCGTGAACCGGCCGTCGGCGATCCCCTCACCGGCGACCCAGCCGATCTCCGCAAGCCGATCCGGGATCGGCTCGGTGAGGACGATGTAGCTCGACCAGTTCACGAGCCGCCGCGCGACCGGCCGCCAGGCGCCCGCCCACGCGTTCGTCGCGACGACGACCTGGTCCGCCGTGATCGTGCCGTCTCCCTCGGCGGACCGTGTCGCGACGACCACGGAGCCTGCCGCGCCGTCGTCCGCCGGGTACGCCGCCGTCGTTCGCTCGTGGATCGCGATGTCGCGCTCGAGCGCGACCCTGCGGAGGCCGCGAGCGAGCTTCGCCGGTTGCACGGTCCCCGCGGCCGGCATCCACGCGCCGGCCCGGAACACCGGCGACCGGGCGTGGGCCGCGACATCCTCGGCCGTCACTGCCCGCCAGCGATCTCCGTAGCCGAGCCGCTCGCAGGCGGCGGTCGCCTCGAGCCAGCCTTCGTCCTGGGCGGGCGCCGCGCTGACCGAGAGGAACCCCGACGGCTGCCACTCGGCATCCACGCCGTTGGCGTCCAGCCACGGTCCGAGGCCCGCGATCTCCGCTTCGAGGGCGGTGGCCGTACGGACGGCGTCGATCTCGCCAAACGAGCGGACGAGGGCCGGGAGCTCGTCCCACCAGTTCGTGACGAAGCCGCCGTTCCGGCCGGACGGTCCGCCCCCGCAGATGTCCGCGTCGATCACGACGACCCGAGCGCTCGGCTCGCGCTCGCGGATCCGGAGCGCGGTCCACAGGCCGGTGTATCCGCCGCCGAGGATGACGATGTCGGCCCGGCCACGCCCGCCGAACGGCGGAGCCGCGACATCCGCGGCGAGCGACGGCGGCTCGGCCGCGAGGGCTTGCCGGAGCCACCACGAGCGACGAGCGCCCGGCCGGACGCCGTCGAGCGGATCCGCCGAGGACGGATCGCGCCGGCGGTGCTCAGATCGCGGCCGCGCTACCACCCGCCGGCGTCGCGGACGATCCGATGGAGCGCGCGTGCGGCCACGACCCGCCGGTATTCCGCGGTGGACCGCACGTCGTCGATCGGGTGGATCTCGGCGGCGAGCGCTTCGGCCGCCGCGTCGGCGGCCTCGGGCGTCCCCTCGGAGCCCTCGAGAGCGGCTTCCGCAGCGGTCGCCCGGATCGGCCGGTCGGCGACGCTCCCGAGCGCGACGCGGACGTCCGTCCACGACCGCCCCGCCGCGCCGCCCTCGCGCCACGCGACCGCGATCACGACCTTGCTGATCGCCTGCGCCCGCCGCGTCCCGATCTTCCGGAACCGTGCCTCGCGGCCGCCGCCGATCGGGATCCGGACCCGGAGGATCAGCTCATCGGGCGCGAGCGCGGTGCGGCGGTAGGCGACCCAGAACGACGAGGCCGGAACGGACCGTTCCCCGCGCGGACCGCCGACATCGATCCGCGCGTCGAGTGCCAGCAGGACCGGCAACGTGTCGCCGGCCGGCGACGCGTTCGCGATGTTCCCCCCGAGCGTGCCCCGGTTCTGGATCTGCACGGCTCCGATCGTTCCGGCCGCCTCGACGAGCGTCGGCAGGTGCTCGCGGCAGACGTCCGATCGGCGGATCTCCGTGTACGTCGTCCTCGCCCCCAGGACGATCTCGGATGCGTCGATCGCGATCCCGCGGAGCTCGTCGAGGCGCGACAGGTCGACCATCCGGGCGGGCGGCTCGCCGATCTCGCCGGTGATCCGGACCATCACGTCCGTGCCGCCGGCGATCGGCGTGATCTGGTCGTCCGCCGAGGCGCCGGCGAGGATCGCGTAGGCCTCGTCGAGCGACGACGGCGTCTCGAGCGGCGGCTCCACGGGCATGGGTCAGGCGTCCTCGTCGCGGCGCCGGCGTCGCCGCCGGGACGCCGCCAGCGCGACGAGGCCGGCGACGATCGCCAGCCCGACCGCGACGTTCCGCGGGCTGAACGCGACGCTGTAGTCGGCGTTCGTGGGGTCCTCGCCGTTCGCGATGGCCTCGGCCGCGTCGGCGTCCGCATCGGCCTGTGCCTCTGCGGCGGCCTCCTCCTCGGCGGCGGCCTCGGCACGCGCCTCGGCCGACGCGTCGACCTCGGCCTGGCTCATCTCGTCGTCGTCGCTCATCCGCGCCCTCCCGAGGCGATCGCGATCGCCTCGACGATCTTCGTGTAGCCCGTGCAGCGGCAGAGGTTGCCGGCGATCGCCTCGCGGATCGACGCCTCGTCGGGCCCGCCGCCGGCGTCCAGATACGCGCGCGCCGCCATGAGCATGCCCGGCGTGCAGATCCCGCATTGCGCCCCGCCGGCCTCGAGGAACGCCGCCTGGAGCGGATCGAGGACCGGGCCCTCGGGCGACGGTGCGGCGAGCCCCTCGACCGTCGCGACCCGCGTGCCCTCGACCTGCGCAACCGGCACCAGGCACGCGTCGACCGGGGCGCCATCGACCAGGACGGTGCATGCGCCGCACTCGCCCTCGCCGCAGCCTTCCTTCGTCCCGGTGAGCCCGAGGTCCTCGCGGAGGACGTCGAGGAGGCGGCGCATGCCGGGCGCCTCGACCTCGACGGAGTCGCCGTTGACGGCGAACCGCCACGCGGTCATGCGCCGTCGCCCGCGTCCTGCGGGCCGCGGAGCATCTGGGGATCGGTCGGGGCGTCCGGGCGGGGGTCGGTTCCCGCCTCGATCGGCGCCTCGACGGCCGTCTCGACGTCGTCGCGCCGCGGCGCGCTCGGCTCGGCCGGCGCTGCGCCCGTGACTCCGAGCGCGTCGAGGATCCGCTCCGGCGACGCCGGCAGCTCGTGGATCCACGCACCGGTCGCGTCGTGGATCGCGGCGACGACCGCCGGCGCGCCGACGTCCATCGGCAGCTCGCCGACCCCCTTCGCGCCGTGCGGCGCCCCGCTGAACGGCGCCTCGACGAGGAGCGTGTGGATGCGCGGGGCGTCGAGCGCGGTCGGGATGATGTACGTCGCCAGCCGGTCGTTCAGGTAGCGGCCGTCGTGGAGCTTGATCTCCTCGATCGTCGCGTACCCGATCGCCTGGAGCGTCCCGCCCTCGACCTGGCCCTCGGCGAGGACGGGATGGATCACCCGGCCGATGTCGTCGGCGGCGACGACATCCCGGACCGTGACCTCGCCCGAGTCGAGGTCGACGTCGACCGTCGCGACGCAGGCCGCCCAACCGAACGCCGGGTACGCGTCGCCGCGGTACGTCTCGTCGTCGAAGTGGACGTGCGGATACGGCTCGAAGGCCTGGTCCACGCGGGTCGGGCCATGGGCGGCGGCATCCGTGACGCGGCAATCGGCGAACGCCGCCCCGCCGTTCCGTGCCTCGACCTCCGTCCGCAGCCGCCGCGCCGCCTTCACGAGCAACCCGCCGACGACCATGGCCGTTCGGCTCGCCACGGTCGGCCCGCTGTCGGGGACGATCGCCGTGTCCTGGGGCGCGATCTCGACGTCGTCGACGGCCACGCCGAGCTCCTCGGCCACGAGCTGCGGGAAGATCGTCTTCGTCCCCTGCCCCATCTCGGTGGAACCGGTGAGGATCCGGATCCGGCCGTCCTCGGCGAGCTCGATCGAGGCGATGCTCGCGAGCTTGACCTCGCCGCTCCCGGTGAACCCGGCACCGTGCCACGCGAGCGCGACGCCGATCCCCGACGCCGTCCGGTCGCCGGCCGTCCGGAGCGGGGACCCCGGCACGTGACCCGAGCCGGTTCGGCGGCCGCGACCGCGCGACGTCCGGGCCCGGACTCCCTCGAACTCGGCCGCCTCGGCGGCGCGCTCGAGGACCTCCTCCGCGGCGACGCTCTCCCGGAGGACCTGGCCGGTCGGCGTCTCGTCGCCGAGCCGGTAGAGGTTCCGGCGGCGGATCTCGAGGGGCCCGATCCCGAGCGCCTCGGCGGCCCGGCCGAGCTGGACCTCCGCGGCGAACTCGACCTGCGGCGCGCCGAAGCCGCGGAACGCCCCGTTCGGCGGCGTGTTCGTGCGCGTTGCCCGTGCGCGGATCCGGACGTTCGGACAGCGATACGGCCCGCCGGCGTGGATCGCGCCGCGGCTGAGGACGACGGGCGTCAGCGTGCAGTACGCGCCGCCGTCCATGACGACCTCGATGTCCTGCGCGACGAGCGTGCCGTCGGCCTTCAGCCCCGTCCGGTGGGTCACGACCGCCGGATGCCGCTTCGTGGTCGCGGCGAGGTCCTCGTGACGGTCGTAGATCATCCGGACGGGCTTCCGGGTCTTCCGTGCGAGCAGCGCCGCGTGGAGGGCGATGATCGAGGGGTACTCCTCCTTGCCGCCGAAGCCGCCGCCCGTCTCGGCCTGGACGACCCTCGCCCGCTCGTCGTCGAGG
>DASSMI010000050.1:0-2209 GCA_035688935.1 Candidatus Limnocylindrales bacterium | reverse complement strand
GGTCGCGACAGGCGTCCGATCAGCCAGGCGGTCCCGGCGGTCCGCGCCCCGCGCATCCCGACGGCCGCGCGGAGGGCTCGATCGTCCGTCACGACCAGCACGCCATCGGCCGCGGCGCCGGCCGTCCCGCCCTGACCCGCCTCCTCGGCGAGGGTGATCAGGATCGTGTCAGCCGAGAAGCGCCCGCCGTACCGGACCGAGACGCCGTGCGCGATCCGCTCGCCCTTGAGGCCGCGCTCGGGCGGTCCGTCGAAGACGAGCTCGATCGAGACCTCGGCCGGGATCGCGGCACGGAGCCGGCCGATGAGCGCGGCCGGCGGCAACCGCTCGCCACCGCCGGCCGGTCCGCGGCTCAGCTGGTGGAGCAGGTTCGTCGCGTCCACGAGCAGGCGGGTCGTGCCGGCGAGTGGGTCGCGCGCGATGCGGGTCACGCTCGAAGCGTAGCCGCACGGCCCCCCGGCGGGCCCGGCTAGCATTCGCGGGCGATGCCTGGCTCGGGACTCCTCCTGCTCGTCGATCTCGACGGCGTGCTGTACCGCGGCGCGGCCCCGGTACCCGGAGTTGCCGCGCTCCTCGCGACGCGGGCGGCCGCCGGCGACGACGTCGTCTACGTGACGAACAACTCGATGTGGTACCGAGCCGATTACGTCGACCGGATCGCCGCGATGGGCGCCCCCGTCACAGCGGATCGGATCGTCTCGTCGCCGCGCGCGACGGCGCTCTACCTCGCGGATCACGAGGCGGGCGTCCGGCACGTGCTCACGGTCGGGGAGCGCGGTCTCGATCGCGAGCTCGAGGACGCGGGGCTCCGCGTGACGCGTGCCGGGGACGCGGGCGAAAGGATCCGCGGCGGCGGGATCGAGGGCACCGATGGCGGCAGCGGCTGGGAGGCGGCCGGACGGCCCGACGCCGTCGTCGTCGGCCTCGACCCGAAGATCGATTACCTCCGTCTGACGGTCGCCTCCGACTGCATCCGGGCCGGTGCCCGCTTCGTCGCCACGAACCGCGACCCGGTCTATCCCACGGAGCGGGCGGTTCGACCGGGCGCCGGCTCGATCGTGGCCGCGATCGAGGCCGCCAGCGGCGTCACCCCGATCTCGATCGGCAAGCCCGAGCCCTACCTGCTCGAGGAGGCCGCGCGCGTCGTCGGGCGGCCGGCGGACGAGGCCGTGATGATCGGCGACAACCTCGGGACCGATATCGCGGCCGCACGGGCGTTCGGGGCGCGGAGCGTGCTGATGCTCACCGGCGTGACGACACGGGACGACGTCGCGGGCACGGCCGAGGATGCGCGGCCGACCGCGGTCGCGGCCGATGCCGCCGAGCTCGGCACGATCCTGGATCGCCTGGCGCGGACCTGAGGCGCCGGCTCGATGCGCCGGATCGCCGTCACCGGCACGAGCGGCTCGGGCAAGACGACGTTCGCGCGGCGACTCGCCACGCGGCTCGGCGTGCCGCATGTCGAGCTCGACGCGCTGCACTGGGGGCCGAACTGGACCGAGGCCGACCCGGCGACCTTCCGGGCCCGCGTCGCCGAGGCGATCGCCGGCGACGCCTGGGTCGTCGACGGCAACTACTCGCAGGTTCGGGACCTGTACCTGTCCCGGGTCGACACCGTCGTCTGGCTGGATCTCCCGCTCCGCGTCTGCCTGTGGCGGGTGACGCGACGCACGTTCACGCGGGCGCGCTCGCGCGAGGACCTGTGGGGAACCGGCAACCGCGAATCGTGGCGCAAGCAGCTCTCGCGCGATTCCCTGCTCTGGTGGGTCGTGACGACCCACGGCCGGCGCCGGCGCGAGAACGCGGTGCGCTTCGGCGCCTTGGCTGATGCCGGCGTCACCGTTCTGCGATTCCGCTCGACGGCCGAGGCCGACGCCTGGCTGAGCGGCGTCCGCCGCGAGGCCTAACAGCGATGCTCTGGGCGCGCCCGCTGCCGGTTGGTTGTGGCCGTCCAGAAGTGCCGAATCGACATCGTTCACCCCTCCCGAAATCGTTTCGCGACCGCCGCGCACGCGCGCCCGTCGGGCGCGCTCGCGGGTCGCGAAATCGTTCACGGAGCGGAGAAGGATCGGGATTCGGGCGTTCTGGGCGGCGTCTCAGGCGTGGTGCGCGACCCACGTGTCGAGCTCGGCACGGAGCGGGTCGAGCGTCGACGCATCGGCGAATGCGACGTCGAAGGCGTGGCGGTCGATCGCGACCAGCTCGGCCG
>DASSMI010000049.1:0-10180 GCA_035688935.1 Candidatus Limnocylindrales bacterium | reverse complement strand
TCTGGCTAGCTCGAGATGGGCACAGATCTCCCGCCGTCGACGGCGCCATCAGGCGCGGTCGCGACCCGGAAGAGCAGGTGGTTCATCATTCGGAGACGGCCTCCGTGAGCTAGATGACAGCGGGCGATCTGCACGCCGGCGCGCAGTCTACGCGCGCCGTCGTCGCCCAGTCAACCCGGCGGAACGACGGTGTCGGCAACGCGACAGATGACGTAGTCGCCCGATGGGCCGCTCCCGCCCGGCCCGGAATCCGGGCAGATGACGCACGCGGCGATCGCCGCGCCACTCGGTGTCACACGTCCCGGCGGACGATCACCCGCTGGACGCTCGCCTGAGGCGAGTCGATCTCGCGGACGACCTCGAACCCGGCGGCCTCGAAGGTGGAGAGCAGCCCGGTGTAGCCGACGGCCGCCGGGATCCGTTCGGCGGCGGGACGGACGGGATACGCCTCGACCGCGGGCGCACCGTGCTCGCGGGCGTAGGCGACGGCGGCGTCGAGGAGGTGCGTCGTGAGGCCGCGCCGCCGGGCGGTCCGCGAGACGACGAAGCAGACGATCGACCAGACCGCTCGCTCGTCGATCGGCGGACGCACCTTCGAGTGGACGAGCCGGTCGTAATCGGCACGCGGTCCGACGCTGACCCAGCCGATCGGGCGGCCGTCCTCGTACGCCAGGAGCCCGGGCGCGGGATCGCGGTCCTGCTCGACGATGCGCCGGAATCCGGCCCGGACCTCGCCCACGTTCGAGAACGACCAGTCCTTCGATCTCAGGCGCCAGAACATGCACGAGCATGTCTTCGGATCCCCGCCCTCGTCGAACAACGCAGCGACATCGTCCCAACGCTCCGCGGTCAGCGGGACGATCTCGAGTGCGGACGCCTCGATCGGCTCGACGGCGGGCACGATTCGCGGAGGCATGGGCCGGATGCTAGAAGGCCGTGGTGCCGCGTCGTGTCATGAATCCGGCCGAGCGACCTCAAGGCGCCGCCTGGGCGATGACCGTCAGGAGCGCGATGACCGCGCCGAGCCCGGTGGCCGCCTCCACGAGCAGCCCAAGCCGGATACGGGTCGACCGCGCCGCGCGGACGGGCTGGTCGCGCTCGAGACGGCGGATCAGGCGATCGACGACCACGCCGACGATCACGAGACCGACGACGAGCACGTGCTTGACGGCCATGAGCACGGTCCACGTCGATGCCGTGATGTTCCCGAGGCCGCGATAGGCCGGATCCACGACGAGCAGATACGTCCCGGTCCCGATGAACAGGACGATCGACAGGACGAGGATCGGCACGGCCCGCCGCTCGATGGCTGCGAGCGTCGCGTTCGCCGTGCCGGGCGACAACGCCCCATCGAGGCCGGGCAGGACGATCCGCCCGAGGATGCCGAACCAGCCCCAGGCGATGACGAAGGCAATCGTGTGGACCCACGTTGCGACGACGACGAGCGGGTCCATGCCGTCACGATCGGAGCGGGTCGATCCGCCGGCCAGAGGCGAACGGACCGTTCCTCGTGGTCGAACTGTCATCATCGATCCGATGGACGAGCATCTCGCCGCGTTCCGCCGGATGGCGACGCCGGTCCGCCGTTCCGTCGTCGAGCTGATCGCCACGGGCGTCCTCGACGCGGAGCTCGCCGCGCTCGCCTGGATCCTCGTCGAGGCGCGACTGCCACTCGTCGTCGCCGGCCTCGTCCGGAACGCCGGGAAGACGACCCTCCTCGAGGCGCTCCTCGACTTCCTGCCGGCGACCACGCGCCGCATGGACCTCGGCGGCGCGGCCGAGGACTTCGCCTGGCTTCCCGAGGCCGCGGCGCTCGGCTGGACCTCGGACGACCGCGACCGCGCGGCCGCCGAAGCCGCCCTGCCGATCACGCCGGCGACCGGCTACCTCGTGGCCGCCGAGCTCTCGCCGCATCTCCCGATCTACACCTGGGGCCGGGCGGCACGGACGCTCGTCCGAGCGGCGTCGCTGGGCTACGGGATCGGCGCGACGATCCACGCGGATCGCCTGGAGGAGGTCCACGACGAGCTCCGCTCACCCGAGGTCGGGCTGACGGACGACGAGCTCTCGTACCTGGGCCTCGTCCTGATCATCCGACCGGAGCCCGACACCGAGGGCCGGCTCCGCCGTCGCGTCGTCGCCGCGCACTACGCGCGACCGGTCGGCCGTGACGAGCACGGCCACGTCCAGCGTCTGCCGCCCGCCGTCCTCGCGGTCCGCGACGAGGGCACCGACCGGCTCGAGCACTTCGCGTGGGGCGTCATGCCGGAGCTCGCGGTCCGCCTCGGGCGACGGTCGGGCGAGCTCGAAGCGGACGCGGCGCGACGCGCCGAGCTCCTCGGGAGTCTCGCGGACCGGGGCATCGTCGACGTCGAGTCCGTCCGGTCCGCGATCGCCGACGAGCGCGCGGCGGCCGGCGCCGCGCGACCGCGCCCGAACTGATCGGCCGGCCTCGTCCCACGACGCGGCGACCTGCCAAGATGGGCGGCGCGATGCGCCTTCCGACCGGCCCCGCGGTCACGTTCCTGTTCACCGACATCGAGGGCTCGACCCGGCTCGAGCGCGCCGTCGGATCCGAGGCGTGGGCCGGGCTCGTCGAGCGCCACGATCGGCTCGTTCGCGACGCGATCGAGCGCTCGGGCGGCGTCGTGGTCAAGACCGAAGGCGATGCGTTCTTCGCCGCCTTCGCCGCGCCGGCCGATGCGATCGTCGGCGCGGTCCGCGCCCAGCGCGCGCTCGCGGCGGAGCGATCGGGCCAACATGCGATCCGGGCCCGGATGGGCCTCCATCTCGGCGAGGGCCGGCTCCGCGGTCGAGCCACCGAGGACGAGCCCGAGGACTACGTCGGGATCGACGTGAACTACGCGGCGCGGGTCGCCGCGGCCGGCAACGGCGGCCAGGTCGTCCTGTCGGATGCGCTCGCGACGTCGGGCCGGTCGGCACTCGGCAGTGGCGAGCTCGTCGGCGTGGAGCTCGTCGACGAGGGCCTCCGGATCGTCAAGGACTTCGAGGAGCCGGCGCGCCTCCACCGGCTCGTCGTCCCGGGCGCGGCGGACGATCCGCGGCCGCTGCGGACGATCGATCCGCCCTCGAACCTGCCGGGCGAGGTCACGGCGCTCGTCGGCCGGGACGTCGAGATCGCGCTCGCCCGGGAGGCGCTCCTCGCGTCGCGGATCGTCACGCTGACCGGACCGGGCGGCAGCGGAAAGACGCGGCTCGCACTCGGCGTCGCCCGCACGGTCGCCGACCGGTTCCCTCATGGCACCTGGTTCGTCGATCTGGCCTCGCTCCGCGATCCCGCGCTGATCGAGACCTCGATCGCCACCGCGATCGGCGTCCGTGAGTCGTCCGATGCGAGCGTCGCCGACGCGCTCCGGGCGATGCTCCGCGACCGGTCGGCGCTCGTCGTCCTCGACAACCTCGAGCAGCTCCTGCCGGGCGCTGCGGAGATCGTGTCCGGGCTCCTCCGCGCGTCACCGGGCCTGCGCGTCCTCGCCACGAGCCGGGAGCTCCTCCGGATCGCCGGCGAGCGCGGCTACCCGGTGCCTCCGCTCGAGGCGACCGCCGGCGTCGCGCTGTTCGAGGAACGCGCCCGCGCGCACCGCCCGGACCTCACGTTCTCGCCCGAGATCGAGGCCGCGATCCGGTCGATCTGCGAGCGGCTCGGCGGGCTGCCCCTCGCGATCGAGCTCGCTGCCGCGCGGGTCCGGACGCTGACGCCGGCGATGATCCTGGAGCGGCTCGGCCGGAGCCTCGATCTCAGTGCGAGCGCACGCGACCTCCCGGAGCGGCAACGGACGCTGCGCGGCGCGATCGACTGGAGCCACGACCTGCTGAGCGACCCCGAGCGACGCCTGTTCCGGCGACTCGCGGTGTTCGCCGGCGGCTGGACGATCGAGCTCGCCGCCGTGGTGGACCTCGGCGACGATCTCGGGGTGGAGCTCGTGGACGGTCTCGAGTCCCTCGCCGACAAGAGCCTCATCCGGATCGAGCCGCCGAGTGGCGACGCGCAGCCGTCCGGACCGGACGACGCGCCGCCCGTGGAGGACGAGGTCCGGTTCAGCCTCCACCCGCTCCTCCGCGAGTACGCCCTGGAGCGTCTCGGCGCGAGCGGCGAGCTGACGCTCCTCGAGGCGCGCCATGCCGACGCGATCACCGCGCTCGCCGAGGCGCTCGGGCCGGAGATCAACGGTCCGCGGGCCGCGGTCGTCCTCCGCCGGCTCGATCGCGAGGCCTGGAACCTCCGCGCCGCGATCGACTGGTCGATCGACAACGACGTGCCCGACGTCGGTCTCCGGCTGTCGGGGGCCGCCTGGCGCTGGTACCACCAGCGGAACCATCTCCGCGAAGGCATCGCGATCGTCGCGGAGCTCCTCGGCCGGACGCCCCACGGCGATCCGCGTGTCCGGATCGCCGGCCTCGCCGCGCAGGGCGGATTGGCGTACTGGATGTCGGACGTGCAGCTGGCGGCCGCGGCGTACGCGGAGCGGCTGGCCCTGGCCGAGTCGACCGGTGACGCCCGGCTCGTCGCCGATGCCCACTACGACCTCGGGTTCATCGCGATGATGCGGATGGACGGTGCGGCGCTGCGGGCCCACGAGGAGGAGGCGATCCGGCTGTACGAGTCCGTCGGCGACACCGGCGGGACGATCCGGGCGCGGCAGGCCCTGGTTCTGGCCGTGTTCCTGGTGGGCGACTACGACCGGGCGCTCGAGCTCGAGGAGCAGAACATCGTCGCGTTCCGCCGGATGGGCTCCCTGAACGAGGTCGCCGACAGCCTGACGTTCCAGACGGCCGTCCACATGCAGGTCGGCGCGGCCGGGCTCGCCTGGACGCGGTTCCGGGAGGCGCTCTCGCTGTTCGCCGACACGAACAACGCCTCGGGGCTCGCTCGGACGCTGGGGATCGCCGCGATCCTGCTCTTCCGGTACGGCGACCCGGAGATCGCCGCTCGGATCACCGGCGCGGCCTACGAGCTCGTCCGGGTCCACGGCGTGATGATGGCGCCCGTGATGGTGCTGCACCTTCCCGACCCCCGCGAGCTCGCCGTGGAGCGTCTGGGAGTGGACCGCGCGGGCCGGCTCATGGCGACCGGCGCCGCGACGCCGCTGCCCGAGCTCGTCGCGGAGCTCCGGGCGCTCCCGTCACCACGGGGCGTCGCTGAAGCCGCGGCATCGCCCGCGTCGGGCGGAGCCTGAGCCGGGATGCTCCTCGGGATCGACCACGTCGTCCTCGCCGCGGACGACCCGGAGGCGGCCGCGGCCGAGCTGGAGACGAAGCTCGGCCTGGTCGCGAGCGGGGGCGGCCGCCACGAGGCGCTCGGGACGTTCAATCGGCTCATCTGGCTCGGCGACGCGTACCTCGAGCTGCTGGGCGTGTTCGACCGCGAGCTGGCAGCGGGGAGCTGGCTGGGCCGGCCGGCGCTCGAGATCCTCGAACGGGACGGTGGCCTCGCGACGTGGGCGATCGCCGTGGACGACCTCGACGAGGCGCTCCGTTGGGGGCCGCCCAGCGGCGGGCTGGTGGGACCGATCGATGGCGAGCGCCGGCGCGACGACGAGCGTGTCGTGCGCTGGCGCCTGGCCCGTCCCGAGGCGCCGTCACCGACCGAGCCGTTCGTGATCGAGCACGACCGAGCCGGCGCCGAGTGGACGGACGGCGAGCGCGCGGCGCGCGCCGAGGAGCAGCACCCGGCCGGCGGTCGCGTGCGCCTCGCGGGACTCGAGGTCGAGGCACCGTCGCCGGCCGTCGCCGCGGGCCGGATCCGGAAGCTCCTCGCGGCCTCCGTCGAGCCGGCCGGTCGCGGCGTGGTCCGCATCCGATTCGGGCCGCACGAGGCGCGACTCGCGGTTCCGGCGGTCCGGACCGGCGCGCTGGTCGATCTCGTCGTCGACGTCCCGATCCGGACGCGGACGGCACGGATCGGCGACTGCCAGATCCGGCTGCGCGGGACGCCACGGGAGGTCGGTGCGAGCCCGCACCCGGAGCCATCGCCGGACGTTTGACGCCCCAACGGGCCGGTCGTACGCTCGCCGCCCGTGCCGAACCTCCCGTCCGACCCCGTCGCCCGTCCCGAGACCCTCGGTGCCCTGCGCGCCGCCGGCTGGTCGAGCCGGACCGTCAAGGAGGAGCTCCGGGCGAACCTCCTCGAGCGGCTCGCATCCGGACGGCCGATCGTCAGCGGGATCGTCGGGTACGACGAGACGGTCCTGCCCGCGATCGAGAACGCGATCGTGGCCGGCCAGGACCTCGTCCTCCTCGGCGAGCGCGGCCAGGCGAAGACGCGGCTGGCGCGGCTCCTCGTGGGGCTCCTCGACGAGGCGATCCCGGTCGTCCGCGGTGGCGAGCTGAACGACGACCCGTTCGCCCCGATCAGTCCGAGCGGCATCGCGATCGTCGCCGAGCGCGGTGACGAGACGCCGATCGACTGGCTCCCGCGCGATCGGCGCTACGCCGAGAAGCTCGCGACGCCGGACATCACGATCGCCGACCTCATCGGCGAGGTCGATCCGATCCGGGTCGCCGAGGGTCGGTATCTCAGCGACGAGCTGACGCTCCATTACGGACTGATCCCGCGCTCGAACCGGGGGATCTTCGCGATCAACGAGCTGCCCGATCTCGCCGAGCGGATCCAGGTGGGCCTCCTGAACATCCTCGAGGAGCGCGACGTCCAGATCCGCGGCTTCACGGTCCGGTTGCCCCTCGACCTGTTCGTCGTCGCGAGCGCCAACCCCGAGGACTACACCTCGCGCGGCCGGATCATCACGCCGCTCAAGGACCGGCTCGGATCGCAGGTCCGGACGCACTACCCGCGGACGCTCGACCACGAGCTCGCGATCGTTCGCCAGGAGAAGCAGCGCTTCGCCGGCGGCGACGAGGAGCCCGCGATCGCGGTGCCCGGGTTCATCGAGGAGCTTCTCGCGGAGCTGACCCATCTCGCCCGGCGCTCCCCGGAGATCTCGCAGCGGAGCGGGGTGAGCGTCCGGGTCACGGTCGCAAACGCGGAGGTCCTGGAGGCCGCCGCGCTGCGACGCGCGGTCCGCCTCGGTGAGGCCGTCGCCGCGCCGCGCGTCTCCGACCTGGGTGCGGTCGTCGCGACGACCGTCGGGAAGATCGAGCTCGAGTCGGTCGGCGACGAGGCGCCCGAGGAGCGGGTCGTGGAGCGCCTGATCACGAAGGCGTTGTTCGCCACGTTCGGTCGGCGCGTCGACGTGGACGATCTCGAGGACGTGGTGAACGCGTTCGACGACGGCCTCGTCGTCGACACCGGCGAGCGCGTCCCGTCACGCGAGTACGTCCGCTGGATGGCCGAGGTGCCGGGGCTGCACGAGGCGGTCCGCCGACTCGGCGCGTTCGACGTCACGGACGGGGCCGAGGAGCCAGCGGTCGTCGCGTCGGCGGTCGAGTTCCTCCTCGAGGGCCTGCACCTGTCGCGTCGGATCAACAAGGACCGCTCGGGAGCCGGCACGGTCTACCGGCGATGACCGCGTCCTGTCCCGGCCGCGTTCGTTCACGCCGGACGAATCTGGACGTTCCGCCTCGTCGAGCGCTCGATCGCGCCGTCGCGTTCGCTCCCACCGCACGCGCGAGCGCGGGCGGCCGGTCCCGCGGCGCTTGCGCCTCGGATCGTCCGCTGATACCGGACATCGGCCGATGACCGCCGGGTACACCCCCGACCCCCGCGACCTCGAGGCGCCGGCCGCCGCCTCCGCCGGACGCGACGCGCGCATCGCCCGCGCCGCCCGCTACGCGCGCTGGGACGGCACCCAGACGATCCCGGCCCTCGACGCCGACGAGATCCTCGACGCCCTCGCCGACGACGTCATGGCCGAGGGCGACCTCGCCGAGGCGCTCCGCCGGCTCATGGAGCGAGGCTGGCGGACGAGCGATCCCACGCGGCCGGACCTGGCCGGCCTCAACGAGCTCCGCGAGCGGCTCCGGCGTCGTCGCGAGGAGCTCCAGGAGCGCTACCAGCTTCGCGACGTCCTGTCCGACGTCCGGCAGGAACTCGAGGACATCGTGTCCCAGGAGCGCGCGGGGATCGAGCGGCGGCTCGACGAGGCGGCCCGGCCGGCGCCGGACGGAGCGGAGCCGGATGCCGGCGAGCAGGCGCTCCGGAACATGCTCCGTGACGCCGCCGCGCGCCGGATCGACCAGCTCGACGAGCTGCCCCGGGACGTCGGAGCGAAGATCCGCCGGCTCGAGGAGTACGACTTCATGGAGCCGGCCGCCCGCGATCGGTTCAACGAGCTGACCGAGCGGCTCCGGAAGCAGACGCTCGACCGGTTCGTCGAAGGCCTGTCAGAGGCGATCCAGGGCACGACGCCGGAGGACCTCCAGGCCAACCGCGAGATGGTGCGCGACCTCAACTCGCTCCTCGAGGAGCGTCTCGAGGGCCCCGAGCCGAGCCAGGACGAGGTCGACGACTTCCTCGCGAAGCACGGCCGGTTCTTCCCGGGAGCGCGGACGCTCGACGACATCGTGGAGCAGTTGACCGAGCGGATGGCCGCGATGCAGTCGCTCCTCCGCTCGATGACGCCACAGCAGCGGGCGGAGCTCCAATCGATGATGGACGCGCTCCTCCGCGACGACCGGCTCCGCTGGGACCTCGCCCGGCTCGCCTCGAACATGGACCAGCTCATGCCCGACGGGCTGGGCGAGGGGTACGACTTCAGCGGCGAGGAGCCGCTCGGGCTCGAGCCCGCCCTGGAGCGGATCGGGCAGCTCCAGGCGCTGGACGCCCTGGAGGATCAGCTCGGGGAGATCGAGTCGCCGGGCGACCTCGCGAACCTCGATCGAGGCGACGTCCGCGAGCTGCTCGGACCCGACGCGGAGCGCGACCTCGAGGCGCTCGACGAGCTCGCCCGCCAGCTCGAGGAAGCCGGCTACCTGACCCGCGACGGGGAGCGGCTCGAGCTGACGCCGCGCGGCAGCCGGCGGATCGGCCAGAAGGTCCTCGACGACCTGTTCGCGCGCCTGTCGCGAGACGCGTTCGGGGGCCACCGGATCGACCGCGCCGGGCGGGGCGGCGAGCGCGAGGAGACGACGAAGCCGTACGAGTTCGGCGACCCGTTCCACCTCGACATCCGGGGCACGATCGACAACGCCCTCCGCCGGCCCGAGAACGCCCCGGAGGCTCGTCTTGCCCGCGCCGAGCCCGGCGTTCGGCTCTCCCCCCAGGACTTCGAGGTCTTCCGGACGGAGCAGCTGACGCGGACGTCGACGGTCCTCCTCGTGGACATGAGCCGCTCGATGCTCCTGCGCGGGTGCTTCCTCGCGGCGAAGAAGGTCGCGGTCGCGCTCGACACCCTGATCCGGACCCAGTACCCGCACGACGACCTCACCGTCATCGGGTTCGCCTACTACGCCCGCGAGCTCCGGCCCGAGGCCCTCGCCGAGCTGACCTGGCACGGCTACGAGTACGGCACGAACCTCCAGCACGGGCTGATGCTCGCCCGGCGGATCCTCGCCCGGCAGCGCGGGGCGAACCGCCAGATCGTGGTGATCACCGACGGCGAGCCCACCGCCCACTTCGAGAACGGCCAGGTCGAGTTCAGCTACCCACCGACGCGCCGGACGATCCAGGAGACCCTCCGCGAGGTCCAGCGCTGCACCCGCGACGGGATCACGATCAACACGTTCATGCTCGAGCGGTCACGCGCCCTCGCCGAGTTCGTGGCGCTCGTCACGCGGCTGAACCGCGGCCGGGCGTTCTATGCGACCCCCGAGCGGCTCGGCGAGTACGTCCTCGTCGACTTCGTGGCCGGCCGGACGCGCGGGGTCGGCTGAGCGCAGAATCGCCGTGATCGCCTCGGTGCGGGTCCGTATCCTTCCGTCGTCGACCCGCCGGGCCGCGTTCGAGAAGAGGGACCGTCATGTCGCCTTGGTTGCAGATCGTCCTGTTCCTGCACGTGTTCGGCGCGATCCTCGCGTTCGGGCCGACGTACGCGTTCTCCGTGATCGGGCCGATGGGCGGCAAGGAACCGATGCACGCGAACTTCGCGACGCGCGTCTCGGAGAAGATCAGCACGACGCTCGTCTACCCGCTGGCCGTGCTCCAGGGGATCACCGGGCTCCTGCTGATCTGGCTGGCGAGCATCGACCTGACGAAGTCGCTCTGGCTCGTCATCGCGATCGTCCTGTACCTCTTCGCGTTGAGCTACGCGTTCACGATCCAGCG
>DASSMI010000048.1:0-3863 GCA_035688935.1 Candidatus Limnocylindrales bacterium | reverse complement strand
CAGCCGCGATCCGCTCGGCGAGTTCGCGTCCGGCCGATACGAGTCGCTGGCGGCGGCCGAGCTGGAGTCGGTGGGCCTCAGGCGTCGCTGACCGGAGGGCGGGATCCCGGCCTGCGAGGCCGGCGGCAGGATCCACGAGCTCCGGACGTCGATCACCGTGTCGGTCGTCGCGGCCCCCTGACCTCGCGAGCCACGGCTCCTACACTGGCGCCGGCCCGGCCGTCGATCCCGGGCCGGAGGGATGGCGATGAAGCGTGAGAACCAGCTCGTCTCGGGCGGCGGGGTCCTGTTCCTGCTGGGGGTCCTCGCGTTCGTGCCGCCGTTACTCGATCGCGAGATGCTCATCCTCGCGTGGCTCGGATCGATGTCCCAGCCGATCGGCCTGAGCGCGGTGATCGTCGGCGGGGTCCTGTGGTCGCTCGGGCGGCTCCAGCAGTTCCGCGACGCGCCGCCGCCTGGCATCGACGCGGCGGCTGATCCGGAGCCTGCACCGGACGTCGCCGAGCCGCAGTGACCGACGCCATCGCGACCGGCCGGGTCCTGCAGGTCAACATCTCGCCGGGCGGCGTGCCGAAGCACGCGGTGCCCGAGGCCCGAGTCGGTCGGCACGGGCTCGACGGCGATGCCCACCACCACGACTTCGTCCACGGCGGACCGCATCGCGCGGTCGCGCTCTTCGCGATCGAGGCGATCGAGCGAGTCCAATCCGACGGGCACATCAGGGTCGAGCCCGGCGCGGTCGGCGAGAACCTCACGACGAGCGGGATCGAGCTGTCGCTGCTGCCGGTCGGCACGAGGCTCGCGGTCGGCGGCGAGGACGGCCCGCTTCTCGAGATCTCGGCGCCCGCGAACCCGTGCGACGTCATCAAGGGCGCCTTCCAGGGCGGCAAGTCGGGCCGAATCTCGATCCTGCTCCACCCAACCGATTCGCGGATGTACGCGCGCGTCCTGCGCGAAGGCGTGGTCCGCGCCAACGACACGATCCGGGTCCTTCCGCGCGCCGCTGGCTCCGAGGCGCACGTCCACCACGAGCTCGACATCCTCGAGGCGGTCGAGAACGATGCCTGGTTGGCGATGTGGCGAGCGGCGGCCGAATCCGGCTACGACGTCCGGGTGCTCGCCCACGGCGACCTCGCCGCGGCCGCGTCGCCCGACCTGCGCGGCTCGATCTTCAACCGTTCGTTCGGGCTGCGGACGGTGCCGATCAAGCGTCCCGAGGTGGAGCGGCTGTTCCGGGCGACGGGCACGACCGGATGGCACGTCGCCGGTCTCGACGACCCCGAGTTCGCGGGCGAACAGGCCGAGTCGCCGGTCGGCGTCCACGTCGGCGCGGTCGAGGACGTCCTGGCCCGGGGGGCGCCCGAGGTCGCGGGGCTGGCGATCCGGAACGTCGATCCGGCGAACGTGGACGACGCTCGCCGCTGGGCCGATCTGTTCGTCGCCGGGTTCGGCATCGAGGGTCCCCTGGCGGACGCGTGGCGCCGCTTCAACCCGATCCTCGTCGGCGCGAAGGGCTACCACCAGCAGATCGCGTCACTCAGCGGTCGCGACATCGCGGTCGCCGCGTCGTTCGCACGGCGACGGGTCGTGTGGCTCGGCGGCGCCACGGTGCTCCCCGAGGCACGCGGTCGCGGCGTCCAGCGGGCGCTGATCGTCGAACGCGTGTGGCGAGCGGCCGACAACGCCGGGGCGCGCCGAGCGCTGGCGACGGCTGATGCCGGGTCGACGTCGGCCGCCAACCTCGATGCGCTTGGCATGCATCGCATCTGGACGCGCGGCCTGTACCGGGTCGAGCCATCTACGATCACGACGTGAGCGACCTCCTTCGGATCGAGCGCAGCGGGCCGAACAACGCCGTCGCGCGCGTGACGCTCGCGCGACCGAAGGTCCATAACGCGTTCAACGCGAACCTCATCGGCGATCTCCGTCAGGCGTTCGCGGCGCTCGCCCGGGAGGGGCCGACCGAGCTCCGCGCCGTCGTTCTCGCCGGTGACGGGCCGTCGTTCTGCGCCGGCGCCGACATCGACTGGATGCGGGCCGCGATGCAGCTCGACGTGGAGGCGAACGAACAGGACGCGATGGCGATGGCCGACATGCTCGAGACGATCGACACCTGTCCTGTCCCGGTGATCGCTCGCGTCCACGGCCCGGCCCTCGGCGGCGGTGCGGGGTTGTGCGCCGTCGCCGACGTCGTCATCGCCGAGGCCGGCGCGAAGTTCGGGTTCACCGAGACGCGGCTCGGGATCCTGCCGGCCGTCATCTCCCCATTCGTCATCGCGCGGATCGGCGAGGCGCACGCCAGGGCGCTGTTCCCGGGCGGACGCCGGTTCGATGCGATCCGGGCGCAGCGGATCGGGCTCGTCCACGAGGTCGTCGAGGGGATCGAGGCGCTCGACGGCGCAGTCGAGACCGCGGTGGCGGACGTCCTCGCCTCGGGCCCGACCGCGGTTCGGGCGGCGAAGGCGATCGTCCGCGAGGTCCGCGGTGTCGGGCACGGGTCTGCGAAGTGGCACACGGCGCGCGTGATCGCGCGGCAGCGGGTCAGCGAGGAGGCGCAGGAGGGGTTCCGGGCCTTCGTCGAACGACGGAAGCCGGCCTGGTCCCCGGACGACGCGTGAAGCAGCGCGGCACCTGATCGGTTGGACGCGATCCTCCTGTCGTTCGGCGTGATCTTCCTCGCCGAGCTCGGCGACAAGAGCCAGCTCATGGCGTTGGCCTTCGCGGCACGCTTCCCGGCGCTGCCGGTGCTCGTGGCGATCACGTTGGCGACCGCGCTCGTCCATGCGGGCTCCGTGGTGCTCGGGGCGACGGTCGCGATCGCACTGCCGACGAACGTCATCTCGATCGTGGCCGGGCTGGCCTTCCTCGGGTTCGCGGCGTGGACGCTCCGCGGCGACGAGCTCACCGAGGACGACGAGGAACGGGCAGCCCGAGCGTCGACGAGCTCGGTGATCGTCACCGTGGGCACGGCCTTCTTCCTCGCGGAGCTCGGCGACAAGACGATGCTCGCGACGGTGACGCTGGCCACGCACGAGAGCTTGCTCGGGACGTGGGTCGGGTCGACGGCCGGGATGGTGGTCGCCGATGCGATCGCGATCGGGATCGGGCGGTTGATGGGCCGGAGGCTGCCGGAGCGCGCCATCCGGATCGGCGCTGCTGTCGCGTTCGTCGCGTTCGGGCTGATCCTGATCTGGGACGGCCTCCGGAGCTGACCGCGACGGCGTCTCGGCTTGCACGGCCCGCGCCAGAACGCGACAATCGCGCCAGACATGACCGAGGAGCTCAGTCCAAGCCAAGCCGCTGCCCGGATCGGTGCCACGACGCGGTCCGTGCAGAGATGGATCAGCGCAGGTCGACTTCCGGCGCGGCGCGTGGGCGGCCGCTGGCGTGTCGCGTCTGACGCGTTGGACGCGTTCGTCAGCGGGGAGTCGCCGGCTGCGACTCGAGGCGCCCGAGGGACCGACACCGAGATCGGTCGCGTCTTCGTCGCGAACCGTGGCGAGATCGCGAACCGCATCCGCCGGACATGCGACCGCCTCGGCATCGTCGCGATCGTCCCGCCGACGACCCGGCCCGGTGCGCTCGACCTCCTCGACATCGACGCCGTGATCCGCGCCGCCGTCGCGGCCCGGGCCGATGCGATCCACCCCGGCTTCGGGTTCCTCGCCGAGAACGCGGAGTTCGCGGACGCCGTCGAGGCTGCCGGATTCCGCTGGATCGGTCCGCCCTCGTCCGCGATCCGGGCGATGGGCGACAAGGCGGCCGCGCGACGGCTCGCTGCGCAGCTCGGCGTCCCGACGGTCGCGGGCTACGACGGCGACGACCAGACCGACGACGCGCTGACGAAGGCCGCGCGCCGGATC
>DASSMI010000047.1:0-12592 GCA_035688935.1 Candidatus Limnocylindrales bacterium | reverse complement strand
GCCGAGGCCGCCGTCCGCGAGGCCGGCGGCAAGCCGGTCGGCTCGGTCTCGAAGAAGACGGACTACGTGGTCGCCGGACCGGGGGCGGGCTCCAAGCTGGCGAAGGCCGAGGGGCTCGGCATCCCGATCCTGGACGCGGACGGCTTCCGGAAGCTCCTTGCCGGCGAGGATCCTCCGACATGAACGATGCCGAGGAGCGGTTCGCCGAGCGACTCGCCGAGGACCTCGCCCGGGTCCTCGGGCTGGGGATCCTCGTCGACGACATCGAGCTCGACGTCGGGGAGGACGGGCGGGGCGCACGCGTGACCGCGACGCTGATCGCGGGCTCGCGCATCGAAACGATCGAGGCGGTCGGGACGAGCGTCCTTGCCCTGTACGAGCCGCTCGTCCAACGGGCCGCGGAGCTCCGACTCCGGGACGCCTTCTGGCAGATCGTCGGGCCTACCTGAATCGCCCAGCGGCCTGGCCGCGTCGGGTGCATGATCGGGTCGGCACCGCTGGGGCGTCACAACATGGCGGGACGCGCGTCACCGCGCCATGGAGGAGGACGCTGTCGGCACCTTCTCGAGCGAACCGTCACTCCGCCCGGTCGACACCGGCACGGCTGGTCAGGCCCGGGAACAGCTCGTCATGGCTGCGTTCGCCGAGTACTCCGGCAAGCTCACCAGCTTCGCGTTCGCCCTGACGCGGGATCGCGACGCCGCCGACGATCTCGTCCAGGAGACGTTCCTGCGGCTCGTGCGCGAGGCGGGCGACGGTCGCGAACCGGAGAACGTCGGGGCCTGGCTGTTCCGCGTGTGCGCCAACCTGGCCACGAGCCGCGGCCGCCGGCTGACCGTCGCACGACGCTGGTTGTCCGGGGTCCGGAGCCTGCAGCATGAGCCATCCGCCGACCTGCCGGCGTTGAAGCGCGAGGCGAACGACGCGCTGCTGACCGGACTCTCGATGCTGCCCGCCGACGCACGAGCGGCCCTGCTCATGGCAGCGAACGGGTTCAGCGGGCGCGAGATCGCCGACGCCATCGGCCGCACCGAGGTCGCCACCCGGGCGATGATGTTCCGCGCCCGGGAGCGCCTGCGTGCCTATCTCGCGCGTGAGGGCATGAGGCCATGATCCACGAGCACGAGGACATGCTGCTCGCGTCGGCCGCGATCGATTTCCCGCTGACCGACGAGGAAGCCGAGCGCCTCCGGGGCGCAATCGCCGATTGTCCCGTCTGCGCCGACCGGGCTGCGGCCTACCGGCGCAACCATCAGCTGCTGGCGGAGCTGCCCGTGCTCGACCCGTCCGCAGCCGTCCGACGGCGCGTCGCGATCGCGGCGATGACCGGCCGGACGCCGACGACCGGGCGAGGGATGCTCCTCCTCGCTGCCGCACTCGCGATCGGGGCCATCCTGGCCCTCCTCGCCCTCGCGGGTGGGGGATCGCAGAAGCCGAAGATCATCGCCGAGTTCCCGCCAGTCGACGGCTCGACGTCGCCGGCGGCATCGTTCGTGGCGGTGGCGCGCGACTCGCCCGTGCCACGAACGACTCCGCGAACCACGGGTGGCGAGAGCGGGATCGCGGTCGACTCGATCGCGTCGGTCGTCTCGAACAACCTCCGCGTCCGAAGCGCGCCGCGGATCGCGAACGACTCGCTGAAGTTCGAGCCCCTGCTCCTCCTCGGCGATCGCCTCTTCGTCCTCGCCGGTCCGGTCACCGCCACGAACCACGACTGGTACCAGGTCGCCGCCTGGCGGCCGTCCGACCCGTCCCGGACGTGGCCGATCGGCTGGGTCGCCGACGCCGACATCAGCGGGGAGCGCTGGATCGCGCCGGCGACCGTCGCCTGCTCGGATCCCCCCACCGTCGACGTGCTCGCCGCGATGAACCGCCTCGAGGCGCTGTCGTGCTACGGGAGCTCGCCGCTCGCGTTCCGCGCGCTCGTGACCGGTGCCGAGCCGCACGACCCGTGTCCGGCGGGCGGGACCGGGATCTGCCTGGGCGGACCGACGTGGCTCGCGGGGTTGGATGGCTGGACCGCCGCGCTCGATGCTCGCGGGCTGGATGGGGTGACGACGGTCGCCACCCTTGCGATCGCCCGGGAGCCCGCCGGGCCCGACGCGAGCTCGGGCCTGATCTCGGGACGGATGGCGACCCTCAGCGGAAGCTTCGATCACCCCGCCTCCCGGTCGTGTGCCGTCACCGGCGAGCCGACGTCGGGCTCGACCGTGACGGCGACAGACGCAGTCCTCCGGTGCCGGACGATGTTCGTCGTCGATCGGAGCGATCCCGCGGTGGCCTACCTGACGCGGGGCGTCGCGGCGGTGACCGTGACGCCGAACCTCCGGGTCCGATCGCAGCCCGTCGTCAGCGACGCGTCCGTCCGATACGACCCGTTGCTCGCCCAGGGCACGCGGCTGTTCGTCATCGGCGGACCCGTCACCGGCAGCGGCTACGACTGGTTCCGGGTCATCGCGCCCACGGTCAGCCGTTCGGGCGGCGGCACGATGATCGGGTGGGTTGCGGTCGCGGGGAAGGACGGTGAGACCTGGGCGAAGGACCTGGAGCTCGGCTGCCCGGGCACCGAGGCGTCGATCTCGCTCGCCGTGCTCAGCGGGCTCGCGTCCGCGGCTCCTGGCGACGGCGGCGTCTCGTGCTTCGGCGAATCCGAGCTGAGCGTTTCGGCGACGGTGACGATCACCTGCAGCGCCGGGTCAACGAATGCCGGCGCGTGGCTCGCCGGGCCGCCGACGATCCTCGTCCACCTGAGCGACGGAACGGCCTCGCTCGACGCCCGCGGTCACCCCGACCTCGCGGCACGATCGGTCTGCGAGTTCGGGACCGGAGCGGCAGTCGTCCGGGGCCACTTCGGGGATCCCGACGCCGAAGCGTGCGCGAGCGGCGAGCCGACGCCCGACGACCGCGATGTCGCGCGCTATCGCTGTCGGTCGATCTTCGTCGTGTCCGACATCGCCGGCACTTGAGGAGTCATCCGAGCGCCCCGTTGAGCTGGCCCCAGATCGCGGATGGGTTCCACCGGAGCGGCTCGCCTCGGACCATCCGGACGTTCGCAACCTCCTCGCTCCAGCCGGCAGCGCGCAATCGCGCCCGGCCGATCGTGTTCGAGGCGAGGACCCCCGCGCCGGCCTGACCGTCGGGGGGCGCCTGCCGGCGACGGAGCTCCAGGAGGCGGAGCCCGTCGTCAGGATTCGGGGCGATGACGGCGCCACCGCGCCACGGTGGCCGCAGGAAGAACCCCGTCGCTCGGTCCGCCCCGTCAACGGTCACCCAGGTGGCGTCGGGGCTCGCGAGGGAGCGCAGCGCCGCGGACCGGTCCTCGCCGGTCGCCGCCTGATCGAGACCGAGGATCGCGCCGAGGTCATCGGGGCGATACGGGCGCAGCCGGGGGTCCCGCCAGGGCTGCTCGGTGCCCATGCCTGGCGCGTGGTACCGGAACTGGCGGTCGACGACGGCGAACCCCAGGCGCTCGTAGATCGGGCGGCCGGCGGGCGAGGCGACGAGCACCTGGCTCCGGCAGCCGCGCTCCTCGAGGTCGGCGATCACCGTCCGGGTCATCCGGCCGCCCAGGCCGCTGCCGCGCCGATCGGGCCGCACGAAGATCACGCCGACCCAGCCGACCCGCCCGTTCGCGGCCGCGCAGCCGGTCGCCGCGATTCCCGCCTCGTCCTCCGCGACGAACAGGCGGATCTCCGGACGCTCGATCGCCCAGGCGAAGAACTGCTCGCGCTCGCCGAAGTCGTTCCGGCGGATGACGTCCGCCGCTCGGGCGACGTCGGCGGCGGTCATCGGGCGGATCGTGGCGCTGGCGACGGTCATGGGTCCACATCGTCCCGGGTTGGTCGAGCGGTCGCGCGTCTGCACGTCTGCGCGCCGCCCACGATCCGAGCCTACCAAGGACGACGGGCGTCGGTCGCCCATGCGATCATCGCCGCCATGCCCGAGCTCTCCCGGAGCGACGTCGAACACGTCGCCCATCTCGCCCGCCTCGGCCTGACCGACCCCGAGATCGCCCTGCTCCAGGGCCAGCTCAACCACATCCTCGAGCAGTACGAGAAGCTCGTCGAGCTCGACACCGAGGCGATCCCGCCGACCGCCCAGACGATCGAGCTCGAGAACATCCTCCGCGAGGACGTCGTGACGGCGTCGCTGGCCGTCGAGGACGTCCTGGGCAACGCACCGGACGCCGCCGGTGGCTACGTCGTGGTGCCGGCGATCCTCGGCGGCGACTGAGCCCCCGGCCGTCATGACCGATCTGACGCGACTCCTCGCCCACGAGATGACCGACCGGCTCCGCGCCGGCGACGTGTCCTCCCGCGAGCTGACCGAGGCGCATCTCGACGCGGCCGAGGCCGGTAACCACGCACTCAACGCCTGGCTGACGATCGATCGGGATGGCGCCCTCGCCGGCGCGGACGCGGCCGACGAGCGCCTCCGAGCCGGCGCCGGCGACGCCCACCCGCTGCTCGGCGTCCCGGTCGCGCTCAAGGACCTGATCTCCGTGAAGGGCGGCCAGTGCACCGCCGGCTCGCGGATCCTCGAGGGGTACGTCTCGCCCTACGACGCTCACATCACCGAGCAGCTCCGCGCCGCCGGCGCGGTGATCCTCGGCAAGACGAACATGGACGAGTTCGCGATGGGCTCCTCGAACGAGCACAGCGCGTACGGGCCGGTCTCGAACCCGTGGGATCTCGAGACCGTGCCGGGCGGCTCGAGTGGCGGCTCCGCGGTGGCCGTCGCGGCCTACCACGCCCCGCTGTCGCTCGGGACGGACACCGGCGGCTCGATCCGGCAGCCGGCCGCGCTGTGCGGGATCGTCGGGATGAAGCCGACGTATGGCCGCGTGTCCCGCTACGGGATCGTCGCCTTCGCGAGCAGCCTCGACCAGATCGGCCCGTTCGCGCGTGACGTCCGCGACGCGGCGACCCTGCTCCACGCGGTCTCGGGCCGCGACGACCGGGATTCCACGTCCGCGCCCGTGCCTGTCCCGGACGAGCTCCTCAGCCTCCCCGCCTCCGACGACGAGGCGGCCGCCGCGTTCAAGGGCAAGCGTCTAGGCCTCCCCACGGAATACTTCGTCGCCGGGATGGAGCCCGACGCCCGCCGCCGGATCGAGGAGGCCGTCGCCGCCCTCGAGGGCGCCGGTGCGACCGTCGAGGAGGTCAGCCTCCCGCACACCGACTACGGTCTGGCGACGTACTACATCGTCGCCCCGGCGGAGGCCTCGGCGAACCTGGCCCGCTACGACGGGATCCGCTACGGACCTCGGCTCGGCGAGGGCGACACGCTCGGCAACTACCTCGCGACGCGCGGTCGCGGCTTCGGCCCCGAGGTCAAGCGCCGGGTCATGCTCGGGACGTACGCCCTCAGCGCCGGCTACTACGACGCGTTCTACGTGAAAGCCCAGAAGGTCCGGACGCTGATCAAGCGCGACTTCGACGTTCTCTTCGAGAGCGGCTTCGACGCCCTCGTCGCGCCGACGTCGCCTTCGGTCGCGTTCCGGTTCGGCGCGAAGATGGCCGACCCGGTCGCGATGTACCTCTCGGACGCGTGCACGCTTCCCGTGAACATGGCCGGGCTGCCCGGGATCTCGATCCCATGCGGCCTGTCCGAGGGGATGCCCGTGGGTCTCCAGCTCATCGGGCCCGCTTGGTCCGAGCTCGAGCTGCTGCGCCTCGCGCGGGCGTACGAGGGACTCACGGCGAGCGCGCCATGGCGCGGCCAGGAGCCAACCCAGATCGAGCTCACGACCGATCCCGGCCAGCCGACGCCCGGCGAACGAGCCGCCAGCCTCCGGCACTGAGCGCGGGAGCGGTACGCTGCGCGCATGAGTGTCGCCGAGCCGTCCCGGCCACCGCTCGCCGACCGCGCCCTGGCCGAGCGCGTCCGCGCCGTCCCGCCGTCGGGGATCCGGCGCTTCTTCGACATCCTCGCGACGATGGACGACGTGATCTCGCTCGGGGTGGGGGAGCCGGACTTCGACACGCCCGAGCGCATCGTCGCCGCCGGCGTGCGGTCGCTCCACGCGGGGCGCACGCACTACACGAGCAACTACGGGACGTTCCAGCTTCGCGAAGCGCTCGCCGCCCATCTCGAGCGCCGCTACGGCGTCGCCTACGACCCGGCGACGGAGCTCCTGATCACGGTGGGCGCCTCGGAGGCCGTGGACCTCGCGCTGCGGGCGACGTGCGACCCGGGCGACGAGGTGATCCTCCACGAGCCGTCCTACGTCGCCTACGTGCCCGCGGTCGTCTTCGCGGGCGGCATCGTGCGCCACGTCAGCACCAAGCTGGAGGACGACTTCGCGCTCGATCCGGCGGCGGTCGAGGCCGCGATCACGCCGCGCACGAAGGCGCTGTTCCTGGGCTACCCCTGCAACCCGACCGGCGCCGTCCTCCCCGACGACGTGCAGGACGAGCTCGCGAGGATCGCGGAACGACACGACCTCCTCGTGTACAGCGACGAGATCTACGACCGGCTCGCGTACGGCACGTACCGCCACCGGGCGTTCAGCGCGCTGCCCGGGATGAAGGACCGGACGATCCTCATGGGCGGCTTCTCGAAGGCGTACGCGATGACCGGCTGGCGGGTGGGCTACCTCGCTGCGCCCGCGCCGATCCTCGAAGGGATCGTCAAGGTCCACCAGTACGGGATCATGTCGGCGCCGACGACTGCTCAGGACGCCGCGCTCGAGGCGCTCGTCGGCGGGGACGCGGACGTCGAGGCGATGGTCGCCGAGTACGACCGGCGGCGGCGGCTCGTCGTGGACGGCCTCAACGGAATCGGTCTCCGGACGTTCGAGCCGAGAGGCGCGTTCTACGCCTTCCCCGAGGTGACGACGGCCACCGGCCTCTCCTCCGAGGCGTTCGCCCAGGGGCTCCTCCAGGAGGAGCGTGTCGCGGTGATCCCGGGCTCGGCCTTCGGGCCCAGTGGCGAGGGCCACGTTCGGGCCTGCTACGCGACGTCGTTCGCGCACCTCGAGGAGGCGCTCGTCCGCATCCGCCGGTTCTCGGAGCGGCATCGGGCCTGACCGTCGTCGCGCGGCCCGCACATGCGGCCGAACGGCCCCTCGCGTCGGTCCCTTCGTCACTTCTCGGGACGGCACGCGCGGCGCACCCTGCGCAGGCAGCGGGCGCCTGCCCTCCGGCGGACGCCGCCACCCGGTGGAGGTACTGGGAGATGACTCGCGCGCTCGTGGTCCACCACGACATCGACCTTGCCGACCAGGAGGTCGAGTCCCTGCGTCGCTTCGGCTACCAGGTCGAGCAGTGCAGCGGCCCGACCGGCAACACCTGCCCGGTCCTCAACGGCGCCACGTGCGCGCTCGCGGAGCGGTCCGACGTCCTCGTCTACGACGCGTGGGCGAGCGGGGACATGGACGGGTCCGAGGAGCTGATCGCCGGCCTCCGACGCCTCCACCCGAACGTCCCCATCGTCCTCACGTTCCCCGGCCTGGCCTTCGGTCCCGAGGACGAGGATCCCGAGCACGGGGTCGTGCCGCTCGTCGGCCAGCCGACCGGCGCGCGCCTGCACGACGCCATCCAGCAGGCGATCGCCACGCTGCGCACGCCGGCCGAAGCTCGCTGAGGGCTCGCATCACGGCCCGTCCGTTCCGCGACCTGGCCGAACGCGAGGGCGCTCCGCGGGCGCCACGGGGCCGCAGTCCACCGGGGCTGGCACGGTGCCGTCGGCCACGAGGCCGCGGTCCCGTCGCGGCGGATCGACGCCCCGCTCCTTGTGCCACACTTCGGCGGTGCTCCGATCGCGCTTGAGTTCGCCCGCGGCGTGGACTTGATGCTCGAATCGTCCGCGGCGACCGCTCACCGGCGGCCCGAAGCCATCCTCCCCGTCTCGTCGACCGCCGGGACCGCCCCGGCCGCCGCCCTGTCGACGTTCCTCATCACCGACATCGAGGGGAGCACGCGTCTCTGGGAGGAGCACGCCGAGGCGATGGCCGGAGCGCTGGCCCGGCACGACGCCCTGCTCCGGTCGGCCGTCGATCGCCGCGCCGGGGCGGTGATCAAGACGACCGGCGACGGGATCCTCGCGGTCTTCACGGATCCGAACGAGGCCGTCGCGGCCGCTCTCGACGGTCAGCGGGCGCTGCGGGACGCGAGCTGGGGCGAGATCGGCGCGCTCCGGGTGCGAATGGCCGTTCACTCCGGGACGGCCGAGGTCCGCGACGGCGACTATTTCGGGCCGGCGCTGAACCGCTCGGCGCGCATCCTCGCGATCGGCCATGGCGGCCAGATCCTCGTGTCGGCGATGGCCGCCACGCTCGCGGCGGACGGGCTGCCGACGGGCTCGGTCCTGCGCGACCTCGGGTCGCATCGCCTGCGCGACCTCGACCGGCCCGAGCAGGTCTTCCAGGTGGTCGTCGCCGATCTCCCGTCCGAGTTCGCGCCGCTCCGCTCGCTCAGCACCCGCCGGACGAACCTGCCGGTCCAGCTGACGACGTTCGTCGGCCGCGAGCGCGAGCTCGAGGAGGTCGCCCGGCTCGTCGAGCGACACCGCCTCGTCACCCTGATCGGCGTCGGGGGGACCGGCAAGACGCGGCTGATGCTTGAGACGGCCGGGCGGCTCGTCGATGCCTTCCCGGACGGTGTCTGGCTCGCCGAGCTCGCGCCGCTCGGCGATCCGGCGGGGGTGGCATCCGAGGTCGCCCGGGCGCTCGGCGCGCCCGAGGTCCCCGGCCAGCCGGCCCTCGACACCGTCCAGGCGTTCGTCGGCGACAAGCACCTGCTCCTGTTGCTCGACAACGCCGAGCATCTCGTCGACGAGGTCGCCGGGATCAGCGAGCGGCTCCTCGCCGCGGCGCCCCGGCTGCGGATCCTCGCGACGAGCCGAGAGGCCCTCGCGGTCGCGGGCGAAGCGGTCTTCCAGCTCCGCTCGCTGTCGTGTCCCGCCGCGCCGGGCCGTGGGGCAGACGAGGCGATGGACCCGGCCGCGATCGAGGCGGCGGCCGGCACGGAGGCCGTGCGGCTCTTCCTCGACCGGGCGGGCACGGTCGATCCGGGCTTCGCGCTCGGCGAGGCGAACGTCGCCCCGGTCTCGGAGATCTGCCGTCGCCTCGACGGGATCCCGCTCGCGATCGAGCTCGCCGCGGCGCGGGTGTCCGTCATGTCGCCCGACGAGATCGCCAAGCGCCTCGGCGATCGCTTCCGGCTGCTCGCCGGCGGCCGACGGACGGCCGTCCCGCGCCAGCAGACGCTCCACGCCCTCATCGACTGGAGCTGGGACCTGCTGACCGAGGACGACCGCGTGCTCCTGCGGCGTCTGTCGATCTTCGCCGGCGGTTGGACGATCGGTCGGGCGGTTCGGATCGTCGGGGACGGCGACGAGCCGCTCGACGAGGGCGAGCTCGTGGATCGGCTCACGCGACTCGTCGATCGGAGCCTCGTCATCGTGGACCGCGGGGCCTCGACCCGGTTCCGGATGCTCGAGACGATCCGTCAGTACGCCCGCGAGAAGCTCATCGCCTCGGGCGAGGCCGAGCGACTCGCCGACCGTCATTTCGCTGCGTTCGCCGCGCTCGCCGCCCAGGCCGAGCCCGAGCTCCGCGGCCCCGGGATGGTCGACTGGCTGGATCGACTCGATGCCGACGTCGAGAACCTCGACGCGGCGCTCGAGTGGGGTCTCGAGGCAGCCCCGTGGGACGCCGTCCGGATGGCGACGGATCTCCTCGGCTACTGGATCGCGCGTGTCCCGTCCTCGGACAGCGACGCGCGCCTCGTCGCCGCGATCGAGATCGCCCGGTCTCGAGCGCTCGGCAACCCGGACGCCGATCCAGCCGACATGGCCGTCGCCGGACGTCTCCTCGGCGAGGCCGCCCGGATGTGGGCGATGGGCGGCCGCGCCCAGATCGCGCTCGGCTGGGCCCAGGACGCGTCGATCCTGGCCGAGGCGAGCGGGGACGTGCGCGCCCGGCTGCAGGCCGCCGGCGGTCTGCTCGTGTCTGCGGTCTTCACCGGCGGCCGGCCGGACCTCATGGACCTCTTCGCCGAGGGCATCGAGCTCGCGGCGGCGAACAACGTGTCCTGGATGCTCGGCATGGCGGCCGGGTTCGCCGGAGCGGCGGTCGCGGGCCAGGACCCGGACGCAGCGCTCGTCCTCGTCCTCCGGGCCGAGGAGGCCGCTCGCGCGTCGGGCAACCCGTACGTCCTGGGGGCCGTGTCGATGGCCTACGGCCGGGTCCTGGGCCAGCTGGGCGAGACGAACGCAGCCGCCGGGCAGTTCGCGAACGCGACGGCGCGGTTCGCCGAGATCGGCGACGAGCGGCTCGGCCTCGCCGCGCGGAGCGACCTGGGGCACGCCCTCCGCCGCGGCGGCCGTTTCGACGAGGCGATGGCGATCTACCGCGAGACGATCGGCGGATGGATCCATCTCGGACATCGCGCCGCCGTTGCCAACCAGCTCGAGAACATCGCCTTCCTGGCGATCGAGGCCGGCCGGCTCGAACGCGCCGCTCGACTGCTCGGCGCCGCCGAGGCGATCCGGACGGCCGTCGACGCGCCGATGGCGCTGGAGGAGGGTCCCGAATACGAGCGCTACGTCGCCCGGCTCCGGGATGGCCTCGACCCGACGGCCGTCTCAGCGGCGTGGGACGCCGGGAAGGCGCTGTCGCTCGGCGACGCGGTTACGTTCGCCCGAACCGACGACTAGGACCCGGCGGCGCTCGCGGCGGGCGCCGGGCGACCCCGCCGGAGCGCCTCCTCGATCGCCCAGATCGCCAGGGGCCGCAGGTAGATCGAGGCGCGGAAGTTGCCGTCCGCGTCGTACGCCTCGGGCGTCCGGAACCACAGGCCGCGCTCGTAGGTCGTCCGGACGACGCCCCGGGCCGTGTCCCAGCCCTCGTCGACGAGCCCCCGTCCGATCATGAACGCGGCGAGCGCGTAGGCCGTCCCGACCCAGACCTCGGCCGACTGCTCGCTCGACCGATCGACCGTGCCGTCCGGGTGCATCCCGTTCACCGGGCCCATGACGCCGCCCGCGTGGGCACCGACGTTGAGCCGATGGATCGTCCGGAGCGCCTCCTCCACCCGGTCGCGCGGGAGGAGGTCGCCCAGGCCCGTTGCGTCGGCGTACCACTGGCCGGCGAGCTGGTCGGCCATGACCGAGTCCGAGCTCGGGCCGTCACCGCCGTCGTACGCGTAGTGGTCGCGCCGCCAGAGCCGCCGGTCGAACGCGATCTGGGCCCGCTCGAACGTGGCGGCCCATGTCCGCGCTTCCTCGCGGAGGCCGAGCCGGCCCGCCATCGCCTCGGTCGCCGCCACCGCCGCGAGCCACAACGACCCGCCGTACGCCGACGGCCCGCGCATCGGCCACGTGTCGTACGTCTGGTCGGGCAGCCCGTCGTGCTCCGGGAGACCGTCGCCGTCGCGATCGAACGCGGCGAGCCGGGTCATGACGTCGACGACCGTCGGCCAGGCGTCGCGGATCAGGTCATCGCCAGTCGTTCCGCCGGCGGCCACCGCATCGCGCCAGGCCTGGAGGACGAACTTCGGGCCGAGGTCCTTCCAGCCGTTCACGTCCTGGAACCGGTAGCGGTTCGGTCGGACGAACGGATCCTCGTCCGGACCGCCGATGTCGTGCGGCACCGTCCCGCCGAGCTTGCGCGTCGCCCGGACGCTCGACGCCTCGATCGTGACGACCGACGGATCGTCGACGGGGATCGCGGCGAGCAGATCGCGGATCCCCCGGAGCTCCAGCGCCGGGAACAGCTCGAGCAGCGCGAACGAGGCGTAGAAGTCGACGTCGACCGTGTCGTAGAACGGGTAGTCGACGCACTCCAGGAGCGCGAACCGGCCGGGATCGTCGGGGTCCGGCTCGGGCTCGCCGACCTCGCCGGCCTCCCAGAACGTGCCGCCGTCGACGAGGAAGTAGAGCTCGTTGAAGAGCGCCATCACGTACCAGTCGGGCCGTGTGGGATCCGTGAGGTAGGGCGCCTGCCACGATTCGATCGCCCGGCGCCAGGCCGGCGCTTCGGCGAGGGCGTACCGGGCAAGGTCGCCGGCCCGCTGGCCCGTGCGACCCCACGACCGCGTGTAGCGCTTCCACCAGCGCCGGCCGCCGCCGAACTCGACGATCGGCAGGTCCCAGGCGATCGCGAAGCGGATCGATCGGCGTTCGCCCGGCGCGAGCGCCATCGTGGCGGCGATGGCCGCGCCACCGGCCCGCGATCCGGCCGCTGCCGTGCCGGGACCGGCCTCGAGCCGGCCGTCCGCGGCGAAATCGGTCCAGAGCTCCGTGTCGGCCACCGGGTCGAACCACGCGGCGGCGCTCAGCTCGAGCCCGTCATCGGCGGCCGCGGCGATCGCGAACGTGCCACGGAGTCCCGTCGGGGCCGCCTCGCCCGGGTCGCCGAGCACCACACCCACCGAGGCCGCGTCGCGCTCGATCGCGTGCGGCCGAGACACGGCACCACCGGTGGCCCCGAACGGATCGGCCCAGCTGAACAGGAGCCCGACCGTCAGCGGGTCGGGCCCGGGGTTCTCCAGCCACCACTCGAACGCCCCGACCGGCAGTGCACTCCGCTCGAGGTCGCCGCCGATCACCGGCGAGAGCTGCTCGCCGACGAGCCGGACGCCCCCGG
>DASSMI010000046.1:0-60966 GCA_035688935.1 Candidatus Limnocylindrales bacterium | reverse complement strand
GGCATCGGCCACGGCGCGCGGCGATTCGCCAGGTCGGCCCGTGCGCGACGGACGACGCCCTGCCGATCGAGCTCGTCGCGGACGGCCCGGGCGGCCGCGAGCAGATCCGGGTCGCGCGTGATCGTCGTCGCCAGCCAATCGATGTAGGACGGCTCGAACGCGGCGACCTGGCCGAGCGTGTGGCCGTGGAACTTGCCGAAGGGCAGCTCCATCGCGAACGCCTCGTCGAGCGGCGGCGTCGCGGGACGGCGGAACCCGCGGACACGCGACCGGGCCAGTGGTCCGGTCGGCGTGCTGGCGCGTGGCGGCTCCGCGGACGCCGGCGCCGGCCGGTACGGCGCGTGGCCCCGGAGCGTCGAGCCGTTCGAGGCGCCATCGGGTCGGATCGTCTGGTTCCGCGGGCGGACGGTGTCGCTGAGATCCACGCGGCCGG
Organism: Candidatus Limnocylindrales bacterium; assembly: GCA_035688935.1. Classification (GTDB taxonomy): domain Bacteria; phylum Chloroflexota; class Limnocylindria; order Limnocylindrales; family CSP1-4; genus CF-46. The sequence goes on along the minus strand of DASSMI010000046.1, from coordinate 60,533 downwards.
TCACCGGCCGCGTCGCCTTCGCCTTCGGCGGCCCGCCCCGCCGCGTCGCACCCGCCGAGGGAACGTCGGCGGCACCGTCGGCGGCACCGGACCTTGCCCGCCGCGCGGCTGCGCCGCCGTCGCGGGTCAGCTCGGCGTACGCCGAGTTGATCTCGGCCATCCGGCGCGTCGCCCGCTGCGACGCCGCCGGGTCGTCGCCCGTCAGGTCGGGATGGTGCGTCCGAGCGAGGCGCCGCCAGGCCGCCTTGATCTGGGTCGGGGTCGCGCCGGGCTCGATGCCCAGGACGTCGTGCGGGTCGCGCTTCGCCACGCGTCGAGTCTATCGGTCGGTCGCGGGCTGCCGCGAGGGTGGGCGAGCCAAGCGCTGCGGCGACGGGCGCGCGAGCCACGGGAGGGGCCGCGCAACGTCCCGGCCGCTTGACAGGCGTCCGGTCGCGGCTGTCCGATTCGGTCGTGCCCACCGCTCGTCATGCCGGAGTTCTGGCGGCGCTCGCCGCCGCGCCGTTCGCGCTCGCGTACCGGTTCGCCCTCGTGTACCGGACGCGGGCCGGCTATCCGACGCCGCGTCCGCCGCAGCGCACGCCCGCCGACCTGGGCCTCCCGTTCGAGGCGGTCGCTGCGCCGGCCGACGACGGGCTCGTCCTGCCGGCGTGGTTCGTCCCCGCGAACGACGGGGCACCGGGACCGGGTGTCGCGCTCGTCCACGGTTGGGAGAGCGCCCGCGACCGCCTGCTGCCGATCGTCCAGTTCCTCCACGCCGCCGGGTTCCACTGCCTCGCGGTCGACGTCCGCGGCCACGGTGCGAACGCCAGGGAGTCACTCCCGATCACCGCCGGTGAGTTCGGCAGCGATGCGCTCGCCGCGTGGCGGGCGCTCGTCGCGCGGCCCGAGGTGACGTCCGGCGCGATCCTCGGTCACTCGATGGGGGCGATCGGCGCGATCCTCGCCGCGGCCGAGGAGGCGCGGATCGCCGCCGTGGTCGCGACGTCCGCACCGGCCGATCCCTGGCGGCTCACCCGCCAGACGTTCCGGCTCGCACGGCTGCCGCTCCCGGACGTCATCGCCTATCCCCTGGCGTGGCTGACGACGCGCGTGTACCTCCATCCGCGCGGCCACCGGATCGTCCGGATCTCGGCGACGGAGGCGCTCGCCCGGATCGACCGGCCGGCGCTCCTCGTCCACGGCACCGACGACACGGTCGTCCCGGTGAGCCATCTCCGGCGGCTGGCGAAGATCGTCACCGCGACCGGGCGGCCGGCCGAGACGCTCGAGATCGACGGCGGCCTCCACTCGTGGCTCTACGAGTTCCCGGTCTATCGCCGGACCGTCGCCGCGTTCTTCGCTCGAGCCCTCGACGGACCACTCGCGCCTGACGAGGCCGCCGCGCGGGCCGAGGCCGTCGACGCCCGCCGTCCGCCGCCCGACGCGGTTCGGCCACCGACGCAGGTCGAGCTGGAGCCAGGTGGATTTCGGTCGCTCGTGGGGCTCGCCAGTCGGCTGCCCGGCCGGCCGCCGGAAGTCCAGACGGTCGCGCCCGGCCTCGACGACACCGAGCTCGGCTCGGAGCTGGCGGGATGAACGATCGTTCCGACCGCCCACGAAGCGAGATGTCCGTCTGGGAGGCCGTCCGAACGAAGCGCGTCGTCCGCGAGTTCGCCGATCGCCCGCTCGAGCCCGACCACCTCGTCCGGATCCTCAATGCCGGCCGCCGAGCGGCGAGCTCGAAGAACCTCCAGCGCTGGGACTTCATCGTCTGCCGGGACCGCGAGCACCTCCGCGAGCTCGCCGCCGTCGGGCCGTGGGCGGGGCACCTCGCCGGCGCCGCCGTGGCGATCGCGCTCGTGACGCCCGACCCGAAGGCGGCCGACAGCCCGCTCTCCGTCCTCTTCGATCTCGGGATGGCGGCGGGCAACATGATGCTGGTGGCGTGGGAGCTCGGCATCGGGAGCGTTCCCGCGACCGTCTACGAGCACGACCTCGCGCGGCGTCTCCTGGGCTATCCCGACGACCACCACTGCGAGTACCTGCTCTCGTTCGGCTACCCGGCTGACCCGACCGCGCTCGCCCGACCGAACAAGGCGGGCGGACGGCAGGCGCTCGCCGACATCGTCCACGACGAGACCTGGTGACCGATCGGCCCGTGGGCACCGTCGTCGCGTTCGGCGCGGCGTCGTGGAACACGATGATCCGGGTCGACGCCTTCCCGGCGCCCGAGCCGGGAAGCTTCTTCCCGCCGTCGTGGCACGAGACCATCGGATCGTCGGGCGCCGGCAAGGCGATGAACCTCGCCCGCCTCGGGGTCGACGTGACGCTCCGCTGCCTGATCGGCGACGACGAGCCGGGCGAGCGGGTCCGGGCCGGCCTCGAGGCAGCCGGTGTGACGGTCAGCGCCGTCCTCGATCCCACGGGCACGGGACGCCACGTGAACCTCATGGACGCCGCCGGCCAGCGGATCTCGTTCCTGCTCCACACCGGTGACCCGGCGGCGCGGTTCGCCGGGCCTGACGTCGAGTCGCTCATCTCGGCGGCCGACGAGGTCCTGGTCGCGATCACCCCGGCCGCACGGCCGACGCTCGAGATCGCGCGCCGCCTCGGCAAGCGGACGTGGACGGACCTCCATTCGACCGATGGCGAACGGGAGTACGAGCACGACTTCTGGACCGCGGATCGGGTGTTCTTCAGCGCGGACCGCCTGGGCGATCCGCGGCCCTTCATGGAGCGCCTCCGGGCGGCCGGCCGCGAGCTCGTCGTGTGCACGATGGCCGAGCGCGGCGCGCTCGCGCTCACCGCGGACGGCCGCTGGATCGACGTCCCGGCAACACCCGTCGCGCCCGGCGATCTCGTGGACTCGAACGGCGCCGGCGACGCGTTCCTGGCGGGCGTGGTCTTCGGCGAGCTGCACGGACTGCCGATCGAGCGCTCGTTGGCGATCGCCGCCCGAGTCGCCGCGGCCGCCGTTCAGTCCGCCGACCTGGCTCCGAGCCGCATCGACGTCGACGCGCTGCTCACTGCCACCTGAAGTAGCGGGCCGCGATCGCGAAGCAGACGACCAGCCAGACGGCGAGGAAGGCGAAGCAGACCCAGAGGGGCGCGAAGGGCGTGCCGTCGACCATCACCTGCCGCAGGCCGTCGCCGAGGTACGTCAGCGGGAGCGCCCGGGCGACGGTCTTCAGGGCGTCGGGCATCGCGTCGATCGGGAAGAACGTGCCGGACAGGAACATCAGCGGGAACTGGACGACGCTCGTCATCCCGTTGGCCGACTCCTCGCTCTTGGCGAACGACGCGATCACGTAGCCGAGCGCGATGAAGGCGAGCGAGCCGAGGAGGACGAGCGCCCCGATGAGGAGCCACGATCCCGCGATCTGGACGTGGTACGCGGCCGAGCCCACGCTGACGATGATCGCGGTCTGGAAGACGGCGATCAGGAGCCGCATGAGGATGTTGCTCCCGACCAGCTGCCAGCGCCGCAGCGGCGTGGCGTGGAGCCGCTTGAGGATCAGCTTCTCGCGGTCGGCGACGAGCGGGATCGACGAGAAGATCCCGAGCTGCATGAGCGACATCCCGAGGATCGACGGCACCAGGTACGAGATGAACGTCAGGTCGTTCGTCTGGATCGGCTGGAAGCTCGGGACGACCGCCGGCGGCTGGCCGGTCGCTGCCTGGTTCGCCGCCGAGAGCACGAACCCGACGAGCTGGCGGGTCGCGGCATCGGCCTGGCTCTGGCTCGGGTCGGTGTAGACGGTGACGTCGGCGGGAGAGGCCTTCGCCGCGACGGTGTCGCCGAACCCCTTCGGGACGACGATCACCGCCGAGACCTCGCCCTTCCGCATCCGGGCCAGCAGGTCGTCCTCGGAGCCGTCGACGAGCTTGACCCCGGTGACGGACCCGAACGCCGTCTTCAGCTGCGCGGACGCCGGCGTCGCATCGAGATCCGCGTAGCCGATCGAGCGCTCGTTCGTGCCGCCCGAGAAGATCGACCCGAACAGGACGACGAAGATCAGCGGGAACGCCAGCGTCCAGAACAGCGCCGCGCGATCCCGGGTGAAGCTCTTGATGTTGGCGACGGTCAGGAGCAGCAGCGGACGCATCGTCAGTCCCGCAGCGCTCGGCCGGTCAGGTCGAGGAAGACGTCCTCGAGCGTCGCCCGCCGGACCGCGAGGTTCTTCGGCTCCGAGCCGAGCGCCTCGCACGCCTCCAGCACCGCGCCGATCGTCGCGGCCACGTCGCGGGTGTAGACGATGACCTCGCCGTCCTCGCGCTTGACCGAGCTGACACCCGCCATCGCCCCGAGACGCTCGTCGGCCAGGCCGTCGACGGCGTCGAACCGCACGGCACGCTCCTGGAAGTGGCGCCCGACGAGGTCCTCGACCGTGCCCTCCTCGAGGATCTTCCCGTGGTCCATGATCGCGACCCGATCGCACAGGACCTCCGCCTCCTCGAGGTAGTGGGTCGTCAGCAGGACGGTCCGGCCCTCGGCCTTGAGGGCCAGGATGATGTCCCAGAGGGCGCGGCGCGCGGCCGGGTCCATGCCCGTCGTGGGCTCGTCGAGGAAGACGAGCTCGGGGTCGTTGACGAGCGCGAGGGCCACCGACAGGCGCTGTCGTTGACCGCCCGAGAGGTTGGCCGTCCGGGTCGTGCGCTTCTCGCCCAGGTCCATCAGCCCCACGAGCTCGTCGGTGGCGCGGCCCCGGCCGTAGAAGCTCCGGAACAGGTCGAGGACCTCGACGACCGTGAGCTTCGGGTAGAGCGCGGCGGTCTGGAGCGACACCCCGATTCGGGCCTTGAGGGCGTCGGCCTCGCCGACGGCATCGAGTCCGAGGATCCGGACATCGCCCGCGTCGGGCGTCCGGAGACCCTCGAGGACCTCGACCGTCGTCGTCTTCCCGGCGCCGTTCGGTCCGAGCAGGCCGAAGACGGTTCCGGCCGGGACCTCGAAGCTCACCCCGTCGACGGCGCGCGTCTCGCCGTACCACTTCTGCAGGCCGCTGACGCGGATGACGGGGTCCGCACCGGCCGTTGTCAGGCTGGTCACCGGCGGATGGTGCCACGGAGCGGCCCGGACCGCGCGGGCCGTTCGGCCCGAAGTCCCGCCCGCGATCAGTCGGTCTCGGTCGCCGCGAGCGGGTCGATCTCGACGGTGTCGTCGTCGATCGGGTCGAGGCCGGCGGCCGGGCCGTCCCGGGTGCTCTCCGGCGACGGCGCGCCGAGCGCGAGATACGCGTCGATCGCGGCGGACAGCCCGACGTCGCTCCCCCGCTGCTCCGACCGGTACCACTTCTCCTCGAGCACGTCGCAGTACGCCTGGACGAGATCGCGGTCGGGGCCGACCGACTCGGCGATGCGCGCGAGCGTGGGTCGATAGACCTCGCGGAGCCAGCGCTCCGCGACCTCGTCGGCCGGGATCGCCCGGCTCTCGTACCACTCCAGCCACGCCCCGTACTCGTTCACGTCGTTGAGGAGGAGCCGGGCCTGCCCCTCCAGGGCGCGGACCCGCGTCCGCCGTTCGAGCTCGCGGGCGTGGTAGCGACGGGTGGTGACTGCCATCCGGAGACGGACGCGGCCCTCGCCCGCCGTCGGATCCGCGTCGAGATCCACCGAGTAGCCGAGGTCGTTCAGGCGCCGAACCCGGTTGCGGATCGCCTGGCGATCGTCGGATCGCAGCTCCGGCTCGTCGTGGATGAGCGCCCAGATCGAGTCGTACCGCCGGCGGACGTGCTCTGCGGCGTGGATCGCGTCGTCGGCGTCCCCCTCCGCGGTCGCGTCCGAGCGATCGCCCATCGCGGCGAGGTCGGCCAGCCCGAACGCGACGTTCTCGACCAGGATGTCGAGGTCGTACCTCCGCTGGCCGTCGGACAGCCTCGGGAAGACCTCGCTCGTCTCGGCGTCCACGAGATAGGCCTCGATCCGATCGCCATCGCGGCGGAAGAGGGTGTTCGCGAGCGAGCAGTCACCCCAGAACACGCCGCTCCGGTGGAGGTCGACGAGAAGGAACGCCATCGCGTCGAGGAGCCGCTCGCGGGACGAGCTGGGTCCCGGCGGCAGGCGCATCATCAGCCGCCGGTACTGGAGCGAGTGCGGCAGGAACTTCGTCACGAGGATCGCGCTCTCGCGCTCCGGCGCCTCGGCGACGCCGGCCGGCTCCACGGTCGGCAGTCCGAGCGTCTCCAGATGAAGCAGGACCTGGTACTCGCGACCGGCGACCTCGATCGGCAGCTCCTTCAGCGCATACAGCACGCCGCTCGAGACGAGGAAGCGGACGAGGTGTCGCGACGGGCCGACGGGAACGTGGCGGAAGGCGAGCTGATCGGCGGGCCACCGCGCGAGCGGCAGCTCCCACGGCAGGTCGACGAGGTCGATCGCGGGATCGCGGAGGCGCAGACGCGGGAAGGCGGTCGCCAGGGCCTAGAGTCGCTTCCGGAGATAGGCCGCGACGGAGGCGTCGTAGCCGAGCTCCTCGTAGAGGCGGCGCGCGTCGGGCCGATGGTGGCCGGCGGTGACCTCCGACCACGCGGCGCCGAGCTCCGTGCCCACCCGCTCGGCCTCCTCCATGAGCAGCCGACCGATCCCGCGTTCGCGAACACCGGGGTCGACGACGAGCGCCATGATCCGCAGGACACGGTCGGAGTGCTCGAAGCGCGGGACCGCGTGGAGCGCGATGAAGCCCACCACCTCCCCGCCGCCCTCGGCGACGACCACCCGCGATTCCGGGGAGCCGTAGCGACGGAGCCGATCGAGGATGTCGCTGGGCCCCGACGGATATCCCTCGTCGGTGAAGAGCGCCGCGATCCGGTCCGCGTCGCCGGGCTGGGCTGCCCGCAGGGTGATCGGCTGGCGGTCGGTCATCCGGGCGATGGTACCGTCCGGGCATCCACGAGGAGGAGGTGCGGGCCGGCCGCCGGGGTCGTGGCGACGAGGACCTCGGGGCCGAACGGCCCGACCTCGCGCCGGCTCAGCGCGACGCCCGCCCCGGCCGCCAACCGCCGGATCGTGTCGAGATCGACGGCCGCGGCGAGATACCGCCCCACGACGCCCTCGCCGGACCGGGCGAGCGACGCCGCGAGCCGGCCCTCGGTCGACGGCTCGGCGATGGCGATCGTCGCCGAATCGCGCGTGACGAGGACCACGCGAGCGCCGAGGAGGACGTCGTCGACGGCGCGGGCGGCGAGCCGGACGTCGAAGCCAGCCGCCGCGAGCGCCCGCTCGAGCTCGACCGTCGCCACGATCTCGGCGAGGAGCCGTGGCTCGCCGCGGGCCGCGAGCCACGCCAGGTCGTCCGCCACGTTCAGGGCCGGAGGAGCAGGTCCGGCCCGACGACGCCGACCGGGTCGAACCCGAGATCGGCGTAGAGACGGCGCGCGACGGTGTTGTCCTCGAACACCCCGAGGTACGTCCAGCGGCTCCCGGCCGCCAGCGCGTCCGCGGCCGCGATCGCGGTCACGAGCCGGCCGAGGCCGCGGCCACGGAACGCCGGGTCCGTCCCGATCGACGAGAGGTAGCTCGCTCCCGCGAACGTCGTCCGGCGAGCGACGGCGGCCGGCTGGCCATCCACGCGGACGATGACCGCGTGGTACGCGTCGGTGGTGAGGCCCTGGACGGCCTCGAGCTCGATCGCCACCCGGCGCTCCGGCTCCACGGCGAACGACGTCACCAGGACGGCCGCCATCGCCTCCGCGGCCGCGATGGCCTCGGCCCCAGTCCGACGATGGACGCGCTCGATCGTCACCCCGGCCGGCAGCGGCGGGATCGGACCCGGGCCGCGGTCCGGATCGAGCAGCAGGAGCATGCCGCCGCCGTGGTCGACGAACCCGTGGGCGAGCAGGCGCTCCGTCAGATCGGCCGGCTCGTCGTACCCGGGTGACGGCCAGACGTGCGGGATCCGGTCCAGGCCCGCGAAGAGGGCCAGGATCTCGGTCAGGCGGCGGTCGAACGCATGCGGATCCGACGGCCAGGCGATCCCGGCGATCCGGTTCCAGAACGGCTCGCGGTCGGTCTCGTCGTAGAGCATCCATGCGTCGCCCAGGTCCCGGACCTCCCGTCCGGTGAGGGCATGCGCGCCGGCTTCGTGCCAGGCGAGCCAGCGCACGTCGGCTCGCGTCAGGTCGCGGAGCCCAGCCGGCGGGCCGGTCTGCGGCGGCGCCGACGACCGGCCCGGGGCGGCCGTCGCCACGGACTCGCTGCGGGGTGAAGGGTCCACGCTCGCACGATAGGACGAAACCAGCGACGCGGGTCAGACGTAGGGAGCACCATCATCCCGATCGATCGCGGCCCCAGACCGTCGATCGCCCAACTCGGAGGCTCACCATGCGCCGTCTCGGCATCACCCTGACCACGGCTGCACTCGTCGCGCTCCTCGCGGCGTGCGGCAGCGCCGCGACCCCCAGCCCGAGCGCGCCGGCCGCCGCCTCACCGGCCGCAGCGTCGGGTGCCGCCTCCGCCGGCGGCGGCACCGCCAAGGCCTGCGCGACCGCGCCGGCCGGATCGACCGCCGCGACGGCGGTCGACATCAAGAATTCGGCGTATGGGACCCCGACGGTCCAGGCCAAGGTCGGCGACATCGTCGCGTGGACGAACCAGGATTCGATCCCCCACACCGCGACGATGGACGATGGCTCGTGCGACACCGGCCAGATCGCCGGCGGCGCGACCGCGATGCTCGTGTTCACGGCGCCGGGCACGTACACGTACCACTGCACCGTCCACCCGACGACGATGAAGGACGTCACCGTCGAGGTGAAGTAGGCGCGGGCCGGTGACGCCGGCCCACTCCCTCTCGGCGCCGGCGCGGATCGGCACCGGAGCGGTCGCAACGCATCGCTCCGGTAACGTGTTCCATCCAACGATGGACGATCGACGACCCGACGACGCCGAGCTCGCCGAGCGCCTCGCAGCCGACCTCGACGGCGGCTTCGAGGCGCTTCTCCTTGCTCACCAGGATCGCCTCTACACGATCGCCCTGCGGACGAGCGGCGACCGGCGCGACGCCGAGGAGCTCGTGCAGGACGCGTTCGTCCGGGCCTATCGGGCGCTGGACGCCTGGCCGGCCGCCCGGATCCGCGAGGTCCGGCTCCGGGGCTGGCTCACGACGATCCTCCTGAACGGCGGGCGCAACCGGGCCCGCGTCCGGCGGGTTCAGACCACCGAGCTGGCGTTCGATCCGGGCGCGGAGCCGGCCGCCGATCCCCTCGCCCGGCGCGATGAGCGCGAGATGTGGGCGCGCCTCCTCGCCGACCTGACGCCCGCCCAACGAACCGCCGTCGTCCTCCGCCATGTCGACGGCATGTCCTACGCGGAGATCGCGGAGGCCGTCGGGCGGCCCGAAGGCACCGTCAAGGCCCATGTCCACCGCGGTCTCGCCGCCCTGCGGGCCGCCCTGCTCGCCGCGGAAGCGCGTGAACGGGAGGAGATCCCTGCATGAACCTCACCACCGACTCCATCGATCCCGGCGCCGAGGCCGCGCTCGCCGGCCTGCGCGAGGCGGCGCCTCCGGGTCTCGCTCACGCGACACTCGTGGCGGTGGGCCTCGCCGACGACTACGCGATCCTCGACTCTCCGCTCGGTCCGTTGCGGGTCGTCTGGAACGGCCGCGGCGTCTCTGAGGTGTCCGGGGAGCGCGACGACGACGCCTTCGAGGCGCGGTTCCACGCCCGGACCGGCCGGCGCGCCCGGCGCCGCGACGCGATCCCGGCCGGGCTGGCGCGGAGGATCGAGCGGCGGCTCGCCGGCGATCGCCAGGTCCGGATCGACCTCGACCTGCGCGGCACGACCGAGTTCGAGCAGGCGGTGTGGAGGAAGGCGCTCGAGATCCCGCGCGGGCAGGTCCGACCCTACGGCTGGATCGCGTCGGAGATCGGCCGGCCGAAGGCGGTCCGGGCGGTCGGGACGGCGCTCGGCCACAACCCGGTGCCATTGATCGTGCCGTGCCACCGGGTCGTCCGGAGCGACGGGATGATCGGCCAGTACTCGCTGGGAGGGCCGGACAACAAGCGGACGATCCTGACCGCCGAGGGCGCCGATCCGGACGAGCTCGAGGCGTTGGCCCGAGCCGGCGTCCGATACTTCGGCTCGGACACGACCCGGATCTTCTGCATGCCGACGTGCTCGGATGCCCGGCGGGTCACCGAGCGCCACCTCAAGCACTTCCCGTCGGCGAGCGCGGCGTTCGGCGCGGGGTACCGACCGTGCAAGCACTGCCGTCCGCTTGGTGCGGCCGTCGCGTAGCACGCTCTCGGCCGGCGGGCTACACTGGCGCCTTGGACCAGCCGACTAAGCCAAACTCACCAGCCCGGCCACTGAAGACGGCGTCGCCCGTCCTGGTCTGGACCGCGATCCTGATCCTCTACGTCGTCTGGGGATCGACGTACCTCGCGATCCGCGTCGCAGTCGAGTCGCTGCCGCCGTTCGTGATGGGCGCGATCCGCTTCGCCATCGCCGGTCTGGTGATGATCGGCGCCGTGATGATCGCGACCCGCGGCCGCGTCGCCAGGCCGTCCTTCCGCGAGCTGCGCGACTGCGCGATCGTCGGGACGTGCCTGATGTTCGGCGGGATGGGCCTGGTCTCGTGGGGCGAGCAGACCGTCCCGTCCGGCATCGCCGGCGTCCTCATCGCGATGATGCCGGTCTGGGTCGCCGTCTACGGCCGGGTCCTGTTCGCGGAGCGGCTCCCCGGACTGGCGGTCCTCGGGATCGGCACGGCGCTCGTCGGGGTCGTCGGCCTCGTCGCCCAGGGGATCGCCGTCGATCGCAGCCTCGATCCGGTCGGCGTGGGCGCGATCGTCCTGTCCCCGATGCTGTGGGCCGCCGGCACGACCTTCGCCGCCCACCGCGCGTCGCTGCCCTCGAACCCGTTCTTCGCGACGGGCCTCGAGATGCTGAGCGGGTCGGTCGTCCTCGCGATCGCCGCGGTCGCGACCGGCGAGCTCGCGGCGTTCCAGCCGGCGTCGGTGACCGTGGACTCCATCGCTGCCACCGGCTACCTCACCGTCGTGGGCAGCCTCGTGGCCTTCACCGCGTTCGTCTGGGTGATCCGCCACGCGCCGTTGCCGCTCGTCACGACGTACGCGTTCGTCAATCCCGTCATCGCGGTGTTCCTCGGCTGGCTGCTGCTCCACGAGACGGTGGGACCGGTCCAGCTCGCCGCGGGCGCCGTGATCGTCGCCGGCGTGGCCTTGATCATCCTGGCCCGGAGCCGGATGACGGAGGCACCGGCCAGCGAGCCGCGACACCGGCACGAGCACGAGGACGTGCCCGCGACCGCCTGACGCCGCATCCCGCGTCAGCCGGACGCGCGTCCCTCGGCGAGGACCGTGCGGGCGATCCGCCGGGCCAGGGCCATGATCGTGATTTGCGGGTTCACGCCGATCCCGGTCGGGAAGAGCGAGCCGTCGCCGACGTACAGCCCTCGGACCGGGTCGCCGGCGCGGGTCCGGACGCGACCGTCGGGGTCGCACGGGTGATCCGCGACCGCCGCGCCCAGCCGGACGGTGCTCATCTGGTGGGCCGAGAAGACGGCCCCGCGGTTTGGAGCGAAGTCGAAGGTCCGGAGCCTGTCCTGGAACACGACGAACGCGCGCTCGTCGCGACCCGGCGTGAACCCATCGCGGCCGTGCCATTCCGGCGGCGTCCCGGCCGCGACGATCGCCCGGGCGCCGGCAGCCCGGGCGAGCTCGGCCATCGAGGCGAGCCCGTGGCGGAGCGTCGCGATGCCGCGGGCATCGAGCCGGTAGTCGATGCGTGCGTTGCCCGCCTTCGTCCGCCGCACCCGCCCTTCACCGCCATCACGGGCGATCGCGACCAGCGGCGCGACACTCCCGATCCTGGCCAGGAGCGCGGCGTGAGCGTCGGTCCCTTCCCACGGCAGGGCCAGGGCGATCAGGCCGGGATGGCCGGGCGCCGACTCGATCGCATAGGCGCTGCGCTCGGCGTCCGGCGCGCCGAACTGGAGCGATCGCGCCGCCTGCATCGTCCCGCGCCACATCTCGACCGGCTGGTCGAAGACGCCGGCGACCACCGAGACCGGGTGGAGCTGGAGGTGACGCCCGATGGCTGGATGGTCGAGGCCCGACGCCTGCAGCACGACGGGGGTCCGCAGCGCACCGCCCGCGACCACGACCTGCGGCGCGCGGACGACGAGGCGCCGCGTCCGCGGATGAGCGGGATCGGCGCCCGGCCCGAGGACCGGTTCGCCGGTCGCCGGATCGGCGACGAGGACGTTCGCCTCGACGCCGGCGACGGCGGTCCCCTCGACCACGACGCGCGTGACCCTCGCCCGATCGACGATCCGGGCGCCGGCGGCCGACGCGCGGGCGAGATGGACCCGGATCCCGGATTGCTTCGTGCCGCGCGGGCAACCGAACGGGCAGCTTCCGCAATCGCCACAGTCGCGGGCGTTGCGGCGAGTCCGGGCCGCCTCCCAGCCGAGCGCCGCCGCGCCGCGGAGGATCACGTCGTCCTTCGGCGGGATGACGACCGACTCGGCGACGCTCAGATCGGTCTCGATCGAGGCGACGTCCGTGTCGAACTCGGCCCCGTCGATGCCCTCCACGCCGTGGTCGCGTGCCCAGTCGCGCCGGACGTCGGGCGGCGCCGGGATCGAGGTCATCCAGTTCACGAGCGTCCCGCCGCCGACGGCGGACCCGGCGAGCATCGTGATCGAGCCATCCCACGTCGTCAGCAGCCCGTGGTTGAGGTACAGCCGTGAGTAGGCGTCGAGCTCGTTCGTCGGAAGGTGCGCCTCGTCGACGTACGGTCCGGCCTCGAGGATGACGACGGATCGACCGGCGGCGGCGAGGTCGGCCGCGATGACGCCGCCCCCGGCGCCCGACCCGACGATCGCGACGTCGGCCTCGAGCGTGAGCGGGCGGTCGGCGTCCGCCGGTGCATGGACCTCGAGCGGCTGGATCGGCGCGATGTCGGGCGTCACCGGCGGGCGGTCCGGGCGGTAGCCGATCGCGGCGTGGAGCGGGTTCGGCGCACCCGGTGGACCGGGGTCTGCGTACGCCAGGAATGTCAGCAGCTTCCGGTATGCCTGGAATGCCGACCGGCGGAGCGGCAATCTCGACGTCGCCCACGCGAGAAGCACCGCCTCGCGATCGGTCGGCGACCGGTTGCGGAACGCCGTCGGCCGTCCGGTCAGGAGCAGGTTCGCCGGCCGCGACTCCAGCATTCGCAGAACGAGCTTGAGCTGGGCGAGCTGAGCCGGATCCGTCGCGCGACGGAGCGCGTCGGCCGCGAGGTTGGCGCGGCGGACCGATCCGCCCCGGACGAAGGTCTCGGCGAGCTCGGCGAGCGTCCCGAGCTCCGCGTCGGTCCAGCCGGCGGTCGACGTGCTCGGACCAGGATCAGCCATCGCGGCTCGGCCGGCGGACGATCGCGGCGATCCCCGCGAGCAATGCCGCCGTGACCGACGCGAGCGCGAGGCCGAAGGTCCCGGCTCGCGGGTTCCCGTTCACCAGACCGCCGACGACGGCGTGCCAGGTCCCGAAGAGGAATGCCGCCGTCAGCGCGACCACGAGGACGACCACGCCCGCCCGGATCACTTCCGGCGCGAGCGTCATCGCGGGTCGGTCACCGGTCGCGTCCAACCCTGGGCGGGGACCGGCTCGCAGCGGAGGGGCCGGTCGTGGCGATAGCCCAGCGCGTACTCGGCCTGGATGATCGTGTGGAGCTGGCTGGTCCCTTCGTAGATGACCGCCGCCTTGCTGTTCCGGAGGTACCGCTCGACCGGGAACTCGTTCGAATAGCCGTTGGCGCCATGGACCTGGATCGCGTCGAGGGCGCTCTGGACCGCATGGTCGGTGGCGTGCCACTTCGCGAGCGACGTCTCGCGGGTGTTGCGGAGCCCCTGGTTCTTCAGCCAGCCGGCCCGCCAGACGAGGAGCCGGCCCATCTCGGTCCCGGCCGCCATCTTCGCGAGCAGCTGCTGGACGAGCTGGTGCCGCCCGATCTCCTGGCCGAACGTGGAGCGCTCGTGCGCGTACTTCAGCGACGCGTCCAGGCACGCCTGGGCGAGCCCCACCGCGCCCGCCGCCACCGTGTAGCGGCCCTGGTCGATCGCGCTCATGGCGATCAGGAAGCCCTCGCCCTCCTCGCCGATCCGGTGGTCCGCCGGGACGACGACGTCGTCGAGGTTGATCAGGCCCGTGTTGCCCGCGCGGATCCCGAGCTTCCCGTGGAGCGTTCCCGTGGAGAGGCCCTTCATCCCGCGTTCCAGCAGGAACGCGGTGATCCCGCGCCATCCCTTCTCCCGGTCGACCGAGGCGAACACGAGGAAGTGGTCGGCGATGTCGGCGAGGCTGATCCAGATCTTGTTGCCGTTCAGCCGGTAGCTGTCGCCGTCGCGGCGGGCGGTCGTCGCGAGGTTCGCCGCGTCCGTGCCGACACCCGGCTCCGTGAGCCCGAACGTCGCGAGCTTCTCGCCCTTCGCCTGCGGCACGAGCCAGCGCTGCTTCTGCTCGTCGGTCGCCCATTGCAGGAGTGCCAGAGAGTTCAGACCGACGTGAACGCTCTGAACGACCCGGAACGCGGAATCGGCGCGCTCCAGCTCCTCGCACAGGATCGCGAACGAGTGGTAGTCCATCCCCGAGCCGCCCCACGCCTCGGGGATCGGGGCGCCCAGGAAGCCCTGCTCGGCGAGCTTGGCGAACATCTCCCGGGGGAAGCTGCCTTCCTCGTCCCAGCGGCGGATGTGCGGCAGGATCTCGCGCTCGGCGAACGCCCGAGCCGCCGCCTGTACGAGACGGTTCTCGTCGGTGAGCGCGAAATCGACCATCGGCCGAATGCTAGCCCGGCATGGAGGCGGCTCGCCGCCCGGTTGCAACGACCCTGACACGGCCCTGCAAGCCCCAACCCGGCGGGCTGACCCAGCCGACACGCCGACGGGGCGACGATGGGTCCGGCCCCCGAGGAAGGAGCGCTCGGTTCCCATGACCCTGACGCAGACCGACCAGACCCGCCGCATCCAGATGCAGGAGGGCGACGACTTCGTCTGTCCGAACTGCGGCTGCGAGATCCGGCTTCGGCACCACGGCGACCCCGCGAAGATGCAACAGATGACGAACTTCACCTGCTGCTGCGGGACGACGATGGAGAAGGAGCAGCGCCAGACCGGCAGCTGATCCGCCGACCCACGCCCTCCGACGCGCCCGGGCTCCGGCCCGGGCGCTCCCTATACTCGGCCGATGGATCAGCCGACCGTCACGACCGATCTCGCCGCGTCCGCGACGCACCTGACTCCCGTCCTCGGCCGCTACTTCGAACGGAGCTGGAGCCATGGCGAGGGCCACCGTCTCATCGACACGGACGGCCGTGCGTACCTCGACTTCGCCAATGGCATCGCCGTCACCGCCCTTGGTCATCACCATCCGCGCGTCACCGCGGCGATCCACGCGCAGGTCGATCGGCTGATCGGCCCGACGGGCGCGATGGGCTACGCCCAGCCGGTCGTGGAGCTCAGCTCGATGATCGCCGGCACGATGCCGCCGTCCCTCGACAGCGTGATGTTCCTCAACTCGGGCTCCGAGGCGATCGACGGCGCCCTGAAGCTCGCCCGGCGGGTCACGGGCCGGCCCGGGATCGTGGCGTTCCGCGGCGGGTTCCATGGGCGGACGTTCGGCGCGACGAGCGTCACGACCTCCAGCCTGAACTACCGGACGGGGTACGAGCCCCTCCTGCCCGGCGTGTACATCGCTCCGTACCCGGCCGCGTATCCGGAGTTCGACGCCGACGAGGAACGCGCGTCCGAGGCCGCGATCGCCGCCCTCCGCGGCCTCCTCGCCAGCTCGATCGCGCCGTCGGTCGTCGGCTCGATGCTCATCGAGCCCGTCCGTGGCGAGGGTGGCTACAACCCGGCTCCCGCGTCGTTCCTGCGAGCGCTGCGCGCGCTGTGCGACGAGCACGGGATCATGCTCATCGCCGACGAGGTCCAGACGGGCTTCGCCCGGACGGGCCGGATGTGGGGCTTCGAGGAGAGCGGCATCGCCCCGGACATCGTCGTCCTCGCCAAGGCGATCGCGAACGGACTTCCGCTGTCGGCGATCGTCGCGTCACGCGACGTCATGGAGCGCTGGGGCAAGAGCGCGCACGGGTCGACATACGGCGGCAATCCGGTCGCCTGCGCGGCGGGGATCGCGGTCCTCGAGACGATCGCGCAGGAGGGCCTCATCGCCAACGCCGCAGCCCGCGGCGCGGAGCTGAGAGCCGGCCTGGGCCGGATCGCGGCCGAGGAACCGCGGATCGGCGACGTGCGAGGACGCGGTCTCATGGTGGGCGTGGAGTTCGTGACCGATCGCGAGACGCGCGCCCCGGACCCGGTCACGGCGAAGGCGGCGATCGCGAAGGCGGCCGATCTCGGCCTGCTGGTCCTGACCTGCGGCGTCGCCGGCAACGTGATCCGCTGGATCCCGCCGCTCGATGCGTCGGCGGCCGAGATCACCGAGGCGGTCGAGATCTTCGGCGAAGCCCTCCGCCAGGTCTGACCGCCCGGGGACGCCATGAAGCGCCCGTCGGCGGACGGACGCTTCAGAGAGACGGAGCGGCTCGCGGGCGGCATCGCCGCCCCGGACGGGCTAGCGGTTCTGGGCGAGGAACTTCATCACGTCGTCGAGCCGGAAGCGTCGGTCGCCGCGCTTGCAGACCCGATAGAACGGGAGCTCGCCGCGGTCACCAAGCCGCTTCACGGTGTTGACGTGAAGGTGGAGCATCTCGGCGACTTCGGTCGCCGTCAGCATCGGCCCGAGCTCGTTGACGGCCATGGACCCCATATGGTCGTTGCCTCTTCGCTATGGTCGCGTTCGTTTGCGTTGCGTGTCCTGCGCGCCCGTGGGGTGCCCAGAGGTGGACTGCGGCTCGCTGACGGGCAGAGCGTATGGGTGGGCGGATGGGGTCGCCAAGCCGTACTTTGGGCTAGTCGCTGGTACCCCGGATGGGTCGGCTCCCCACAACCGGGGCCGCCATCCGCGGCCCACGGCGTCTCATGGCGCTCTCATCGGTCGCGGCGATCGTTGCCGTCGAACCCCGGCCGTGGACCGTCTCCCCTCCTCCTCCCGGTCCACGGCGGGGACACCCTCGCCGGCATCTGGCACGATCGACGGGCCGGCGGACGATTGACCACCAGTCGACGGCGAACGCAGGGACGGACACGATGAAGCTCCTCCTCGTCGAGGACGACGAGCGGCTCGGTCGGTCGCTCGCTCGCCTCCTCGAACAGGACCGCCACAACGTCGAGATCGCCGCCGACGGCGAGACCGGGCTGGACCTCGCGCTCGGCGAGAATGGGATCGACGTCGTGATCCTCGACGTCGGGCTGCCCGACATCAGCGGCCTGGAGGTCGCCCGCCGGATCCGCCGCGAGAAGCGTGACCTCGCGATCCTGATGCTCACCGCGCGCGACACGATCACCGATCGGGTGACCGGCCTCGACGCCGGGGCCGACGACTACCTCGTCAAGCCGTTCGCGTACGACGAGCTTGCCGCGCGCCTCCGGGCGCTGGGACGTCGGGCGGAGAACGGGGCCCGGCGGCCCGGCCCGCGCCTGGTCGCCGGTCCGATCGCGCTCGACGAGGCATCCCGGACGGTGACGGTCAGGGACCGCCAGGTCGACCTCAGCCCGCGCGAGTTCTCGCTGCTGGAATCGCTCCTGCGCCACCCCGGCCAGGCGCTCAGTCGCGACCAGCTCCTCGACCAGGCGTGGCCGTTCGGGGTCGCGGTCACGCCGAACGCGGTCGACGCCTACGTCCACTATCTCCGGACGAAGCTCGGGTCCGAGGGCGATCGGATCGAGACGGTTCGCGGTGTCGGCTACCGTCTCAACAATGCCTGACGGCGTCGCCGCGGAACCCGGCTCGGTCGCCCCAGCCGACGAGCGCGCGCTGGCCGCGGATGGCCGGCTCATCCGGAACGTCCGGCTGCGGCTCGTGCTGTGGAGCGGGCTCTCGACGCTCCTCGTGCTGCTCGTGCTGGGTGCGTCGCTCTACCTCGTCGTCGCCCGCAACCTCGAGGCGACCGGTGACGAGCTGCTGAAGAACCGGACGGCCGAGTTCGCCAGGCGTCCGATCGGACCGAGCCAGGGCTTCAGCTTCGGGGGCGGCTCGAGCGGGACGTTCGCGCTGATCGCCAGCGAAGGGGGCCAGGCGATCCATGTCGGGCCGGGCGTCCCGATCGTCCCGAACGGGCTGCCGATCCAGTCCGGGATCGACGCGGCGAAGGCGGCGCCCGATGGCGTCGACACGCGCACGGACGTCATCGACGATCTACCGATCCGCGTGCGGACCACCCAGGCGACCTCGCAGGAGTTCGGCACGGTCTACGTCCAGGTGATCCAGGACCGCACGGCGGAGGTCCAGACGCTCGATGCGATGCGGACGGTCCTGCTCGGCGGCGGACTGGTCGTCGTGGCCGTGGCCGTCGTCTTCGGGTGGGTGTATGCCCGTCGCGCGCTGGTCCCGATCCGCGAATCCCTGGTGCAGCAGCGGGCCGCGCTGCGCCGGCAGCGTGAGTTCGCCGCGGACGCCAGCCACGAGCTGCGTACGCCGCTCACCGTGATCCGCAGCTCGGTCGAGCACCTCCGACGGTCGCGCGAGCCGGACGCGGCTCCCTCGGATGCCCTCGATGACATCGAGGTCGAGGTGGGCCACCTCACCTCGCTCGTCGAGGACCTGCTGCTCCTGGCCCGCTCGGATTCGGGCGCGATCTCGCTGACGCGCCTGCCCGTGGACCTCGGCGACATCGCGGCAGATGGCGCCGGCGCGCTCGCCACGACGGCAGCCGACCGCGGCGTGACGCTGGGGCTCGACCCCGAGCCCGCCATCGTCGACGGCGATCACGCCAGGCTCCGCCAGCTGATCGTCATCCTCGTCGACAACGCGATCCGGCACACGCCGCGCGACGGCCGCGTCCGCGTCACCGTCCGCGCCGACGCCCGCGAGGCGGTCCTCGAGGTCGATGACGACGGCCCCGGGATCCGAGCCGAGGATATGCCCCACGTCTTCGAACGATTCTGGCGGGCACCCGGCCAGTCCACCGGCGGGACCGGGCTCGGCCTGGCGATCGCGAAGTCGATCGTCGACCTCCACGACGGCCGGATCATCGTGACCAACCGGTCGGACGGTGGGGCCCGGTTCATCGTTCGCCTTCCGGCTGCCGACGCGCCGCCGAGCGAGGCAGCCGAACGGCACGGCCGGCTGTCTGGCGGGCACGCGGGCGAGCCGGCGGACGCTCGCTGACGCGAGAGCCCGCGGCGCGTCGGCGCACCGCTCTCAGGACACACCGCCCGCCGTCCCGTAGGATCGGGGCCGGATGGAGACGTCGACCGCGCCAGCCCGCGATGCCACCGGACCCAGGAGCGCACCTGGCGACCGGGACCCGTCCGCGACTCCCGCCTTCTCCGGCCGCACGCCGTCGAAGACCTCGGCGATCCGGGCCGGGCTGGTCCTCGGCACCGCGCTCGTCGTCGTGATCGGCTCCGCCGTCGCGATGGGGGCGGGACCGCGGACGACGAGCACGGCCGGCGCGAACCCTGGCGTCGCGGCCGCGAGCGGCTCGCCCGGGCCCGGCGGCGAGAAGGGACCTCGGAACGGTCACGGGTTCGGCCACGGCGTGTTCGGGCCGTTCGGTGGACTCGGCCCGATCATCGGCTTCGGCGGTGGTGGGCCCGGGAAGGGGTTCGGTCGCGGCGCCGGCGGCGTCACGATCACGGCGATCGACGGCTCGTCCGTCTCCCTCGCAACGGTCGACGGGTGGACGCGCACGATCCAGCTCACGTCGACGACGACGATCACGAGGGGCGGTGCGCCCGCGACGGCAGCGGACCTGCATGTCGGCGACGCGATCCGGTTCCGCCAGCGACGGAGCGACGACGGCACGTTCACGATCACCGCGGTCGACGTCGTCCTGCCGACCGTCATCGGCACGATCCAATCCACCTCGGACGGGACGATCACGATCACCGATCGCGACGGCGCGACCGTGACGATCCACATCGCGCCGACCACGAAGATCCGGGTCCAGGGCAAGGAGAACGCGACAGCGCAGGATCTGGCCAAGGGCCTCGTCGTGATCGTCGCCGGCGACCGCCGTGGCGACGGCTCGATCGATGCGTCCGGCATCCTCGCCGGGAAGCTGGGCGACTTCCGCCGAGAGCATCAGAAGCGCGACCGGCCGGGTCCCTCCGGCGCCCCGAGCGCGAGCTCCGCGCCCGGCTGACCGGCGACCCACCCCTCGGAGCGCGCCGGCGCGCGTTGTCACGCGGAATCCAGTCTCAGGACGATCTCACGGGCCGAGCGTGTCATGGACGGTGACACGATCCCTGCCTGATCCGGAGACTCCCGCGTCATGACCTCAGACGACTCCCCCTTCCCGACGAACCCCTCCGGCTCGACCGATCCCGCTTCCGAGCCGACCGCCCCATTTCCGACGCGGCCGGTCGCGCCGGCCGCGGGCTGGGACGCCGCTCAGAGCGCTCAACCAGCGGCTGCCGTGGCACCCGCGCCGGCCCCGCGGGGCCGACGAAGCGGCGGCCGAACGGTCGTCGCTGCGGCCCTGCTGTCGGCGGTGCTCGCATCGGGCGGGACCGCGGCCGTCGTCGGCATCGTGCGGCCGGCGGCCCTCGTCAGCCCGCCAGCCGCCACGCCGAATGCGAACGTCACCAGCAACGGCGGCACGACCGTCACGACGGTGACCCACGAGGACATCACGGACGTCGTCGCGAGCGCCAAGGACTCCGTCGTGACGCTGACGTCCGAGATCCAGTCGGCGCGCGGACCCTTCGGCGGCACCGCGACCGGCATCGGGTCCGGGATCATCCTCACGGCCGATGGCTACACGCTGACGAACCGCCACGTCGTCGAGGGCTCGACGAGCCTCAAGGCCACGCTCGCCGATGGCTCGGAGTACCCGGCCACCGTCGTGAAAGTCTCCGACGACCAGGACCTCGCCCTCGTCAAGATCGCGGCGACCGGGCTGAAGCCCGCGACGATCGGCGACAGCGACGGGATCGCGGTCGGCCAGACGGCGATCGCGATCGGCAGCCCGCTCGGGACGTACACCGAGACTGTCACGAAGGGGATCGTCTCCGCCCTCGACCGGACGATCACGGTCCAGGACGAGCAGACCGGCCGGCCCGTCACCCTCAAGGGTCTGATCCAGACGGACGCGGCGATCAACCAGGGCAACAGCGGTGGCCCGCTCCTGAACGCCGCGGGCCAGGTGGTCGGCGTGAACACGGCGACGGCGGCGAGCGCCGAAGGCCTCGGCTTCGCCATCCCGATCCAGGAAGCCGCAAGCCTGATCGCACAGGCGAAGTCGGCATCGGTCGCCTAGAGAGGCGACATCGTCGCGCCGCGGCCGGCCAGCGCCGCCGCTGCCTCGGCGACCACGACATCCTCGCGGGCGCGAACGACGGCGATCGCTGGCCCGGACCGCGCCTCCAGGACCCACTCGGCGGTCGCCGGCTCCGCGTCGCGCAGGCCGTCGACCCCGAGCGGCGACAGTCGACCGACGATTCGCCGGCGGATCTCCGACGAGTGCTCGCCGATGCCACCGGTGAACACGATGACATCCACGCGCGGGAGCGCGGTCGCCGCCGCCCCGATCCCGGCGGCCGCGCGCCGGACGAACACCGCAAGCGCGAGCCGCGCGGCGTCGTCCCCGTCGGCCTCGGCGGCGAGCAGCTCCCGGACGTCGGCGGAACGCTCCGACAGACCGAGCAGACCGGACCGGTGATCCAGGTCCTCGGCGAGCTCCGCGGCCGTCATCGATCGGTCGCGGAGCAGCATGAGGATGATGCCCGGATCGAGCGAGCCGGCTCGGGTGCCCATCACGAGGCCCTCGAGCGGCGTCATCCCCATCGACGTGTCGACGGACCGGCCACCGTCCACGGCGGTCACCGAGCAGCCGCTCCCGAGGTGCGCGACGACGATCCCGAGCTCGTGCGGGGGCCGGTCGAGCAGCTCCGCCACGCGCCGGGTCGCCCATTGGACCGAGAGCCCGTGGAATCCGTACCTGCGGACACCCCGTTCGGCGACCCATCGCGCGGGCACCGCGTAGCGGACCGCGTCCTCCGGGAGAGACGCATGGAAGGCCGTGTCGAAGCAGGCGACGTGCGTCGCCGCGGGCACGGCCGCCCGCCCGGCCCGGATCGTCGCCGCGGCGACCGCGTTGTGAAGCGGCGCCAACGTGCCGAGGGCCTCGATCCGCTCGACGACCGAATCGTCGATGACGACCGGCTCCCGGAACTGGCTCGCGCCGTGGACCACCCGGTAGCCGACGGCGCCGATCGCGGCCACATCGATGCCATGACCGCGGATCGCGGCGAGTGCCCCCTCGACGGCTCGACCGCCGGAGTCACGCCCGCGACTGGCGTCGTCTCCTCGTTCGACCTCGACCGTCGCGAGCGCCGATCGATCGGGCGGCTCCAGGACGGTCGCCTTCAGCGTGCTGGAGCCCGGATTCAGGACGAGGACGCGGACGCTGACCGTCAACCGGGCCAGACCCAGTCGCGGATGTCGGCCGGGTCGTCGCCGGTTTCGCGCGCGTAGGCATTCGCTCGCGCCCGCTCCGCGACCATCCGTGCTCGCACCTCCGCCGCACGGGGCCCAAGCCCGGGCACGCGATCGATGACGTCCATGACCAGGTGGAACCGGTCGAGGTCGTTGCGCATGACCATGTCGAACGGCGTCGTCACCGTTCCCTCCTCCTTGTATCCGCGGACGTGGAGGTTGTCGTGGTTCGTCCGCCGGTACGTGAGGCGATGGATCAGCCACGGATACCCGTGATAGGCGAAGACGATCGGCCGATCGGTCGTGAAGAGCGCGTCGAACGCGGCGTCGCTGATGCCGTGGGGATGCTCCTCGGGCGGCTGGAGACGCATCAGGTCGACGACGTTGACGACGCGGACTCGGAGGTCCGGCAGCTCGCGCCGAAGGATCGCCGCCGCCGCGAGCGTCTCGAGGGTCGGGACGTCGCCGGCACAGCCGAGGACCACATCGGGCTGGCCGACGCCGTGGCTCGCCCAGTCCCACACGCCCAGCCCGGCGGCGCAGTGCCGGATCGCCGCATCCATCTCCAGGTACGTCAGCGCCGGCTGCTTCCCGGCGACCACGACGTTGATGTAGTGGTGCGAGCGGAGGCAGTGGTCCATGACCGACAGCAGCGTGTTCGCGTCCGGCGGCAGGTAGACGCGGATGACCTCGGCTTTCTTGTTCATCACGAAGTCGATGAAGCCCGGGTCCTGGTGGCTGAAGCCGTTGTGGTCCTGGCGCCACACATGGCTCGAAAGGAGGTAGTTGAGCGAGGGGAGCGGCCGTCGCCAAGGGATCTCGCGGGTCATCTTCAGCCACTTCGCGTGCTGGTTGACCATCGAGTCGACGATGTGGATGAACGCCTCGTAGCAGTCGAACACGCCGTGGCGCCCCGTCAGCGTGTAGCCCTCGAGCCAGCCCTGACAGTTGTGCTCCGAGAGGACCTCGACGACCTGACCCGTCCGACCCAGATCCTCGTCGGTTGGGACGATCGCCTCCTGCCATGCCTTGTCGGTCGCCTCGAGGACGGCCCCGAGCCGGTTCGAGGCCGTCTCGTCCGGCCCGAAGACCCGGAATGTCCGCGGGTTCGCCCGGATCACGTCACGGAGCCACGCTCCGGTCACCCGCGTCGCTTCGGAGAAGGCCCGGCCGGGCGCGTCGACGGCCACGGCGTGCTCGCGGAAGTCCGGCAGCGCGAGCTCGGCCGCGTCCGGACCGCCGGCGTTCGTGATCGGGTTGGCGCTCAGCCGACGATCGCCCCGCGGGGCCTCGGCCAGGACGTCGCGGCGAGGCCGCCCCTCGGCGTCGAAGAGCTCGTTCGCCCGGTAGCTCCGGAGCCACCCCTCGAGGAGCCGGAGATGCTCGGCGTCCCCACGGACGTTCGCGAACGGGACCTGATGGGAGCGCCACGTTCCCTCGGTCGGGAGCCCGTCGACCTCCTTCGGCCCGGTCCAGCCCTTCGGCGTTCGGAGGATGATCATCGGCCAGATCGGCCGGTCGTCCGAACCGTCCTCGCGGGCTCGGCGCTGGAGCTCGGCAACGCGGTCGAGGGCCGCATCGAGCGCGGCGGCGAGCGCCTGATGAACCGGCTCGGGCTCATCGCCGCCGACGATGATCGGGTCATAGCCGTTGCCCCGGGCGAATTCGAGCAGCTCCGCTTCCGGGATCCGGGCGAGGATCGTCGGGTTCGCGATCTTGTAGCCGTTCAGGTGCAGGATCGGGATGACCGCGCCGTCCGTCCGCGGGCTGAGGAACTTGTTGCCGTGCCAGCCGGTCGCGAGCGGCCCCGTCTCCGCCTCGCCGTCGCCGACGACACAGAACACCGTGAGGTCGGGAGCGTCGAACGCCGCCCCGTACGCGTGTGCAAGCGAGTACCCGAGCTCGCCGCCCTCGTGGATGCTGCCCGGCGTCTCGGGGGTGACGTGCGACCCGACCCCGCCAGGGAAGGAGAACTGCTTGAAGAGCCGAGCCATCCCCGGCTCGTCGAGGCTGACGTCGGGGTAGACCTCGCTCAGCGTCCCCTCGAGCCACGCATTCGCGACCGCGGCCGGGCCGCCGTGGCCGGGGCCGACGATCCAGATCGCATCGAGATTCCGGGCGAGGATCACGCGGTTCAGGTGGGTGTAGATGAGATTCAGCCCCGGAGTCGTCCCCCAGTGACCGAGGAGGCGCGCCTTGACGTGCTCCGGCCGGAGGGGCTCCGTGAGAAGCGGGTTGGCCAGGAGGTAGATCTGCCCGACCGAGAGGTAGTTCGCGGCGCGCCACCACGCATCGAGTCGAGCGAGCTCCGCGTCGTCGAGCGGGCGCGGATCGGTGGGCTGGGGCATCGCGATCTCCAGAGGGGGCACCGCCGGCCGCGGGGCCGGACTGCCAGCCTAGCGAAGCCGGGCGACCACCGCGTTGCGTGGACCCGGTGCCCGTTCCGCGGTCAGCGTGACGAAGATTGAAGACGGCGCGCCGGGATCGCCTCATCCTTCCTGACGGCCGGAGGTTCCGGCAGCAACCGAGGATCGGCGTGGATCAACGAGAGCTCGTCCGGCGAGCGGCGGGTGGCGACCACGAGGCGTTCGACGCCCTCGTCCGGTTCGCCTCCAACCGCCTGTACGGGATCGCGTATCGGATCCTGCGTGATCAGCACCTCGCCGAGGATGCCCTCCAGGGTGCCCTGATCACGATCTGGAACGAGCTGCCCCGGCTGCGCGATCCGGACCGCTTCGACGCCTGGACGTACCGCCTGATCGTCCGGGCCGCGATGACGGAGGCCCGTCGAGCCGGCCGCGGCAGCGGCACCGCCTCGCTCCTCCCCGACGAGGCAGAGCCATCGCGTGGACCGGACGAGATCCGGGCTGTCGCCGACCGCGACGCGCTCGAGCGCGGCTTCCGTCGGATCACCCCCGAGCAGCGGGCGGTCCTCGTGCTCCAACACTACGCGGGTCTCAGCCAGGCCGAGATCGCCGACGTGATCGGCGTCCCGATCGGGACCGCCGGCTCGCGTCTCCACTATGCCGCCCGTGCGCTTCGCGCCGCCATCGAAGCCGATTCCCGGACGGGGAACGGTCGGGAGTCCATCGCATGACGAACCTCGACGACTTCGACCGCGCCCTCGATGCGTTCCTTCGGGACGGGCCGACGATCGCGCCGGAGCCTCCCGTGATCGCCGCCCTGGCTCATGCCCGGGCAACGCCTCGCCGGTGGGACCCGTTCGCGAGTCTCCGGCGCGACGTGATGGCCCGCCCGGTCCGGATCGGTGGCCTCCGACCGGGCCTGGTGCTCGGAGCGGCCGGCCTCGTGCTCGTGGCCCTTGGCCTGGCCCTGCTCGGCGGCGGGCGACGCAACGAGGACGCGCCCCCGGCGCCATCGACGTCGCCGACGGCGAGCGCCTCGTCGACGGCGAGCGCGTCGCCGTCCGCGAGCGCCAGTGCCGTGTTCTCGCGGTCGGTTCGGATGCTCGTCGCGGCGGGCGACCCGCTGACCGTCGACGTCCGCGACACGAGCGGCTTCCTGGTCGACGCGACATCGCTCCAGCCCGGGGACGGCGCCAGCGTCGGCGAGACCGAGGTCCGGATCGAGGGAGACCCGGCGGATGACGCCGCCCTGATCGTCACGTGGATGGGCCTCGGCTGTGAGGCGACCGGCGCGGCGTTCGTCGACGAAGGAGCCAAGGTGATCACGATCACCCGACAGCCGTGCAGCGGGGACACGTTCCCGCTGGATCGCGTCCTGCGCCTCGCTTTCGCGAGCCAGGTCGACGTCTCGGCGTGGCGAGGGATCGTGGCCCTCGATCAGGCCAGCGCCGCTCCCACGGGCGGCCCGGGCGAGGCGTCCCCTTCGGCGCCGCCCGCCGACGCGACGATCATCCTGCGCGAGACGCCCGGCGACCGGACGATCCTCGAGATCGCGGATCAGTCCGGCCACTTCGCGAGCGCGACCGTCTCCGACGAGCCTGGCACGCGCGAGCCGCTGACCGCGACGAACGTGGACGACCGGCGGATCCGCCTCGAGTGGTTCGGCGAGCCGTGCGACTCGATCTACCGGCTCACGATCGCGGCGGATTTCGGGCTCGCGCTCGACAAGCCCCACTGCTCGGGTGATTCCATCGCGTCCGCCTTCGCGATCGAGCTCGTGTTCGATCAGACCGTCGACGCCGACGCGATCGACACGTCGCTCCAGGAGGGCGCGATCGGATCGGGCCTCCCGACGTGGACGATGACGGGCATCGACGCGGACGACCATCGGTACGATCTGGCGCTGTTCGATGGCTCCGGCATCGTCGCGCACCCCGAGGACGCGACGTTCAACCATCCGCAGGATCCCGCACCCGCCGCGTACGCCCTCGGGCAGGCAAGCCCCACGAAGATCCGGCTGTCGTGGATCGCGCCGGCCTGCGACAACGCGCCGATCCTCGCGATCGATTCCTCTGCGACGCACTGGGAGCTGCGGCTGACGGGATGCGGAACGCCCTCGTCGAATGTCCTGCGGACCGTCGACATCGAGCTGACCGAGCCGCGAACGATCGACACGATCGACGTCATGCTCGTCACAGCGGACGGCTGATCCCGGCAGTACGCTGCCGCCGATGAGCACCTGTCCGCATCTCTGGGAATCGCGCGCCGTCCCGCCGGCGTCGGACGTCTGTGACCAGTGCGTCGCGCTCGGCGACGACTGGGTCCATCTCCGGGCGTGCCTGTCGTGCGGGGCCGTCGGCTGCTGCGACATGTCGAAGAACAAGCACGCCTCGGCGCACTTCCGCGACAGCGGGCACCCGGTCGCGATGACGATCCAACCGGGCGAGTCCTGGCGGTGGTGCTACGCGGACGAGGCGATGGACGATCCGGACGAGCTCGAGATGGAAGGCGCTGACCTCGGCTGACCTACCGCCCGGGGCCGCGGCAAAGCGGTCGTCCCAATGCGAGCCCCTACACTGGCATCCCTGAGTCCCCGTAGCTCAGCGGATAGAGCGACGGTTTTCTAAACCGCAGGTCGCAGGTTCGAATCCTGCCGGGGACGCCATGGAGCCAGGCGTCGCGAGCGCGACGATCGGTCGGCCTGAACAAAACGGACCACCGTTCGGCGGGACCTCCGTCCCGGAGGCGGGGCAGCCGCGCACCGCTAGGGTTTCGAGACGATGACGACCCTTCGGTTGCCGCTGCCCGCTGCGCGTTCCCGACGACGGTCGTGGCCGGCCCACCGGACGATCCGCCGGCTCGCCAACGATGCGCAGGCGCTCCTCGCGTGCGGCCTCGTCGTCACGGCCCTCGCGATCGCAGCGGTCGGCGAGCAGACCGACGTCTGGCGGCTGGTCGCCGTCAGCCTCGAGTTCCTCGCCGCCCAGGCGATCGCCGCCCTCGCGGCACCGCATCTTCGGCCGTCCGCATCGCAGCGGACGATGATCGGCATCGCCCGGTTCGCCCTCGCGATCCTGTACGTCGCGGTCGCGACGGGGCTCCTTCGGACCGGCGACTTCCGGCCCACGGCGGCGCTGTTCATTCCGATCGTCGCCCTCGCCGCCGCCGAGGGCGCGCGCCAGGCGATCCTCGTCGGTACGGCCGCGATCGCGCTCTACCTTCTCCCCGTCCTGACGGCGTCGTCGGAGAACTGGACGATCGACGCCCAGCGCGCCGTCGCCCTGGGAGGCACCGCCGTCCTGCTCTCGATCGGCACGCGCCGCTCGATCTCGGCCCTGAAGGTCACCGTCGGCCGTCTCCACGCCTCGCTGGCGCGCGACCGCCGGCGGGGTCGCCAGGTGGCGGCGGTCGAGAGCGTCGGCCGGCTGCTCGCCGCCACCGGTCCCGCGCCCGAGACGCTCGAGCGGATCGTGTCGCTGCTCCGCGAGGACCTCGGCTACGACTTCGTGTCGATCTACCTCGGCTCATCGTCGTCGGTGCGCCTCGCCGCCCAGCGGGGCTACGACAGCGTCATCGACGAGTTCGACGGCACGAGCGGCGTGATCGGCCGCGTGATGCGATCGCGCCAGATCGCGTTCGTCCCGGACGTCGCGGCCGACGCGGACTACCGAGCCGCGTCCGGGATCGTCCGCTCCGAGGTCAGCGCGCCGATGCTCGCCGACGGCGAGCTCCTCGGCGTGATGAACGTCGAGGCCCGCGAGTCCGCCCAGCTCGACCGGAGCGACGTCGAGACGATGAGCCTCGTGGCCGAGCGCATGGCGAGCGCGCTCGCCCTCGCCCGCGAACGCGAGCGCCTCGCCGCCCGCGCCGAGCGCTTCCGGCGGCTGACCGCGTTCGCGACCGCGGTCAACGCGACGCTCGATCCGGTCCGCGTCCACCAGGCGATCGCCGACGAGCTGCTCGACGTCTTCGCCGCCGACTCGGTCGCGCTCACGATCCTCGACCGAGGCACCGGCACGTACTCCGTCCGGGCCGTCGCCGGAGCCGACGAGCGGTTCCTCGGGTTGCCGATCGGCGTCGGTGAGGGCCTTGCCGGCCGGGCGATCCGCGACCGCGTGCCGGTCGTCGACGGGCGGTTCGATCCGGCCACGAACGCCACGCTCGCGGCCAGCGGCGACGAGCTGCCGACGATGGCCGGCGTCGCCGCGCCCCTCGTCCGGGACGACGTCGTCGTCGGGGCGGTGACGATCCTCCGCAATGACGTCGGGCGCCCGTTCGGCCCCGATGAGCTCGAAGCGCTGCCCGTCGTTGGCGGCCTGATCGCGCTCGCGATCACGAACACGTTCCTCCATGCCGAGGTCACCGAGCTGTCCGTGCGCGACGCCCTGACCGGACTGTTCAACCGGCGCCACCTCGATGCGGCGCTCGCGCGCCTCGAGGCCGCACGCGCCCGCCGGCCGGTCGAGCGTCGCGAGAAGGTCGCCGTGGCGATCTTCGATCTCGACCACTTCGGGGCCGTGAACAAGCAGTACGGCCACCAGGTCGGCGACGCGATCCTGCGGTCGTTCGCCGAGGTCGTCATGGGTCGCTTCCGGACGGCCGATCTGGTCGCTCGGTACGGCGGCGAGGAGTTCCTCGCGATCCTCGACGGCGCGACCCTCGAGGAGGTCCATGCGGTCGCCGAGGAGATCCGCGAGCGCTTCCGCGAGCGCTCGGTCGAGGGGCCGGACGGGACCGTGATCTCGGCGACGGTCTCCGCCGGCTGCGCGGCGATGGGCGCGGACGAGGACCGGTTCGCCGACATGATCGCCCGCGCCGACGTGGGCCTCGTCCTGGCGAAGCGCTCGGGCCGGGATCGCGTCGTCACCGCGTAGCACGATCGCCGGCGAGCGCTCGGAGGCGCGGAATCCGTCTGGTATGCTCCGCGACCCCTCCAGCCTCGAGGATCGCCCGCCCGACATGACGATCGAGCCCACGACCCGTCCGGCGACCCAGCTCGCCCTCGATCTCGAGGCTCCACTCGTCCCCGCGCTCCCGATCGCGCCCGAGTGGAAGGATCAGCCGCGCCTGTGGGGTCCGGCCCTCCACCCGATGTGCTCCTACCTGGCGAGCTTCCCGGCGGCGCTCGCGCACGCGTTCATCGGCCGGTACTCGCGGCGCGGCGACGTCATCATCGACCCGTTCTCCGGGCGCGGGACGACGCCGCTCCAGGCATGCGCCGAGGGCCGGATCGGCGTCGGCAACGACCTGAACCCGCTCGCGCACCTCCTGACCGCGGCGAAGGTCGAGCCGGCCACGCCCGCCGAGGCCGCCACCCGTCTGGCCGCGCTCCGCCTCACCTGGGCCGCGTCCGCGACGGCGTGGCTGGACCTTGCCCGCGAGGTCGTCGCGTCGTCCGAGACCTCGAGCGCGAGCGACGCGCGCGTGCCGGCCGCGGGCAGCCGCCGTCCCGACGGCCGCCTGGAGACCGTCCCGCGCGAGGTCGTCCTCGCCTTCCACGAACGGACGCTCGCGCAGCTCCTCCACGTCCGGACGGCGCTCGATCTCGCCGATCGGGTCGACCGATTCCTGGCCGCCGCGCTGACGGGCATCCTCCACGGGAAGAGCGCGTCGTACCTGTCCGAGCTGATGCCGAACACGTTCAGCATGGCGCCCCGGTACGTCCGTGACTTCGCCGCGCGGACCGCATTCGCGTCACCCGAGCGGGACGTGTTCGCGGGGCTCGAGAAGAAGGTGGCGCGGCTCCACCGCGAGCCGCTGTCGCGCACGCCCGGCGTCGCGCTCCTCGGCGACGCCCGCGACGCCGGCGGCCGGGCCCGAGCGACGCTCGCGGCACGAGGCCTCCCCGACCGCGCGCGGCTCGTCGTGACGTCGCCGCCCTACCTCCGGGTCGTGAAGTACGGCTACTACAACTGGCTCCGGACGTGGTTTCTCGGCGAGGATGCCGGAGCGATCGACCGGACGCTAGACGATGCGCACCACCGCGAGCCGTATCTCGTGTTCCTCCGCGAGGTCCTGGCCGACCTCCGGACGGTCCTCACCGACGACGCCGTGATCGTCCTGGTCATCGGCGACGTGGAGACCGACCGCGGACGGCCGTTGCGCGGCGCGGTCGGGCTGGCCGAGCAGGTCTGGGAACGGGCAGCCGAGCCCGAGGGCTACCGACTCGCCGGAGTCGCGCGGGACGAGGTCGCGGCGGGTCGGAAGATGACGAAGCTCTGGGGCGCCGAGGCCGGCCGAGCGACGAAGACGGATCGGATCCTGGTCCTCGGAGCGACCGAGGCGGGCCGCCGCCGGGCGATCGCCGCCGCCACGACGCCGATCGACTGGGACTGGCCTCCGCGCGGGATGCGCGCGCTCTGACGGTGGACGCCGGGCGGTCCGTCATGGCCACGACCCACCTGCTCCTCGCGTCGCTGGTGGCGATCCTCGCGATCATCGGCCTGTTCGCGCACCCGCTCGAAGATGGCGATCGCGGGATCAGCCTGGTTGGCGGCTTCCCGGTGTCGTTCTTCATCGTCCTGCCGATGTCGGGAATCGTGGCGTTCGGGCTGCTCGATTGGCAGATGGGCCGCGGCGCGTCGTTCCTCCGTGCCGCCGACGGCGTCGCGTTCCTGCTCGCACTCGTGGAGCTCTCGCTCGGCGTCGCCGGGCTCGCTCGGTGGATGATCGGGACGATGGCGATCCTGGCGGCGGCTGGGCTGGCAGCCTCGCTCCTCGTCCCGGCACCGCGACGTCCCGGCTTCCGCCGCTGAACGGACGGCCGTCCGCCGAGCGGCCGTGCCACCCTAGAATGCGGCCATGAACGAGATGTACCACCCGTCGGATCTCGCCGCGATGGATCCGCTCGTCCTCATGAAGAACCTCGACCACGTCCGGATGACGAGCCGCCGCCTGTCGTACATCCTCCAGCAGCAGGTCCATCTCTACACGCCCGAGGCGAACCAGATCCGCGAGCAGATCGACCGCTATGTCGAAGCGGAGCGCCAGATCGAGGGCGAGATGGCGAGGCGCAAGATCCGCGCCTGAGCGCCGGCTGGCGCGCCGTCCACATGCGGCGCCGCGCGCACGCTAATGAACCGATCCGGCGATCGTTGCTACCGTTGACGGCACCGCCGGGGATCTAGCGAGGCGACTATGCAGCGACTTCGCAACGCGCCCCTGGCCCTTCTCGTTCTCGCGGCCACGACCGGTGTGGCCGGCGCAGCATCGGTCCCCGCGGCGGCATCCACCGGCCTCGGGGTCGCCGCGGATCACGCCGGCGGGACCGTTCCGGTCGTGCCCGATGCCCGGGACACGGATCACGTCCCTGACGCCGCCCCCGACGCCGCCCCGGCCGACGCGCCGACCGCCGACAATCACGGCGCCGCCGTCTCCGCGGTCGCGACCGGCGACGACCCGACGCCCGACACGAACCGCGGCGCGGACGTCTCGGCGGTCGCGAGGGACAACCACGGGCAGGCGACCGCGGCCGACCACCGACCCGCGGACGGCGGCAGACCGGACGGCGCTGGCAAACCGGACGGCGCCGGTGCGCCGGCCGATCCCGGGAAGCCCGCGGACCCCGGTCGCCCGTAGCGATCCGGCCGCCGCGAACGCGTGACCGGCTCGAGAGAACGAAAGGGCCCCTCATCCTGACCGATGAGGGGCCCTTGCGCGTCAGATCCTGACGAGATGAATTCGGTCCGTCAGGCTCCGGCGGCGACCGCCAGCCTGATCGCTCCATGGTCCGGGACGCCGGTCTCGGCCGGCTCCGGGTCGAGCCGCGCCGCCGGCTCCACGTCCACGACGCCGACCGGTCCGGCCTCGACGCCGGCCCGGAGCGCCTCGGCGGTTCGGCGACGGCGCTCGGCGTCTTCGGCGACGACGCGGGCGACCAGGCCGGCGAGCGACGGCATCTGGAAGAGCCCGAAGCCGATTCCGATCGACGCGAGCTCCTCGGGCCCGTAGCCGCGGTAGAGCCCGCGTCCCGCGACGGCGCACATCTCGTCGTAGAGCTCCGGCCAGCCGACCCGCCGCCGCCGGTGGCAGAAGCGAACGAAGTCGATGGCTTCCCCGCCCTCAGCGGTCGTGATGGCGGACGCACGTTCGCCCGCGGTCGATCGATCCATCGATGGCTGACCCTCCAGTCTCTCCGCGTGGCAGCCGGGGACGAACGGCAGCCGATCGACGGGCATGGTCGAGCAGCAACCCGGTGTCCCTTGAGTCCCACCGCCGGGGGTCCGTCCCTCCCGGGGAGCGCCTCGGTTCGCGGTGGACCCCTATCCTATGCCGCCCGCGACGGCCCGCGAAGGGGGTTTGTCCACGAAGTCGTCCACCAACTTGTCCACACGAACGGACGTTCTGCGGAGTCGGCGTGAGCCGGCGCTTAGAGGCGGCGTGAGCCGGCGTTCAGGCGACGCGGGACGCCGCCCGGCGAGCCACGCCGAGGCCGGGCTGACCGGAGAGTTGCCACCGGCACGAGTCGTCCAGCTCCAGGCCCTCGAACGGGTCCTCGGCGAGAAGCAGCGACCCGTCGAGGTCGACCCAGTCGGCAAGCGATGCGACGGCCGCGGACGCGGCGATCGCGACCGAGGTCTCCTCCATGCACCCGAGGAACCGCCGGAACCCGAGCTCCCGAGCGCGCTCGAGCATCGCCCGCGCCGGACCGATCCCGCCGCACTTCGCGAGCTTGACGTTGACGCCGGCGACCACGCCGACGAGCCCGTCGAGATCGGCGATGGTCACGGCGCTCTCGTCGGCGACGATCGGCAGGCTCGAGCGCTCCTGGAGCCAGGCGAGCTGATCGAGCCGGCGGGCCGGGAACGGCTGCTCGATGAGCTCCACGCCCAGCCGTTCGAGCTCGGGCAGCAGGGCGACGGCATCGTCGGGCTGCCAGCCGGTGTTCGCGTCGACGCGGAGCGGCCCGCCGTACACCGCGCGGACGGCTTCGAGCGTCGCGAGATCGGACGGCCCCCCGCATTTGATCTTCAGGGCCGGGAACCGCGCCGCGCGACGTGCCCGTTCGGCGACCACCGTCGGCTCATCGAGCCCGAGGGTGAAGTCGGTCGGCGGGATCGGATCGTCGAGCCCCAGGAGGTCGGCCACCGAGCGGCCGGTGATCTTCCCGACGAGATCGTGGAGCGCGATGTCGAGGGCACACTTCGCCCCGCCGTGATCGGCGATCGCCGCCGCCATCCGGGCGTCCGCCTGGGCGAGACCGGCGGCCGTCGGCTCGACGTCGCCCACGGCCGCGGCGAGCAGTGGCAGGACGACGGCCATCGTCTCGGCGGTCTCGCCGTAGAAGCGGTCGGGATAGCCCTCGCCGATCCCGACGACATCGGGGAACCGGTCGTCGCGCACCTCGACGATCGCGGTCGTGACGGTGAGACCCGCGTCGTGATCCGAGCGCGCGATCCGGAACGGATCGCGGAGCGGCAGACGGAGGACCTCGTGGCTCAGATGCAGCGCCACGCGTCAGCTCGCCACCCACGGGAGCGCCTCGACGGCGCTCTCGATCGTCGCCCAGAGTGGTCCGGCACCGAACCGGACGGGGTCGCCGACGGGAAGGCCGGTCTCCGCGGCGAGGCGCGCGATCTCGGCCCGAGCGTCGTCGTCGGACGCGATCGACCAGGTGTTGAGCGCGATCGCGACGACCTTCGATGGGGCGATGAGGCCGGCGATCCGCTCGTGCAGCTCGATGAACGGTTTGAGCTCGGCGATCGGGAACGAGATGCCAGGCAGATGGTCGAAGTCGTGCTCGGTCTGGCCGGCCTTGTGGACGAGGACCATCGCGTGCGGCGTCGCTCCGTGGATGAGCGCCAGCGTCACCGCCGAGTACGCCGGGTGATCGATCGAGCCCTGGCCCTCGACGATGACCCAATCGCCGCGGCGCTCGCCCTCCTCGACCATCCATTCGACGGTGCCCTGGGCGAAGTCGCTGATCAGCCGGTCGACGGCGACGCCCCAACCCTCGACCATCATCCCAGTCTGGCCCGTGGGCACGAACGACGCCGACCGCCCCGCAGCGACGGCCGCTCGGCGCAGCTCGAGCGCGACCGACATCTTGCCGATCGCGCAGTCCGTCCCGATCGTGAGGATCACGCGCTTGCCCGGATCGTGGCGCCGGCCGACCGACGTCTCGAAGCGCTCCGGCGGCCGGCGATAGTCGACGATCCGGGTGCCAGCGGCGGCCGCGGCGGCGGCGAGCTCCGGGTCGTCGCCGAGGAACGTGTGCAGGCCCGAGTGGACGTCCAGGCCCGCCTGGATCGCACCGAGGATCGTCGTGCGCCAGCTCGCCGGCAGCTTCCCGCCGGTCGGCGCGATGCCGATCAGCAGCGTGTCGGGCCGACGCGCCGGATCGATCGCAAGCGCCTCGTCGAGCGTCGCGACGATCGGGATGTCGTGCCCCGGCATGATCGCCGAGACGTTCGTGCCGGCCTTCGTGGAGTCGATGACCGCGACGGTGTCGTCGGGTCCGTATCGAATCACGCCCACGGCGGTCTTCCCGTGGTGGAAGCCGAAATTGCCCTCTGCGAGGATGACGAGGCGGCGCCGGCCGGGCGGATCCAGCACGTTGGAGGTCATCGTGCGAGTGTACGGAAGGGACCGCGGCGCACGAGCCCCGGAACGGAGGACCCGATGACCGATCCTGGCGTCACGCCGAGCCCCGGATTCATCTCGATCGCGGTGACCGATGCCGAGCGGTCCGCGCAGTTCTACGAGACGTACCTCAACGCCGTGCGCGACCCGTTCGACTTCGGGGCCGGCGCCATCGCCTTCGTCGGCTGGCCGACATTCGCCGTGTCCTCGGTTCGCCCGCCCGGGGCCCCGGAACCGTCACCTGCGACGACGACGATCCAGCTCTGGTGGCGGGCGGCGAACGCGGAGGCCCTCTACGAGCGCGTCGCGGCCGACGGCATCCCGATCGTCACGGAGCCATTCGACGGCCCGTTCGGCCGGACGTTCACGATGACCGACCCCGATGGCTACCGCGTGACGGTGTACGAGAAGGACCAGCCGCTCTTCTGGCCGCCCCGCCGCTAGCCGCTGGCCGGTGGGCCGCGGGCACGCGCGGACACGGACGACGAACGAGGGGCTGGTACCGCATACCGGATTCGAACCGGTGATCTCCGCCTTGAGAGGGCGGTGTCCTGGGCCTCTAGACGAATGCGGCGCCGGACGGCTCGCGACGCGCCATCGGTCGCGACCGGACCGGGATGATACCAACCGAGCCGGATCGTCGCCATCCCGGGTCGGCGACGATCGAGCTAGAGCCGGTTCACCTCGAGGAAGCCGCGGATCGCCTCGGCGACTTGCTGGTGACTGTGCTCGCCCACGATCAGGCCGTAGTGCGAATGCGCGCCGAACGGCTCGTAGTCCGCTCCGAGCCACTCGGCGACGCGTTCGGCGAGCG
Source organism: Candidatus Limnocylindrales bacterium (assembly GCA_035688935.1). Classification (GTDB taxonomy): domain Bacteria; phylum Chloroflexota; class Limnocylindria; order Limnocylindrales; family CSP1-4; genus CF-46. The sequence goes on along the minus strand of DASSMI010000046.1, from coordinate 24,282 downwards.
GCTCCGGGACCGTCCGATCGAGACCGGCGCCGATGACCAATCGCGGGATCTCCGCGAACGGCCGCGGATCGACGTCGATCCCGGCGATCACGGCGCGTCGCGCTCGGCCGCTCTCGTGCGGCTTCTGGCCGAGCAGGTGCTGGATCCGGAGCACGTCGGCGATCGTCAGGTCGCGGTGGTCCCGCTGGAGCTTCTCCGGCAGGATCGCCCAGCCCACCTGCGATCGCCCGTACACGTCGGGCACCTCTCGGAGCTCGTGCGGCTCAGCCGGCGGTCGGACGCCCGCCGGCGGCTCCGGGGAGAGGAGGACGATCCCGCCGATCGGAGCCTGCTCGGCGGCTTTCAGCGCCAGCAGCCCGCCCATGCCGTGGCCGATCACGACCGTCGACGGCCCGAGACGGTTGAGCGCCGCGACGACGTCTCCGACGTACGTCTCGAACGCGAGCTCGGTGGGGTCGCTCGTCCGTGACCAGAAGTGGTTCTGCAGATTGATCGCGTGGCCCTCCCAGCCCCGCGACGCGAAGTAGCCGAGGTCGCGCTCCCAGACCCACGACCCCGCGAGCTCGCCATGGACGAAGAGGAGCGGCTTCCGCCGCGACCGTCGCTCGGGAAGCCATGACTCGATGTACACGCCGCGATCGTGCAGCTCGATCTCGTCCTTCCGGATCGGCCGCCCGTTGGCGGCCGGAACCTGGGCCCTGGCGAGGATCTGATCGGGGGTCGTCTCGGTCATCGGAGTTCGGTCACCACTCGTGGGGGTTGATCACGAGGCCCGTCAGGGCCTTCGGGTAGAAGTAGGTCGATTTCTGGGGCATGACGTCGCCCTCGCCGGCAACGGCCGCGATCGAGGCAACCGGCGTCGGCTCGAGCAGGAATGCCGCGTCGATCCCGTCGCGCTGCCGGTCGACGGCCGCAACCGCGTCGACGGCGGACTTCGTGAACCGGATCCGGTCCGAGGTCGCGACGGCCTCCGGCTCGATGCCCGCGAGCCGGCCGAGGGCCGCGCCGAGGACGACGACGTCCAACCGTCGGGCGGCCGGGCCACCCGACCCGAGCAGAGCCTCGAACGCCGTGCGACGAGCCGTGAGCCGCGCGCCGCGGCCGCGCGTCCACACGCCGAACCGACCGTCGCCGCCGCGGGCCGTGGAGCCCTCGAACGCCGCGACGAGCTCATCACGCGCAGCGGGCTCGACCTGGAAGAGGTCGGGAAGTCCAGCCCAGAGCGCGTCCACGCCGTCGTCGCCCAAGCCGGCCACGAGCCGATGGGTCGGCAGGACTGTCAGCGGCTCGTCGGCCGCGAGGAACAGCATGAGCAGATAGTCGAACGCGGGGTCCTCCTCGCAGGAGCGGCTCATCCGGCGTTCGTCTCGGTAGCGGAGGGCCGTCTCGTAGCGGTGGTGGCCGTCGGCGATCGTCACCGGCGTCGACGAGGCGATGTCGAGCAGCTCGCGCACGAGATCGGCCGACGGCCCGTCGGCCTCCACGACCCAGAGCCGATGTCGGCCCCCGTCGTCGTCCTCGACGTCGATCGCGGGCGCGCCCGTCCCGAGCTGGGCGAGGATCGCTCCGGCGCGTCCGCTCGGATCGTCGTACAGACCGACGACCGGGCTCGTGTTCACGCCGGTCGCCCGGAGGAGCCGGTAGCGATCCTCGCGCGCGGACGCGAGCGTCCGCTCATGGGCACGAACGCCGGCCGATGCGTCGAGCGGCTCGAGGCGCAATCGCGCGAAGAATCCGCGCTGGGTGCGCTCCACCCCGGACCCCGGGACGCGATACGTCTGCTCCTGGACGTAGATCGCCGAGCGTGGGTCCTTGTGGAGGGTTCCGTCGGACCGCCACGCCGCGAGCGTCCGAGCCGCTCGCCGGTAGCGATCGTCGTCGGCGTCGCCCGGCTCGGTCAACGGCGCGTCGAGCTGGACGACGTTCTTCGGATGCCGTGCGACGAGGCGTCGTTGATCGTGTTCGGAGAGAACGTCGTATGGAGGTGCGACGACCGAGCCGAGGTCTCCGACGACGTCGGCGTCGAAGCGGAGGGCACGGAACGGTCGGATCAGGGGCACGACATCCTCGGGAGGGCAACGATCAGGTGACGGGCGCGGGCGCTCGAGGAGTGTCGCCACCGGCGGCCCTCGACGGCCATCGTACGATAGCCGCGCCTCGTGCGCGGCCGGAACCTCCGGTCCGCGGAGCCGGCGCCGGGGCTGGCGCGCATGGCGCAACTTTTGGGGGGAGCGGGGCGTCGATGCTGCGACCAATTCCAGCCCCAGACCAGGAGCGCCCGTGATCCGTCACGCTCCCGACGCCCCGGTTCGTTCGTCCGGTCCTCGAAGACTCGCCGTCGTCGCGGCGATCGCCGCCATCGCGGTCGCGATCCTGGGACCGGCGGCACTTCCCGTCGCGGCGGCGGACGCACCCACGATGACCGCGCGCGTCCTCCTCCAGGGTCACGCGCGGCTGGGATCGTGGATCGCGATCGAGGTCCATCTCGTCAACAACGGTCCCTCGGTCAGTGGCGAGCTCCGGCTCCAGGGCGGCAGTCAGGGCGGCACCCGCTACTCCACCGCGGTTCAACTCGACAGCCCGTCGGACAAGACCTGGATCCTCCACGCCCAGCCACCCTCGTTCGGGCAGCAGCTCGAGGTCCAGCTCGTCAGCGATGGGCAGGTCGTCCTGCGCCAGAAGGTCCCCGTCACGATCCACGATCCCGGCCAGCTCGTCGTCGGCGTGATCGCCGAGAACCCGCCGCGGATCGTCGGGTCGCTGAATCTTCCGGCGGCTCAGAACCAGGCGGCCACCGTCGTCGTCCCGCTGACCGTCGCCGACCTGCCGACACGGATCGAGGCCTGGTCGGCGATGGACCGCCTGATCTGGCAGGACGTCGACGCGTCCGAGCTCCGCGACGAGCAGCTCGACGCGATGCGCGGCTGGCTGGCCCTGGGAGGACGGCTCGTGATCGTCGGAGGGAGCGGCGGGATCGGGACCGTGGCGGGCTTTCCGGACGATCTCCTCCCCTATCGACCGACGTCGACGATCGATGTCGCACCCGATTCGCTCGCGACGCTGATCGGAACCGCTCCCCAGGGAGCGAAGGACGTCCCGGCGATGGCCGGTGAGCTCACCCGCGGCCGCGTCCTCGCGATGAGCGCCGACCGGGTGATCGCAGCGCAGTCGGCGTATGGCGCGGGCAGCGTCACGATCCTGGGCGTCGACCCGACTGTCGGCTGGATCGCCGAGTCGACGGCGATCCGGTCGCTGTGGCCGAGTCTGATCCCGCCGCGCTCGGAGGGGAGCGTCGGAATCAGCGACGACAGCCAGATCGTCAGCGCGGTCGGCAACCTTCCGTCGCTCGCCCTGCCGCCGCTCCGCGGACTCCTGTTGCTCCTCTTCGGGTACATCGCCCTGATCGGCCCGATCAACTACCTCATCCTCCGCCGGCTCGATCGCCGGGAGTGGGCCTGGGTGACGATGCCGGTCCTGATCGTCGCATTCGCGTTCGGCGCCTATGCCTTCGGCTCGGCGCTCCGCGGCAGCAGCATCATCGTCAACGAGGTCGGGATCGTTCGCGGAGCGCCGGACGCCGTCGAAGGCAGCGCGCAGGTCTATCTCGGCGTGTTCTCGCCGAGTCGCGGGACGTACCAGGTCGCCGTCCCGGGCGGCGCGCTGCTCTCGTCGCCGATCTCCGGCGACGTCTTCGGCGGAACGGGCGCGAGCCTGGACATCCTCCAGGCCGAGCCGCCTGGGGCGTCGCGCGTCCGGAACCTTGCCGTCGGGTTCGGCTCGCTCCGGACCATCCGTGCCGAATCCCAGGCGACGGTCCCGAAGGTCCACGCGGACCTCGCGCTCGTCGACGGCACGCTGACCGGCACCGTACGGAACGAATCGACGGTCAAGCTCGAGAAGCCCGCGATCGTGCTCGGCAGCAACGTCAAGGTCCTCGACGACCTGGCTCCCGGCGGGCAGGTCGACGTGCGCATGGTTCTCATCAACCAGGCGATGTTCGGCCAACCGCTCGCCGACCGGATCTTCGGCCAGCTGGTCTTCGGCAACAGTGGAACGACGACCGAGAGCGCCCGGCGGGACCAGACGCGGAGCTACGTGATCAACCAGCTGACGTACGACCCGCAGTTCGGCAACTCCGGCAAGCTGTCGAGCCAGGGACCGGTCCTGCTCGCCTGGGGCCGCGACGCGATCCTCGACGTCGAGGTCGAGGGCCAGGCAGCCAACCGGGTGAGCAACGTCCTGTACTACGTCCCGCTCGCGATGAAGATCCGCGGCGGCGTGACGTTCTCGGGCGATCTCCTCACGTCCACGATGACCGAGTCCGACGCGGGCTTCTTCAGCAAGGATCCGACCCAGATGAGCTTCGGACAGGGGACGGCGACGGTCGTGTATCGGCCGCTCCCGTTCGACGGGCAGCTCAGCGCGACCCACGTCCGCCTGGCGCTCAGCTGCTGCCCCGACGCGTCGGTCCAAGGGAGCGGCGGGACCGCGGTCGCGCCGATCCCGGATCTCTGCCTCGCGGCCGATCCGAAGAAGCGACCCGATCCGTGTCCGAAGCCGCGTCCGCCGGAGCAGTTCGATGGCCTGCCGGAGGTCGAGCTGTTCGATCGGTCCGGCGACGGCCACTGGCATCGTCTCCCGCACCTCAACCAGGGAACCACCTACGATCTCGCCGACGCCGCGAAGTACGTCGATCCGGCGACTGGCGCGGTCCGCGTCCGCTTCGTCAACGAGCGCCAGGACACCGTCAGTGTCTACCTCGCCCTGTCGATCCAGGGGACCGTCCGATGAGCGACATCGTCGTCACCCGGAGCCTCGTGAAGCGCTATCCGGGCACGCTGGCGGTCGCCGGGATGGACCTGAATGTGGCCGAGGGCGAGATCTTCGGCCTCGTCGGCCCGAATGGCGCCGGCAAGACGACGACGCTCCGGATCCTCGCGACCCTCCTGACCGCCACGTCGGGCCACGCCGAGGTCGCCGGGATCGACGTCCGCCGGAACCCCGACGACGCACGACACGTCCTCGGCTTCATGCCGGACGTGTTCGGGGTGTACGACGACATGAAGGTCTGGGAGTACCTCGACTTCTTCGCCCGGTGCTACGGGATCCCTGCCGCGAAGCGACGTCGGATGATCGGCGACCTCCTCGACCTCGTCGACCTGGGCGACAAGCGCGACAGCTACGTCCAGGGCCTCTCGCGCGGCATGCAGCAGCGGCTGTGCCTCGCCCACACCCTCGTCCACGACCCGCAGGTCCTGCTCCTCGACGAGCCGGCATCCGGATTGGACCCCCGAGCGCGGGTGGAGCTCCGCGAGCTGCTCCGCGAGCTGCGCTCCCTCGGCAAGACGATCGTCATCAGCAGCCACATCCTTCCGGAGCTCGAGGAGCTGTGCACCGCCGTCGCGATCGTCGACCACGGCCAGGTGCTCGCTCACGGCCGGGTGACCGAGATCGAGCGCCGGCTCCGATTCGGGGCAGTTCTCCGGGTCCGCGTCCTGGCCGGTCAGGACCACGAGGAGGCCCGGATGCACTTCGCCGCCGATTTGCGGGTGGCCTCGGCGACGATCCTGGACGACGGGCAGATCGAGCTCGGCTTCCGCGGCGACGACGCCGCGGCCGCTGACCTCCTTGCGTCGGCGATCCGCGCCGGGATCCGGATCACGTCGTTCGCCAGGGCGGCGAGCGATCTCGAGGAGCTCTTCCTCCAGGTGACGTCGGCCCAGGCCACCACCGAAGCGGCGGAGGTCGCGTGATGACCGACGATCCGATGGTCCCGGAGCCCGCCGAGCTCCCGGAGATCGAGGAGCGGTCCTTCAGTCCGACGACACCGGGCGCCGTTCGGACCCAGGTCGTGAACGAGCGGCCGCTCGCACCCCGCCGGCCCCGACGCAACCCGATCAGGGCGATCCGCTCGGGCATCGCGCAGATCATCGCGGTCGGTCTCAAGGAGCTCCGCGGCCGCGTCCGCGGCCGGCGGGCCTTCGTCGTCCTCACGTTCTACCTGCTGTTCCTCGGCGGCTTCGCGTGGGCATGGCAGCTCGTCGCGGAGCGGGCCTACGTCCAGAACGCCTCGCTCCAGGGCGGGTCGGCCGCGTTCGCGTCGTCGCTCGTGGGCCAGGAGGTGTTCGGCGCCCTCGTCCTCGTCGAGACGCTGCTGGTCGTGTTCCTCGCGCCGGCATTCACGTCCGGCGCGATCAGCCTCGAACGAGAGAAGCAGACGCTCGACATGCTCGCCGCGACGCCGATCTCGTCGCTCGCGATCGTCGTCGGCAAGCTCGTCAGCGCGCTCGCCTACGTCTTCCTGCTGATCGCCGCGTCGATCCCGCTGACGGCGATCGTCTTCGTGTTCGGCGGCGTCGGCCCGGACGACGTCGTCCGCGCGTACGCGGTCCTCGTCGTCTCCGCGATCGGGCTCGGCTCGCTCGGGCTGTTCATCTCCGCCCTGATGCAGCGGACGCAGGGCGCGACCGTCGTCACGTTCTTCATGGTGCTGTTCCTGACCCTGGGCACGATGTTCGGTGTCCTCTTCTGGAACACGATGGCCGGCGTCAGCAGCACGAGCGGGTTCGCGACCGGAACCGGCGGTGTCGGACCGATCAAGGGTCGCGCGCCCGAGGCGTTCCTCTGGTTCAATCCGTTCGCGGCGCAGTACGACGTGATCTGCGGGGCCTCGGATGGCTACGGCGGCTGGTGCAGCCGCCTGAATACCGTCACGAACGGCGCGATCAGCGTCGGCTCCTCCGGCGGAGGCGTCTTCTTCCCATCGTCGAACCCGGGCTTCGGCGTGGACGACTCCGGCGGCATCGCGCCCGGCGGCACCTTCGGCGGCCCGATCCAGGCGGTCCCCGATCGGCCGGCGATCGGGTTCGGTGCGGGCGGCTTCGCGACGGACCCGCAGCCGTTCGGCGTCCGGCGCGATTCCCTCTGGCCGCGAAGCCTGCAAGCCTGGATCGTCCTGTCCATCGTCCTGATCCTTGCCTCGATCCAGCTGGTCTCACCCACCCGTCGCTGGCGCCTGCTGCGGCGACCCGCTCGGAGGTTCGCCTGATGCGGTTCCGTCCCGTCCTGCCGCGGCTGCGCCGGCCGGGCGTCCTGCGACCGACGTCGGGTGGCCCGACCGCAGCGCTGATCCCGCCGGACCCTCGCGGGCTGACCGACGGGCCGCTCGATCCGGCGCTCCTCGGGATCCGAGCCGAGCTCGCGGGGCACGCTCGGCGGCTCTGGCTTCGACGGATCGTCCGGCGCCTGTGGATCGCGGCAGCGGCAGCGCTCGCGGCCGAAGCAGCGCTGCTCATCATCGCGAGGGCCGTCCCGATCGAGTCGCTCACGAGCCTCGTGGTCGGGGTTGGGTTGATCGCGGTGGCCGCCTGGCTGACGACCGCGGTGCGCGCGCGGCCACGGATCGGCGAGACCGCGCTGGCCGTGGACCGCGAGGGGCGGCTGGGTGACCGGGTCGCGAGCGCGCTCGCGCTGGCGGGGGCCTATCCCGAGCTCGCCGGGCCGGCGCCGTCCGACGGAACGGCAGATCCCACGCTCGTCGACTACGACGCCGCCGGCGAAGAGGAGCGGTTCGTCCGGCGCCAGCGAGAGGACGCGTTCGGCGCGCTGCGGGCGGCGCCGGCGAACCTGTTCGGTCCGCGGCTCAGCCGCCGCCCCGCGGCGGTCGCCCTCTCGGCGGCGCTCCTCCTGGTCCCGCTCACGCTCCTGCCGAACGTCCAGGATCGCGCGATCGCCGAAGCACGGGCGAACCGTGACGAGGCCATCAAACAGGCGGACAAGCTGGAACAGATCGCGAAGGACCTGGACGCGAAGGGGGCGAAGCCGGACGATCCCCGGACGCGACTCTCGACCGATCTGAAGGATCTCGTCGCGCAGCTCCGGTCGCATCCGGAGGACCTCAAGGCGAACCTCGCGCGGCTCGGTTCGGTCGAGGCGTCGCTCCATTCGCAGCTCGATCCCGCCAATGAGCAGCGCGCGTCCGCCCTGACGTCCCTGGCGCGGTCGCTGTCACGGGCCGCAACCGGGAACCAGAACGCGAACAAGGACGGCGACCCCAAGGTCACGAAGAGCGACCTGAAGCAGCTCGGCGACAAGCTCGACACGATGACGCCGGAGCAACGAGCGCAGATGGCGGCGGCGCTCGCCGGCCTGCAGTCCGATGCGGCGGCCGCCGGTGCCGACGCGAGCCAGGCGTTGCGGGATGCCGCAGCGGCGATCGCCAACGGCGACACCTCAGTGGCCCGCGAGGCGCTCGACCGGCTGGGGAACGCCCTGCAGGGCGGGGCGGACCAGGTCCAAACGAACCGTGACCTCGCGCGCGTCGCGTCGCAGCTCCAGGACACCCGACGTTCGCTCGCCGATGCCTCACGCAACGCGGGCGCCGGCCAAGCGGGGGCACAGCAGGGTCAGAGCGGGCAGCAGGGTCAGAACGGGCAGCCAGGTCAGGGCCAGGGCCAGCCCGGATCGAGCGGGCAGCCGGGTCAGGGCCAGGGCCAGCCGGGCGGAAGCGGTCAGCCGGGCCAGGGTCAGGGTCAGCCGGGCGGAAGCGGCCAGCCGGGCCAGGGGCAGGGCCAGGGCCAGGGCCAGGGCCAGGGGCAAGGGCAAGGCCAAGGCCAAGGGCAAGGGCAAGGGCAGGGACAGGGCCAAGGACAGGGACAAGGCCAAGGGCAAGGGCAAGGGCAGGGACAGGGACAGGGCCAAGGACAGGGACAGGTCGGCGGCGGCGGATCGAGCGCGCGATCCCTGGGGCAGGCGATCGGCGGCAACCGCATCCCGGGCGCGCCGACGGGCGCGAATCGTGCGGCGACGCTCGGCGGGGACCTCTCGAGCATCTTTGCCCCGTTCGACCGGCTCGGGAAGCCGGGCGACCCGTCGTACATCGCCGGCACCGGCGGCGACGGCCAGACGCAGGCGGGCAACCAGAGCGGCGAGGGCCAGAACAACGGCGCCCTGACGCCGTATCAGCAGGTCTTCGCGGACTTCTACCAGTACGCCCTGACCTCGCTCGACCGGAACTACGTGCCGCTGTCCGTCAAGGACTACGTCCGCGACTACTTCAGCTCCCTCGATCCCACCCAGTGACCACCGTCACGCCAACGACCCGGAGGCCCGGATGAACGCGACGACGAGCGAGACGACCCCGAGCCAGCGCCTCGCTCCGGAGGCGTTCGCCGAGCGCGCCCGCGCGATCGAGGCCGAGGTCGGCCGGGTGATCGTCGGCCAGCGCGACCTCGTCCGCCAGACCCTCACCGGTCTCCTCGCGAACAGCCACGTGCTGCTCGAAGGCGTCCCGGGGCTCGGCAAGACCATGCTCGTCCGGACGATCGCCGACGTCATCGACTGCACGTTCAACCGCATCCAGTTCACGCCGGACCTCATGCCGGCGGACATCACCGGGACGAACATCCTCGTCGAGGAGGGTGGCAGTCGCGTGTTCCGGTTCCAGCCGGGCCCGATCTTCGCCAATCTCGTCCTCGCGGACGAGATCAACCGCGCGACGCCGAAGACCCAGTCGAGCCTCCTCGAGGCGATGCAGGAGCACCAGGTCACGGTCGCCCGCCAGCGCTTCCCACTCGAGGCCCCGTTCTTCGTCCTCGCGACGCAGAACCCGCTCGAGATGGAGGGAACCTACCCGCTGCCCGAAGCCCAGCTCGACCGGTTCCTGTTCAAGGTCATGGTCCCGTTCCCGTCCGAGGACGACCTGGTCGCGATCATGGACCGGACCACCGGCGCGGAGGCGCCAAGGGCGGACAAGGTCGCAACCGCCGAGGAGATCGTGGAGATGCAGCGCCTGGCGCGGGCGGTCCCGATCGCGCCACACGTCACGGCGTATGCGGTCAGCATCCTTGCCGCGACGCATCCGGACCAGGATCGCGCGCCGGGGCTCGTTCGCGAGTACGTGCGCTACGGCGGGTCACCGCGCGGCGCCCAGGCGCTCGTCACCGCCGGCAAGATCTTCGCCCTGCTCGACGGGCGCTTCAACGTCTCGGTCGACGACATCCGGGCCGCGGCACTGCCCTCGCTGCGACACCGGATCATCCTGAACTTCGAGGGCGAAGCCGAAGGGATCACGACCGAGGCCGCCGTCCGGGCGATCCTCGACGCGGTCGCGCCGCCCGCGGTCGAATAGACCGCAGGCGCCGGGCCACGATGACTCTGCCCCAGGAGCCGGCGGCGCCGTCGAGCGGGACGCGCCAGCGTCCGACGTTCCTGCCGTCGGACGTCGACCCGACCGTCTTCGACGAGGCGTTCCTGCGCCAGCTGGAGCGGCTTCTGCTCCTGATGCGCTCGCCGGTCGGTGGTGGGCTGAAGGGCGGCCGCCGGAGCGTGAAACGCGGCCAGTCCGTGGAGTTCGCCGACTACCGCGACTACGCCCTCGGCGACGATCTCCGCCAGCTCGATTGGAACGTCCTCGCCCGTCTCGAGAAGCTCTTCGTGAAGCTGTTCATCGAGGAAGAGGACGTCACGATCACGATCCTCGTGGACAGCTCGGTCTCGATGGCGAGCGGGACGCCCGACAAGCTGCAGTTCGCGAAGCGGGCGGCCGCGGCGCTCGGCTACATCGGCCTCGCCTCGGAGGACAAGGTCGCGGTCAGCGTCCTGGGCGGCCGGACCGCACGTCGACGGGCGTCGCTCCGGGGCTCCGGGCGTGTCCTCAGGCTCCTCGCCGAGCTCTCCGCGATCCAGGCCGCGGAGGGACCGACCGACCTCGTGGCCGCCGCACGCCATGCCGCGGCGCAGCTCACCGGGCGTGGCGTGGTGATCCTGATCTCCGACCTGCTCGACCCCGCGGCCGATCGGGTCATCCGCGAGCTCGCCTCGACGCGATCGGAGCTGATCGTCCTCCACGTCCTGTCGCCACAGGAGCTCGATCCGCCGCTGGAGGGCGACCTGCGGCTCGTCGACAGCGAGACGGGTGCGAGCGTGGACGTCACGGCCGACCTCGCGACGATCGATGCCTACCAGGCTCGGTTGGCCGACTGGAAGGCCGCCTTCGCCCATCTCGCGGCGCGCCGGGCGGCGACGTACGTGGATCTCTCGAGCGACGTCCCGCTCAACGATCTCGTCTTCGCCGAGCTGCGGCGGCGCCGGGTGCTCGGCTGATGCCGTTCGCCACGCCGCTCGCGCTGCTCGGCCTCCTGTTCGTGCCGGCGGTCGTTGCGATGTACCTCCTGAAGCTCCGCCGGACCGAGACGATCATCCCATCGACCTTGCTCTGGCAGCGCCTGGCGGCCGACACCGAGGCGAACGCACCCTGGCAGAAGCTGCGCCGGAGCCTGTTGTTCCTCGTCCAGCTCCTCCTCGTCGCCGCGCTGGCGCTCCTCGCGGCGCGTCCGTTCATCGAGCGACCTGCCGGCCTCGCCCGCGACCTGGTCGTCATCGTCGACACGTCGGCGAGCATGGCTGCGACGGACGTCCAGCCCGACCGGCTCGGCGAGGCGAAGGCGGCTGCGATCGAGGCGCTTCGCGACCTGCCGGCCGGCGGCAAGGTGAGCGTGATCGAGGCCGGGCGGACGGCACGGATCGTTGCGACGGGCACGAGCGACCTGAGCCGTGTCCGCCAGGCGATCGAGGGGATCCGCCCGACGGTCAACCGCGGCGACCTCGGCGACGCGCTGGCGCTCGCCCAGCAGCTCGCGATCCAGTCGGGCGACGCGCAGGTCCTCGTCGCGACCGACGCGGCGCTCGCGGTGCCGCCCACGACGAAGGTGGACGCGCCGATCAAGGTCCTCCGGGTGGGCGACCCGAAGGGCAGCCGCAACCAGGCGATCGTCGCCGTCGCGATCCGTACGACGGGTTCGGGGGTCTCGAGCTCGGCCTTCGTGAGCGTCGCCAACTTCGACCTCGAGCGCGCGACCCGCCAGGTCGAGGTCTGGGGCGACGACCGTCTCATCGAGTCGAAGTCGATCACGATCGAGCCGCAGGCGAAGGCCGACGTCGTCATCGACAACATCGGCGACACGGACCACCCGGTCGGGGTCGTCGACGTGCGGTTGACGACGCCGGCTGGCGCGGACGGTCGCCCGGATCTCCTCGCGACCGACGACCGGGCCTGGGCGATCGTGCCGCCGGTCCGCCAGCGGAACATCCTGATCGTGGGGCCAGGCGACCCCTACCTCGAGACGGCGCTGTCCTACCTGCCGAACAGCCGCCTCTTCGGCCTGACGCCGGCCGAGTACCCGTCGGGAGCGGTCCGCAAAGACGGAACCGAGTGGGATCTGATCATCTTCGAGGGCGACGTCCCGGCCACCCTGCCGTCGGTTCCGGTCCTCGCGATCGCGCCGTCGAGGAGCAGCCCGCTGGGCGAGGTCAGCGGAACGCTCAGGGACCCGGGCATCGGGACCCTCGGGACGGACGAGCCGATCCTCCGCTACGTCGACCTGTCGACGACGCACATCGCCTCGGCGCAGAAGCTGGAGCTCCCGGCCTGGGCACGAACCGTCATCCCCGGCCCGAAGGGAGCGCCGCTCCTGTACGCCGGACTCCGCGCCGGGCTGCCGACGGCCGTCCTGGCGTTCGAGCCTCGCGAGTCGGACCTGCCGCTCCAGGTCGCGTTCCCGATCCTCCTCGCGAACCTGACCGGTGAGCTGTTCGGCGGCTCGGCCGCGCCGACGACGGCCGTCAAACCCGGCGATCCGGTCGCGCTCGCGATCCCAGCCGGTGCCGTCGGTCTCCGGGTGACGGCGCCGGACGGCCGTTCCGTCGATCTCATCCCCGGGGCGACCGGCGGAACGTCCGTCACCTACGCCCAGACGGATCAGCTCGGCGTGTACACCGCGACGCCGATCGCGCAGCCGGCGTCGTCCGGGAGCCCGGACGCTTCGCGCGTGCCGTCGGCCACCCCGTCCTCGCCGCCAGGCGATCGGCCGCCCGGCGCGAGCGGCGGGCTCGGCCAGGGCGTCGACCCGACCGCCCCGATCCGGTTCGCCGTGGACTTGTTCGACGTCGACGAATCGGCGATCGCCCCGGGCTCCGCGAGCGCGCTCGAGGCGCTCGGCCGTGCCACCGCGTCCGCCGCGCCCGGCGCAACGGCCGTGCCCGGTGCCGCCGATCCGGCTGCCGGCCGCCCGAACGCGCGCGACGAGCTGTGGCCGCCGATCGTCCTCCTGATCCTCGTCGTCCTGTCCGTCGAGTGGGCGCTGTACCACCGCGATGCCGTCACCCGGGCCTGGCGCGCGATCGCCGGGCGGCTGCGTCGACCGGTCCGAGGCGACGCCTGATGGGTTTCGACTTCGACGCGCCCGCGGCGCTCCTCCTGCTCGTTCCGGCGCTGGCCGTGACGTTCGGGCTGCACCTTGCCTCGCGCCGGCGCGTCGGGATCGGGCGGCGTCGCGTCGCGCTGCTGGTCCGAACCGCGCTGCTGTTGGCCCTGGTCTTCGCCATCGCCGGGTTCCGGCTCGTCCTGCCGGTCGATCGGCTGGCGACGGTCTACGTCCTCGACCTGTCCGACTCGGTCGGCGAGCCCGGCCGCGCGGACGCGGTCTCGTGGCTGCGCGACAGCGTGAAGCTCATGCCCGAGGGCGACGTCGCGGGCATCGTCGGCTTCGGACGATCGGCGCTCGTCGAACGGCTGCCCGCCGAGGTCCGCGAGGTCGACCGGATCGCGACGACGCCGGTCCGGACGGCGACCGACATCGGCTCCGCGCTGCGGCTCGCGTCCGCACTGTTCCCCGACGATGCCCAGAAACGGATCGTCCTCCTCTCGGACGGCAACGACACGACCGGGTCCGGACAGACCGAGGCGGCCCTCGCTGCCGCACGCGGCGTGCAGATCGAGACGCGGGCGATCGGGATCGGGGCGGCGGACGAGGTGGTCGTGAACCGCCTGACGACGCCGTCGGTGTCGAAGATCGGCGAGGAGCTCGAGGCGGTCGTCGAGGTGACGTCGACGGTCGCCCAGCCGGCGACGATCCGGCTGTACGCGGATGGCGGTCAGATCGCCTCGAAGGCGGTCGACCTGACCGCCGGCGCGAATCGCGTCACGTTCCTCGTGAAGCCCACGGAGACCGGCTTCCATACGTTCCGCGCGGTGGTGGAGGCCGGCCGAGACACGTTCAGCCAGAACAACCGGGCCGATTCCGACACGATCGTGAACGGCGAGCCGCGCGTCCTCGTCCTGGCCGGCGACGCGAAGGTCGCGGCCGAGCTCGTGTCGGGACTGAAGACCGAGCACCAGCAGGTCGACACGCTCATCCCCGAACAGCTTCCGACCGGCGTCGACGGCCTCCTGGCCTGGGATTCGATCGTCCTGGTCGACGTCTCGCGGCTGCGGATGACGACGAACCAGCTGGCGGCGATCCAGCAGTACGTCCGCGATTTCGGGCGCGGCCTCGTGATGATCGGCGGCCCGAAGAGCTACGGGGCCGGCGGCTACACCGACACGCCGGTCGAGGAGACGCTCCCGGTCGACATGGGCGTCAAGGACAAGCAGAAGCAGCCCGACGTCGCGCTCGTGGTCGTCATCGACAAGTCGGGCTCGATGGATGCCTGCCACTGCAACTCGTTCAACAACGGCAACCCGGGCGGCGGGTCAGGGATCGCCGGCGTCCGCAAGGTCGACATCGGCAAGGAGGCGATCCTGCGCGCCGCGGCCGCGATGACGGCCCGCGACCAGCTCGGCGTCGTCGCGTTCGACGAGAGCGCGCACTGGGTCGTCCAGACACAGCCCCTCGGCGGGATCGGCGACCTGCGCGGCGCGATCGGCGGGATCCAGCCCCTCGGCCAGACGAACATCTTCGCCGGGCTCGACCAGGCGGTGAAGTCGCTCGAGGGGACGACCGCCACGCGCCGCCACATCATCCTGCTGACCGACGGCTGGTCGACGTCCGGCCAGTACGACGCGATCCTCGCCCAGATGAAGGCCGCCGGGATCACGCTCTCGACGGTCGGCGCCGGTGGCGGGTCGAACCCGTTCCTCGAGAAGCTCGCGAAGAGCGGCGGCGGTCGGTTCTATCCCGCCGCGAACCCGGCAAGCATCCCCGACATCTTCCTGAAGGAGACGCAGCAGGTCGCCGGCCAGCAGATCGTCGAGGAGCGGTTCAACCCGATCCTCACCTCGCAGTCGCCGATCCTGCGCGGCATCGACGCGCTGCCCCAGCTCCTGGGCTACAACGGAACGACCGCGAAGTCGGCGGCGCAGACGGTCCTCGTCACGCCGCGCGACGATCCGCTGCTCGCGCAGTGGCAGTACGGCCTGGGCCGCTCCGTCGCATGGACGTCCGACTCGACCGGCCGCTGGGCGAAGGCGTGGCTGGGCTGGCAGGGCTTCACGAAGTTCTTCAGCCAGCTCGTCTCGTGGACGTTCCCGGGCGAGGAGACGGGCGGGATCGAAGCCACGTTCGTGACCGAGGGCAACCGGACGAAGCTCCGGGTGGAGAGCGTCAACGCCGACGGCTCGCCGCGCGACTTCTACTCGACCGCGGTGGCGATGACGACGCCCGATCTCACGTCGAAGGCGATCGGGCTGGCGCAGATCGCACCTGGCGTCTACGAGGCGCCGATCGGCGAGCTCGACCCCGGGGCGTACGTCATCCGCGTCTCGCAGACCCGGCCCGGCTCCACGCCGCTCGGGCGGACGCTCGGACTCGTCGCGCCGACGCCCGCCGAGTACCGGTTCCTCGGCACGAACGAGGCGTTCCTCGCGACCCTCCGCTCCGCGACCGACGGGCGCGAGATCGCCTCACCCGACGAGGTCTGGCGGCACGACCTGAAGACGAACAGCTCGTCGACCGACCTCTGGCCGACGCTCCTGGTCCTCGCGCTGCTGCTGTGGCCGCTGGACATTGCGCTCAGGCGGGTCTCCATCGGGCGACGAGAGCTCGGTGATGCGCGGCGCTGGCTGAGCGGCGGCTGGCGGCGGTCGATCGCGCCGCGGACGGTCGAGGTCGGCGCGATGATGGCCGCCCGGGATCGCGCGGCCGGGTCCTCGGCGCGGGCGGCGCTGCTGCGCGAACCCGAGGCGCGCCCGGAGGCCCCGCCCGTGGCCGTCCGATCGGACGCGGCTTCGCCGATCGCGGCGCCCGAACGCGAGGCCGCACTGGCGTCGGATCGGCCGGCGGCCGGGAAGCTGCCCGCGTCCCCGAGGCCGCCGGCGCCCACGCCTGCGGCGGCACCGGCGCCGCCCAGACCAGTCGACGACGGCGACACCCTGTCCCGGCTGCGCGACGCGAAGCGGCGGGCTCGCGAGCGCTGACGGCTCGGGCTCGGGCGCGCTGCTGAGCCTCGGGCTGGGGCGCGGCCGGGGCCGTCGTTGTACGCTCGGTCTCGTGTTCCCCGTTGCCCTCACCCGGATCGCGCGTGTCCTCGGCGGCGTGACGCTCGTCGCGTCCGTCGTCGCCGGGTGCGGGACGATCTCCCGGACGCCGCCGGCGCCGACGCCCGCCGACTTCCCCGGCATGGCATCGATCCTCACCGACGCCGGGATCACCGTGACGAACATCGTGTCCGGCGACGCCGGTTGCGCGGATGCGGACATCGCGAAGACGGCGATCGGGTTCGACGCGTCCGGCGCCGATCAGACCACGCCGGTCCGAATTCACGTGTACATCTTCCGGAACCGTCAGACGTACGAGACGAAGCGCTCCACGATCGACACGTGCGCGACCGAGTTCGTCACCGACCCGGACACGTTCGAGTCGGTGGAGGCGTCGCCGTACGTCGCGGCCGGTCAGGGCCCGTGGGCGCCGACATTCAAGGAGCGCTTTCGGTCGGCGCTCGTCCGGGCGGCGGGCACCGGCGGCTGATCCGGGACCGACCGCCGACTGACCCGATCCACACCGGACCGGACACCACCCATCCGGACCGTTGTGACAGCAGGCACCATCGTCCCGGGTCCGTCGGGACGACCGACCCAAGGAGCCGACCGAGCCCGGCCGGGATGCTCGGGTCATGGCTTTCCGACCCCGCCGCCCCCGTCGGCTGCTGCTGCCGGCGATCCTGGGGGCGATCCTCGCCGGCGAGATCACGGGTCTCGCGTTGGCCCGGACCCTGCCTCCCGTCGTCGTCCCCGTCGCCGCCCCCGCTTCAGCCGCCGCGATCCCCGGCACGACCGACCGAGCGTCGGAGCTCGTTCGCGGTGCGGCTCGCGAATCGTCCCCCGCGGTCGATGTCGGCGGCGATGTCGTCGCCCGCCGCACCCCGCTGGCGGAGCGACCGTCCGGGGCATCGCTCGCCGTTGCGGCGAAGTCGAAGTCCGTCTCGGTCCGCGGCTCGTCCGGGACCGGATCGGGCGCCTCCCCGACGAGCTTCCATGGGACGAACCGGGTCTGGATCCCGAGCCTCGGGATCAATCGCTCGGTCCAGTCGTTCCCGTGCTCGCGGACGCGTCCGCCGGACGCCGGCGTCTACCGCTGGGGCTGTGCCGGTCGGAACAACGTCTACCTGATGTCGCATGCCTGGAGCACGTTCCGCCCGCTCCACGACGCCTACGTCCGGGGCACGCTCCGCAAGGGGATGCGGGTCTGGTATGCCGACGGTGGCGGCCACGTCCACGAGTACCGCGTCATCTGGTGGCGGGTCACCGCCCCGACGACCGCCGCGTCGTGGGCTTGGGCGTCGCTCAGCTCGCCCGGGATGACGCTCCAGACCTGCGTCGGCGCGAACAGCGAGTACCGGCTGATGGTGCGGCTCGACCGGGTCGACTGACGCGCAAGTCGTCGTCGAGCGACGTCCGGCGGCGCCAAGACCAGCGAAGAAGCACGATCCTCGGACCAACCGCGCGCGTGATGCCGCGGCAACGATCCGTCAGACGACCCGCAGATCGAGCAGTTTCCGCGCGATCACGAGCCGCTGGACCTGGCTCGTCCCCTCCCCGATCTCGGTGAGCTTCGCGTCACGCAGGTAGCGCTCGACCTTGTACTCCTCGACGTAGCCGTAGCCGCCGTGGACCTGGATCGCGGCGTTCGTGACGCGACTGCTCACCTCGGACGCGAAGAGCTTCGCCTGTGCGCCGGCAACGGTGTAGTCGCGGCCGCGGTCCTTGAGCCAGGCCGCGCGGTAGACGAGTGCCCGGGCCGCCTCGAGCTCGGTCGCCATGTCGGCGACCATGAAGGCGACGCCCTGGAAGGTCCCGATCGGCCGGCCGAACTGCTCGCGCTCCTTCGAGTAGGCGGCGGCCGCCTCGTAGGCGCCCTGGGCGATCCCGAGCGCCATCGCGGCGATCGAGATCCGGCCGCCGTCGAGGACCTTGAGGAACGTCCGGAACCCCTTGCCCTGCTCGCCGAGGAGGTTCTCCGCGGGAATCCGGGCCCGGTCGAAGAGCAGCTCGCCCGTGGCCGAGGCGTGGAGGCCCATCTTGTCCTCGAGCCGGCCGATCGAGAACCCGGGCGTGTCGGCCGGGACGATGAAGGCGCTGATCTCAGGATCGCCCCGATCGGTCGTGCCGGTCCGCGCCGTGACGATGTACGTCCCGGCCTGGCCGGCGTTCGTGATGAACCGCTTGCCTCCGTCGATGACCCACGTGTCGCCGTCCGGCGTCGTCTCCCGTCGAGCCGTGGTCCGCGTGCCGCCGGCGTCCGAGCCCGCGCCCGGCTCGGTGAGCCCGTAGCCGCCGATGACCTTGCCGCTCGCGAGCGGCCGGAGGAAGCGCTCCTTCTGCGCGGGGGTCCCGGCGATCATCAACGGCCCGCAGCCCAGGCTCGTGTGGGCGGCCACGATGATCCCGAGCGAGCCCCAGACGCGGCTGATCTCCTCGACGGCGATCGCGTACGCGAGCGTGTCCATGCCCGCGCCGCCGTCCTCCTCGGCGACCGGGATGCCGAGCCAGCCCATCTCGCCGAGCCGAGCGACGATCTCGGACGGGAAGCGGTGGTCGCGCTCGTGCTCGTCGATCGCGCCCGCGACCTCGTTCTCCATGAAGTCGCGGATCGTCGAGCGGAGGAGTGCGTGCTCCGGAGACAGGTCGAAGTCCATCGATCGAGGGTAGCACCGCGGCCCCGAGCGACCGACGACGCGCCGGCCGAGCGCCGGTGCTACCGTTCCGGAATGGACCCGGCCGCCGAGCGCGCTGCCTCCGCCGTTCCCACCCCGGCCGTACCGTCCACGCCGAACGCGGCCACGCCTCGCGCGTTGCGCCGCGACATCCTCCTCCGGCTCCGCCGCGACGGCCCGGCGACGCCCGACCAGCTCGCGGCCGCGATCGGGGCGAGCCGGACGGGCGTCCTCCAGCAGCTCCGGGCGCTCGAAGCGACCGGCTTCGTCCGGCGCGAGACGGTCCGGCACGGGGTGGGCCGGCCGCGCCATGTCTACGACGTCACGCCCGAGGCCCAGGAGCTCTTCCCGTCGAACTACGACGGCCTCGCCGCCGGCCTGCTCAGCGCCATCGGCGCGGTCGGCGGGAACGACCTGGTCGAGCAGGTCTTCCAGGCCCGGCGCCGCCAGATCGGCGAGCGGGTCCGCCGCCAGCTCGACGATCTCGTCGGCAGCGACGCGCCGCTGATCGATCGCGTGCGGGCCCTCGCGGTCCTCCAGGACGACCAGGGCTACCTGGCCTCGGCCCGGCTCGGGCCGGACGGGACGATCCAGCTCCTCGAGCACAACTGCGCGATCCTCGACGTCGCGCGGGGCGAGCGATCCGCGTGCGACGCCGAGCTGGACCTGTTCCGCGACGTCCTCGGCGTCGACGTCGTCCGCGAGCGCCACATCGCCAGCGGCGACCGCTGCTGCTCGTACCGGATCGAGGACCGCGCCTCGGACGCGTGACGCGTCGTGACCGGGCGGGGGTCGCCGCGCCGTCGCGTCCGGCCTGTCTCTAGGCTTCCTCGCGCTCCACCGCGTCGCGCGACGCCGGCTCCAGCCGCGCCGGTGGGACGTCGGAGACGTTCGGCACGAACGACGCCGCGAGCGACGTCGCGGCCGCGGCCTCCTGGTCCTCGACCGTCAGGATCCCGAGGCGGCCGAGCGACGCCATCTCGTCGCGGATGTACGACTTGAGCATCTCGGGCCCGTCGGTGTTGATCGTGAACCGCACCTCGTTGCGGCGGAAGGTGTCGAAGATCCAGCGGAGCTCGTCCCAGCCCGACACGACCCGGGTGTTCAGGTTGGAGCTGGGGCAGATCTCGAGGACGATGCCGCGCTCGCGGATCATCGCCATCGCCCGCGGGTCGTAGGCCGCCTTCACGCCGTGCCCGATCCGGTCGGGCTCCAGGAGCTCGACGACGCGGGCCACCTCCTCGACGGGACCGGACTCGCCGGTGTGGACCGTCAGCCCGAGCCCGAACTGACGCGCCCGACGGTAGAGCCGGCGGTAGTCGGCGACGCGGAAGGTCGCGGACTCCGGGCCGGCGATGTCGATCCCGACGACGCCCCGATCGCGCCACGCGATCGCCTTCTCCACGATGATCTCGTTGAGCTCGTACGGGAAGGCCCGGTCGAGACAGAAGATCAGGCCCGGCTTCACCGGGTACTCGAGGCTGGCCCGGTCCATCCCCCGGGTCGCGGCCGCGATGATGTGGTCGAGGTCCTGCTCGCCGCCGCGGTTCCGCTTCATCGGGTTGAAGCGCAGCTCGGTCGTGGTGATGTTGTTCTTGCGGTAGGCCCCGCCGACGACCTCGTAGACGGCCCGCTCCACCGCGATCGGTGAGCTCTGGATCAGCTCCGTCCAGTGGAAGAGCTGGAGATACCCGTCGAAGCTGCGGTTGCGCCGCTCCGACACGGTGATCATGTCCCGGAACTCCCAGTAGTCGCGGGTCGGCAGCTTGATCCCCTGGGCGTGGGCGATGCTCCACATGATCGCCGGGGTCACGGCGCCGCCGAGATGGCAGTGGAGCTCGGCGAGAGCGACCTTCCGGGAGAGCTGGCGGACCACGACCCGAGGATAGCCGAGTCGACCTCCCCCGGAATCGAAGAGCCCGGCGGTCGGCGACCGCCGGGCTCGTTCGCAAGGGGATCGAAGGTCAGCCCACCGAGAAGAACGTCACCGTGGTGGTGCCGGTGTAGGTGATCACGCCGAACCAGCGCTTGGCCGGGTCGAGACCCGTCCAGCTGCCCGTCAGCGTGATCGGCTCGCCGACCGTCACGGCCGCCGGGTCGGGCGAGATGCTGGCGTTGCCGGCATCGGCCGCGGCCACGACGAAGTTCGCGAGGTGGTACGAGGTCGTGCCGCCCGGCGTCGTGAACCCGTTGACGTAGACGTCATAGGTCCCCGCGGCCGGATCGAGCAACGTGACCTGCTCGTCGGCTGCACCCGACGCCGACGTGCCGACTCGCGTCCCGGCCCGATAGATGAACAGGTCGAGATCCGCGGTGTCGTCGTCGGAGTCGAGCGAGAACCGCACGGCGCGGGTACCTGCCGGCACGACGACCGTGTAGTGCTTGGTGTCGGCGTCGGCGACCGGCGCCGTGGTGTCGATGGCGCCCGTGACGACGCTGTCGGCGATCGGCGTGACGCCGACGAGGCCGCTGATCGCCGTGTCGAGCTGACCGGTGAAGCCGGGCTTCACCTGGAACTCCTTGGAACCGCTCGCGCTCGCGTCGCCGTGGATCTCGGCGGGCGCGCTGACCGCGACCGGCTGGACGGCGATCGGGCTGCGGACGACGTGGCTGCCGTCGGTCCACGTGAGCGATCCGATGCTCCACACGCCGAGCGGAGCCGTGTCGCGGGTGAACGTGACCGTGAAGTTCCCGGTCGCGCCCGGTGCCAGCGTCAGCGAGCTCGGGGTGACCGAGACGGTGACGCCCGGAACGCTGGCCGCGGCCGTGTAGGTCGCCGTCGACGAGCCGACGTTCTTGACGTGCCGCGTCACCGACTCGATGCCGGCCATGCCGCCGATCGCGATCGAGGCCTGGTTCAGGTTCGAGGCGGTGATCGGCGTCAGGGTGTCGTTCGGCGGGGCGAAGTGGACCCCGAGGCTGACGAGGTACTGGCGGTACTCACCGGCCGTCGTCGGGTAGACGAGGCCAGGATCCGCGGCGCCGTTCGGGTTGACGAAGCCGGCGCCCTGCGCGAACGGGTTGCCGGCGCTCGAGACGGTGTCACCAGCGCTGGTCATGATCGCCGACTTGATCTCGGACGGGAGCCACGTGGGATGGAGCGCCTTGACCAGCGCGCCGATTCCGGCGATGTGCGGCGAGGCCATCGACGTGCCCGAATAGAAGTCGAAGCTTCGGCCGTGGTTGCCGGGAGGCGCGACGGCCGCCACGACGTCGTTGCCCGGGGCCGCGATGTCGGGCTTGAGGATGTCGCCGCCGGTCGTGGTCGACGGACCGCGCGACGAGAAGTCGGTGATCTCCGGGACCTGCGGCGCGGCGGCAAGCTCGGCCCCCGTGAGCGGCACGATCCTGGCGACCGCCGCCGACGCCTGGTCGGCGATGTACGCCTTCACCGCGGCCCCGTCCGTGTTGTTGATGTGAACGGACGGAACCGCGTGGTAGTCGCCGTTGAGCGAGTTCGGCGAGACGTTGGCCAGGACCATGCCCGCGCCGCCGGCCCGCTTGACCTCGAAGCTCTTGTCGATCCGGGCGTTGACGCCGCGATCGCAGACGACGATCTTGCCGGTGGCCAGGGCCGGGTCCAACGTCCCGGCGAAGCAGCGGTTCGCATCTGCGACCGCCGCGCTCGCGAGCTTGACGCTGCCGGCCGTCACGATCTGCTTGAACGAGGGCAGCGAGGCCGTGGTCGACGCGCCGACGTAGCGGGCGCCGTTCCCGAGCTCGACGACCTGGAAGGCCCGCCGGAACGTCGCCGCGGCGACCGTGGTCACCCACGGGGCCGGGTGGTCGAGGGTGCTCGCGCCCGGGCCGCTGTTGCCGGCCGAGTTGGCGACGAAGACGCCGGCGTTCTGGGCGGCGCGGAAGGCCTGGGCGACGCTGTCGAGCACGCTCGACTCGGTCGTCCCGCCGATCGAGTAGTTCAGGACGTCGACGCCGTCGAGGATGGCGTCGTTGATCGCGGCGACGCTGTCGGAGTTGAAGCAGCCGGCCGGCGTCGTCTTGCCGGTCCAGCAGACCTTGTACATCGCGATCTTCGCGCCCGGCGCCATGCCGGAGGCGGTGCCGATGGAGGTGCCGTCGATCGAGACCGGCACGCCGTAGTTGCCGGCGGCCGTGGACGAGGTGTGCGAGCCGTGGCCCTCGAAGTCGCGGGCGGAGGTGTAGTTCTCCTTGGCGATGTTCTTCTTGCCGTAGCCCCCGAAGTAGTAGCGCGCGCCAATGAGCTTGTCGTTGCACGTCGTGTCGGGGAACTGCTGGCCGCCCTGGCACGTGCCGTGCCAGTCCGCCGGGACGGGGATCCCGGTGTTGCCCGCGAACGACGGGTTCTCGGGCCAGATGCCCGTGTCGATCACGCCGACGACGATGCCGGCGCCGGACTGGGCGTTCGTCCCGGGGAGCTGGTCCCACAGGCCGCCCGCGGCGTCGAGGCCGAGGAAGTGCGGTGAGTCCGTGGTGTCCGGATGGGCGAGCTTGTCACGCTCGAGCCGGACGACGCCGCTGAGCCTGGACAGCTTGTCGGCCTGGCCGGCGGTCAGCGTCACCGCGACGCCGTTGTTCGTGACCGTGTAGTCGTAGATCTTCGTCGCGCCGACCTTCGCCAGCGCGGCGTCGTGGATCGCGGTCAGGTGGGTCTGCCAGCGGACGACGGCCGCGGAGCTGGGGTTGATGTGCTTGCCAGCCGCAGGCTTCGTCGCGGCGAAGCCCTTCGTCGTTCCCGTGTAGCTCGCGACCGGTTCGTCGGCGAACGTCACGATGTAGCGGCCGGCCGCGTAGTGGGCGCCGGCCTTGCCGGACGCCGCCTGGACCGGCACGGCGAACAGGGATGCCGCGACGAGGAATGCGGCAACGAACGCAGGAACCCGTCTCATCGGGCGAAGCCTCCTCCTGGTGCCAGGCGCGCTCACGCCGGGTCTTTGGCGCGGAACCGATGGCGCGGGACGTCCACCGATCTCCCGTTCGGCGACGTCAGGAATGGGACGACGGTACGCGGGGGCTCTGACGACGTCAAACGGGGTCATCGCGCGCCGTCGATTCAGTGGTGCGCGGACGCTCCATCGACTCGCGCGCGGGGCCGGCTACGGAGCGGGGGCGACGACGCGCGTCGCGAAGACGATCGGACCCAGCTGGCAGATCGACGACCGGTCCGTCGCGATGGAGCCCTCGACCTCGATCAGCGTGCCCGGCGCGACGTCCTCGCCGTCCGGACCGCGCAGGCGGCCGGTCGCTCGCTCCAGGACCCAGCCTTCGGGGTAGACGACCTCGTAGCGCGACCCGTCGGGCGACTCGATGAACGCGCAGCCGCCCTCGATGTCGTCGAACGACAGCACGCCGCGGATCGTCCGGCCGGCGGGCGGG
>DASSMI010000045.1:0-11561 GCA_035688935.1 Candidatus Limnocylindrales bacterium | reverse complement strand
GTGCTTCTCGATGGCCTGCGCGAACATCCTGTCGAAGGCCGGCACGCCGCCCACGAAGCTCGATGTCGAGGTCTCGATCAGCGCCGAGAAGCGCGAGGCCGGGTTCACGGTGACGAACGCCCACATCGTGGTCCGGGGCGCGGTGCCCGGCGCGACCCAGGAGTCGTTCGTCGCGGCGGCAACGGAGGCCAAGGACGGCTGCCCAATCTCCCGGGCGCTCCAAGGCAACGTGGAGCTGTCGGTCGAGGCGATCCTCGAGGTCTGACATCGGCTCTCGGCGGCGCGGCGCTCGTCCCGCGAGCGACCGCGACGCGGCGGGGGCGACGATCGCCCGGGGCGCTCGTGGTGCGAGCGGGCGGGACGCGATCGCTCGGGGGGTGGCCGCCGCGAGCCGGGCGGCTCACCGCGCGGACACGGGCTGCGCCGACCCGCACCGCCCGGGTCGCGATCGCTCGCCACGCGAGCGACGCGCCCCGCGGCGCGGACGATCAGCCGATCGTCAGGAGCCGGCGCGGGTTGTCGACGGTGATCGTCCGGATCTCGTCCTCGGAGACGCCCGCTTCGCGGAGCCGCGGCAGGAACGTGTCCGCGAGGTACGTGTAGCCGTTGCCGCCGTACGCCTTGAGCTGGCTGTCGTGGCAGACGTCCTGCGAGAGGAGGATCCGCTCGACGTGACCGCGGGCGAGGAGCTCCCGGAGGTTGTCGACGATCCGGTCCTCGCCGTGACGCTCGAGCGGCGTGAAGCTCATCCCGAGGAAGTCGAACTCGACCGTCGCACCGCGCTCCACGATCGCGAGGTGATAGTCGAGCGATGGATTCGAGTCGGCATGGCCGATCACGACCCGGCTCAGGTCGGCGCCCTCCGCCTCGAACACGTCGAGCTGGTCGAGGCCCACGGCCGACTGGACGGCATGCGTCGTGATCGCAAGGCCGGTCGCACGCGACGCCCGCGCGGCGGCGCGGTGCACACGCTCCTCTCCGGCCGACAGCCACGGTTTGTCGGTGCCGATCTCGCCGATGATCCCCGCCCGGATTCCGGTCGCCCCGACCCCCTCCGTCGCGTCGCGGACGATCTCGTCCGCCAGCTGGCCGACCGAGCGCCGGTCGATCATCGCCTCGGCCGGATAGTGCGCGCCGCGATACCAGCCGGCGCCCATCACGACGTGGAGACCGCTCCCCCGCGCCAGCCCGGCGAGCCAGGCGGGATCGCGCCCGACCCCGTCGAGCGTCAGGTCGACGAGCGCACCGCCGCCGGCTGCCTTGAACCCGGCCAGCTCCGCGAGGATGACCGGCTCGTCGCGTCGGAGCTCCCAGTAGTCCCAGCGGTTCGGGATGTGCCAGAGCGCGATCGCGGTGTGCTCGTGCGGAAGCGTCCAGCCGAGGTCGGCCGGATCGATCGGACCGAGGACCGTCTGGACGTGGCTCATGCGGCCGGAGTCTAGCCTTGCAATGCACCCGCCACGCGACGGTCGGCGTCGCTCAACCAGGTGACCCGCGCTGCGGTCGACACTCGACGCGACCCCCGGAACCCGAAGGAGGCCCACTCGATGTGCCTGACCTGTGGCTGTGGTGACGCCCACCTGGAGATGGGCGAGAACAACATCACCTACGAGGATCTGAAGGCGGCCGCCGACGAGAACGGCAAGTCCGTCGCCGAGACGATCCAGATCATGCAGCGGACCGAGGACTCGGACCGCCAGCAGCACGCCCAGGAGTACAGCGGATAAGCGTGGCTGGCGCCGTGGAACGACGCGGCGCTCAGCTCTACGACGCGGCGCTCAGCTCTACGACGCGGCGCGGCGCTCCCTGACGGACTCGTACGGGACGGGCGGCGCCGGCGTGATCCGTTCCGGCGGCGCGGCGTCCTTCGCGGCGAGCAGCGTCTCGAGGAGCGACAGGATCCGCCGCTCGTGGTCGGCGCGGCGGTAGCCGGCGCCTTCCTCGGCCGCCTGGATCAACATCCCGTCGAGCAATGCCGACAGCGCCTGCGAGACGGACGCGACGTCGAGCCATGCCGGCAGCTCGCCGCGCATGACCCCTTCCTGGAGAACGAGCACGATCGCGGTCGTGGTCTCGTGACGGCGCTTGTTCAGCATCTGCCGGATCGCGGGGTCGGTCTCGACCTCGGCCCACGCCTGGAGCAACAGGAAGCCTGAGCCGCGGTCCGTCTGCTCGATCGCCAGGTTGTCGAACCAGTACCCGATCGCCGCCGCGATCCGCTCACGGTAGCCCGTCACGCCGGCGAGCCGGTCTCCGAGCTGGGCGAGCTCCTGGTCGGTGATCAGGTCGCAGCCGGCGAGGATCAGGTCGGACTTGCCCTTGAAGTAGGTGTAGATCGCGCCGACCGACAAGCCCGATACGCGGACGATGTCCTGCATCGTCGCCCGGTGGAACCCGCGCTCGGCGAACACCTGCAGAGACGCCCGGACGATCCGGTCGCGAACCTCCTGCTCGTGTTCCTGGCTGACGCGCGGCATCGATGCTCCTGGAGAACGGTTGTTCGCCAACGGTAGCCGGAACGTTCGCAGCATTCAAGTCTTGACAAAACGAATGCTCATTCTCTATGTTCGCCGGGCTGCAACGTCACCTGCCAACCGTCCGTGATCCACGAGGCCCGCCCGATGTTGTTCTCTCGCTGGGGTGCGTTCGTCTACCGCTTCCGCCGGCCGATCGCGCTGCTCACCGTCGTCCTCGCGATCGCCGGCGCGATCGTCGGCTCGAAGGTCACCGATTCCCTGACGTCGGGCGGCTGGACCGATCCGCACAGCGAGTCCGCCGCGGTCGCGACCCGTCTGGCCGACGACTTCGGCGCCGGCCGTGGGTCGATCGTCGCGCTGTACCAGGGCGACGCATCTGCGGATGCCTCGTCGCCCGCGTTCCAGCAGATGATCGCGACCTCGCTCGCCCGTCTGGCCGGCGACCCGATCGCCGACGGCGTCATCGGCTACGCCCAGACCCGTGACCGCCGCTTCATCAGCACCGACGGCCACTCGGCGTACGCGGTCGTCCGCCTGACGATCAGCGACGAGGAGTCGGCGAACCAGATGAAGACGATCCGCGGGCTCATCGACCAGCCGGCGGGCGCGACCCTGAAGCTCGCCGGCGTCGGCCCGTTCACGGAGGACCAGGCCCGCCAGTCCGAGAAGGAGCTCGTCCAGGCCGAGGCCGTCTCGGGACCCTTCGCGCTCCTGATCCTCCTCGCGGTCTTCGCCTCGCTCATCGCGGCCGGCCTCCCGCTCCTCGTCGCCGGGCTCGCCATCCCGACCACCCTCGCCGGCGTCTATCTCGTCGCCCAGACGACCGAGCTCTCGATCTACGTCCAGAACGTCGCGACGATGCTGGGCCTGGCCCTCGCGATCGACTACTCGCTGTTCATGGTCAGCCGGTTCCGCGAGGAGCTGCGCCGCGGCCGGACGGTCGCCCAGGCCGTCGAGATCACCGTCGCGACGAGCGGCAAGGCCGTCGCGTTCTCCGGGCTCGCGGTGGCGATCGGCCTCTCGGGTCTCCTGCTGTTCACGCCGGCCGCGCTCCGGTCGTTCGGCATCGGCGGCTCGATCGTCGTGGCGTCGTCGGTGTTCTACGCCCTGACGTTCCTGCCGGCCGTCCTCGGGATGCTCGGCCCGCGCGTCAACGCGCTGAGCCTGGCCGGGCTCTTCGCGGCGATCCGGCGCCGGCTCGGGCGGCCGGCGGCGACGTCCGCCGAGCGGCACTCGCGGTGGGCACGCGTGGCCCACGCGGTCATGGCCCGCCCCTTCGCGTTCCTCCTCCCGGCCGTCGCGTTCCTGCTCCTGTCCGGCACGCCGTTCCTGCGGCTCAGCCAGGGGATCCCGAACGCGTCCACGCTGCCGGCCGGCCTCGAGAGCCGCGATGCCGCCGTCGCGCTCGCGAACGACTTCCAGAAGGGCGAGACCTCCCCGATCGCGATCCTCGCGACGGTCGACGGTGACCCGCTCGCGGCGACGAACATCGCCAAGCTCGTCGATTTCGCCAAGGCGGTCGACGCCGTCGACGGGATCGATCGCGTCGAGGGACCGTTCGCGATCACGGATCCGCAGACCGGCCAGCCGATGACGGCGGATCAGCTCGCCTCGTTCTATGCGGCGCCCGCGGACCAGCTGCCGCCGGAGCTCGCCACGGCCCGCGACAGCCTGAAGGACGCGTACGTCCGCGGCTCGACGGTCCGCCTCGACGCCGTGAGCCCGCTCGACCCGGTCAGCCCGGCCGGCGGCGCGGTGATCCCGGCCGTTCGGGGCATCCACGTCGACGGAGTCACGAGCGCTGTGGGCGGACTCGCCGCCGAGGGCCACGACTTCATGGTCAGCCAGGGGAACACGGTCCCGCTCGCGGTCACCGTCACGCTCCTCGCGAGCGCCGTGATCCTCTTCCTCCTGTTCGGCTCGGTGGTGATCCCGCTCAAGGCCGTCGTCATGACGCTCCTGTCGATCACCGCGAGCTTCGGGGCGCTCGTCTGGATCTTCCAGGAGGGCAACCTGAGCAACGTCCTCGGGTTCACCTCGCCCGGGTTCACCGTCGCGGGCAACCCGATCATCATGTTCAGCGTGCTGTTCGGCCTGTCGATGGACTACGAGGTCCTCCTGCTGTCGCGGATCCAGGAGGCGTACCGCCGGACCGGCGACAACCGGGCGTCGGTCGCCGAGGGCCTGTCGAAGACGGCCGGCGTGATCACCGGCGCCGCGCTGATCATGGTCACGGTCTTCTCGGCCTTCGCCCTGGCCGAGTCGATCACGATCAAGAGCATCGGCGTCGGGATGGCGATCGCGGTCCTGATCGACGCGACGATCATCCGGGTCCTCCTCGTCCCGGCCGCGATGCGGCTGATGGGTCGCTGGAACTGGTGGGCGCCCGGACCGCTCGGCCGGCTCGCCGATCGGCTCGGGTTCAGCCACGTCGAGGACGAGGCGGCGCCGGAGCCGACCGCCGACGCGATCGACCGCCGGACGGCGCCGGGTCTGGCCGGGTCCTAGGGCACACGCCGGGTCGTAGACTCGGGGCCATGACGGCGAGCCGCCGGTCGTCCGGCGGCTTCGCCGATTCGTGCCAGAGGAGCGAGGGACGATGAGCGATCGACGGTTGCCGTCGGCGGACGGGACGCGGGTCTGGGCGTGGCGCTGGGGCCCGGACGAGGACCGCAGACCGGGCCTGCCGTGGATCGGGATCTTCCTGGTCGTGTTCGGGGCGCTCCTCCTGATCGAGCGAGCCCTGCCCACGTACCGCCATCTCGGCGACGTCGCGGTCCTCGCGGCCGGGATCGCGTCGCTCCTCGCCTGGCTCCTCCGGCGGAGCACGATCGCGCTCTACGCCGGCGCCTTCCTGACGGCGGCCGCGCTCCCAGGGACGATCGAGGCCCTCGGGCTCGATCTCGGTCCCGGCTGGGGAACGCTGTTCTTCGGGCTCGCGTTCCTGTTCATCGCCGCGGTCCGCTGGGCGCAGCAGGGCGGGCTCGGCTGGCAGGCGCTGTACGGCGCGATCCTCGTGGGTCTCGCCCTGTTCGAGATCCTCGCGCCGTCCGTCGGCGACATCGGGCTGCCGATCGTCCTCGTCGCCGTCGGCGTCGTGCTGCTCATCCGAGGCGGCCGCGCCGCCTGACGTCGGTCAGCCGGCCGGTGCCGACGCCGGCGCGGCCGACGTCGCGGTCTCGACCGCGCCACCGACGACGTCGACGATCCGGTCCAGCTCAGCGTCGGTGACGACGAACGGCGGTCCGAGGAGGACGGTGTCGCCGTCGACCCCGTTCGCGTTGCCCGTGGCCGAGTACACGAGGACACCCGCGTCGCGCGCCGCGCGCACGACCGTCTCGGTGAGCCGGGCCGCTCGCGGGAACGGCCGTCGGGTCTCGCGGTCCTCGACGAGCTCGATCCCGACCATCAGGCCGCGGCCCCGGATCTCGCCGAGGTGCTCGTGCGTCCCGAGCCGCTCCTCGAGCATCGACCGGAGGCGGTCGCCCTTGGTCTGGCTCGCGGCCACGAGGTCCTCCTCGATGAGGATCCGGAGAACCTCGCGCGCGACCGCGGCGCCGGCCGGGGCGTGCGAGTACGTGAAGCCGTGCGTGAACCCGCCGCGGCCCGTCACCGTCTCGTGGATCTCCGCCGACGCGGCGACGAACCCGAACGGCCAGTAGCCGGACGTCGCGCCCTTCGCCGCGACGACGAGATCAGCCTTGACGCCCCAGTGGTCGAGCCCGAACCAGCGCCCGGTCCGGCCGAACCCGGTCATGACCTCATCGGCGATCAGGAGCACGCCGTGTCGGCGGCAGACATCGGCGATCCGCGGCCAGTAGTCGTCCGGCGGGACCGCGGCGGCCAGCGTCGCCCCGACGATCGGCTCGGCGACGAACGCCGCGATCGTCCCCGGCTCGGCGGCCGAGAACGCCCGGTCGAGCTCCGCCGCGAGCGCCTCCGCGGTCGGCAGGGCGTTGCTGTCGGGATCCTCGCCGCGATAGGGATACGCGGCGGAGACGTGACGGAACCGGCCGAGCCAGCCCTCGTACGGCCGGCGGAGCGGCCGCCGGCCCGACAGGTCCAGCGCACCGAGCGTGTTGCCGTGGTACGAGCCCCAGCGAGCGAAGACGATCCAGCGCTCCGTCTCGCCACGGGCGAGGTGATACGCCCGGGCGAGCTTCAGCGCCGTCTCGATCGCCTCGGAGCCGCCGCTCACCGGGTAGATCGCCGGGTCGTCGACCGGCAGGAGCGGCCCGACCTCCACCGCATAGGTCTCGATCGGCTCGGTCGTGAACATCGACCCGTGGGCGTACGACAGCCGGCCGGCCTGGTCCGCCAGGACGCGGGCGATGGATTCCCGGCCGTGACCGACGTTGACGACGATCGCCCCGCCCGCGGCGTCGAGGTACTCGCGGCCGGCCGCGTCGACGATCGTCGAGCCGCGCCCCGAGACGGCGATCGGTGGATCGGGATCGAGCACGCGGCGGAAGACGCGGCCGGTCATCGGCCGACGGACGGAGCGGTCATCCACGCGATCCTAGCGTGGAGCGCGCCGCGGACGCGGAACCGGTTGCACCGAGCCGGTGTATCGAGCACGGTTGACCGTGGAGGGCCGTCCACTGGAAGACGAGGCGCGTCGGGACGAGATCCGTCGCGACGCCGAGCTGATCGGTCGCGCTCGGAAAGGCGACGTCATGGCGTACGAGGAGCTGATCCGCACGTACCAGGACGTCGCGCTCCGAACCGCCGCCGTGTTCGCGCCCGACGGCGAGGCCGACGACGCCGCCCAGGAGGCGTTCGTCAAGGCGTATCGCGCCCTCGGGCGGTTCCGCGAGGACGCGCCGTTCCGGCCGTGGCTCCTGCAGATCGTCGCGAACGAGGCGCGCAACCGGCGGAGGTCGGCCGGCCGTCGAGCCGGGCTTGCCCTCCGCTCCGCCGAGGATCGCCGGCCGGGTGAGGCGGCCCCTTCGCCCGAGTCGGCGATCCTCGCCGACGAGCAACGCGCCTGGCTGCACCAGGCCGTCGAGGCGCTGCGACCCGACGACCGCGACGTGATCGCGGCGCGCTACTTCCTGGAATTGAACGAGGCCGAGACCGCCGCCCTCCTGGGCGTGCCCCGCGGGACCGCGAAGTCGCGGCTGTCGCGGGCACTCGGCCGTCTCCGCGCGACCCTCGCCGATCCGCCCGGAGGCCGGCTGGATGCCTGACGCTCGCGATCTCGCCCGGCTGCCCGAGCCCGAGCTCGAGCTCGCCCTGCGCGAGGTCGGGCGGGCGCTCGCGTGGCCCGTGGCGGCGACCGCCGCCTCGGACGACGCCGCGGCGCGAGCTCGCCGGCGGATCGTCGAGGCCGGCATCCGGCCGGCACGGCGCTCGTGGCCGGCGTGGCCCGGCCGCCGGCCGGTCGGCTCGAGCCTTGGCATCGCCGTCGCGGCCCTGCTCGTCATCGCCGCGATCGCCGCCGCGATCGGCCTCGGGCTGCCCGGGATCCGCATCACGACGACCTCGTCGCCGATCCCGACGGCAGCTCCGTCCGCGACGCCGCGGATCGTCGTCCCGGGCGCGAGCGCCACGCCGAGCCCGACCCCCGGACCCCTCGGCTGGACACTCGGTCTCGGCGACCCGTTCTCGGTCGACCTCGCCCGGAAGGCCGTGAGCTTCCCGGTCCGTCTGCCGCCCGAACGGTACGGGGCTCCAGCGTCGGCCTGGTTCCTCGACGGCCGCGTCTCGTTCGTGTGGCCGTCGGGCGACGGGCTCCTGCCCCTCGAGGAGCGCGATCTTGGGTTGGTCCTGACCGAGATGGAGGGCGGTCTCGACGAGGGCTACTTCGACAAGGTGCTCGGGCCCGGCACCACGATCGAGACGGTCCGCGTCGACGGCACGACCGGCTACTGGATCACCGGCCGGCCGCACGAGCTGATCTACGTGGACCCCCACGGCGAGCCGGTCTTCGACACGCGCCGGGTCGTCGGCGACACGCTGATCTGGGCGCGCGACGGGATCACGTACCGGCTCGAGGTCAACCTCGGCCGCGAGGCGGCGATCGAGCTGGCCGGCTCGCTGCGCTGACCGGGAGCTGACGGGAACCGCGTCCGCCGGCCGGGTGTACACGGGTCGGGCGCCATGAACGCGCCGACGCAGCAGAGGCTCCGGCCATGACCCGCTCTCGCATCCGCTCGATCGCTGCTCCCCTGGTCGCTGCCGCGCTCGCCGTCGGCATGTCGGGCTGCGGCTCGTCCGCGACGCCGCCCGGCGCGTCGCCCGTCCCGTCGACGGCGCCCTCCGCCACCGAGCGACCCGCCGCCACCGCGACGCCGGGAGCCATCCCGAACTCGGCGATCCTCCTCGTCGCCCGCCCCGGCGCCGATGCCTGGACGATCGTCGAGGCGGCCAGCGGCGGCGGCTACCTCGGGCCCGACTTCCGCGTCCCGGTCGGCGCACCGCGTCCTGGCTGG
Organism: Candidatus Limnocylindrales bacterium; assembly: GCA_035688935.1. Taxonomy (GTDB): domain Bacteria; phylum Chloroflexota; class Limnocylindria; order Limnocylindrales; family CSP1-4; genus CF-46. Next base: position 2,650 of record DASSMI010000045.1, on the reverse strand, counting down.
TCCCGGATCGTGAGCGCCAGTGTGAAGGGCGACCGGACGAGCGTCCGTGACGCGATCAACCAGCCCGACTTCCCCGGTCCATCGCTTGAGCTCGACGGCCGCTGGCGCCTTCCGACGGTGGGCGACGAGGCGCTGCCGGTCGGCGTGTCGCCGGACGGCTCCACGATCGTCCTCGTGGAGGACGCTCCGGCGGCCGGCGCCCCGACGACTCGGTTCGCGGTCGTCGAGCACACGTTCGACGGGAAGCCCTCGACCGTCGGCGACGCGGACCTCCGGCTCGTGAGGATCGTCGAGCTCCGCGGCAGGTTCGCGTTCGACACCCTCTCCTCCGACGGTCGCGTGCTCTACGTCGTCGAGCATCTCGACGCGAACCAGGGCGGTCACTACCAGGTCCGCGCGGTCGATCTGCCGTCGGGCGTCCTGCGCGACGCGGTCATCGTCGACAAGGCGAACCCCGCGGAGCGGATGTCCGGATATCCGATCGCTCACCTCCGCCGCTCCGACGGCGTCGTGATGACCCTGTACGACGGCCCGGAGCATCCGTTCATCCACGCGCTCCAGTCGAACGAGGGATGGGCGCTGTGCATCGACCTGCCGGCGACGAAGGGCGCCGAGCGCTCGGCCTGGGGCCTCGCGACGTCGCCGGATGGCCGGACCGTCTACGCGGCGAACGGCGCGGCAGGGTTCGTCGTCGAGGTCGATCCCGACGAGTACGCCGTGAGCCGGATCGGCGCGCTGTCGGCGACGGCGACGATCACGCTCGCGAAGTTCGGGCACAGCGACGTGGGCCCGGTCGGCGAGAACCTCGTGGCGCTGCCCGGCGGCGACGGCCTCCTCGTCGCGACCGCCGACGGCGTCGCGATCGTCGACCGCAGGAGCCTCGGCGAACGCGGCCGGATCGCGACCGGAGCGGCCGTCGACGCGATCGGTGTCACGCCGGATGGCTCCCTCGCGTTCGCGCACACGCGCGACGGGCGGCTCGTCGCATTCGAGCCCCGCGTGGACGGCCGGACCTTCGGCGATGTCGCGAACGGTCCGTACAGCGGCCTGATCGCGGTCGCGCCGGGGTGATCGCGACCGCGTGATGCCCCTCGCGTGACGCGACCGACCGCCCGAGCGGGCCGGTCAGCGCGTGTAGGCGCCGCCCGGATCGAGCTCCTCGCGGATCAACCGGAGCTCCTCGGCGGTCGGTGCCGGCGTCGAGGCGACCGCCGGCGCGATCTTCACCTCCCAGCCGATCGTCGCGCGGACCCCCTCGACAGTCGCACCGGGATGGAGCGAATCGAGGCGCATCTCACCGGTCTCGTCGAAGTGGTAGATGCCCAGGTCGGTGACGACGACACTCGGTCCTCGCCCGAGCCACCCCTGCTCCCGCCGGATCCGCTCGCTCTGCTCGGCGCCGCCGAGGTTGCCCGCGCTCGTCCGGAAGTCGATCGTCTCGACGAAGCTGCGCGCGCTCTGGCGCATGATCACGAAGACCTGTCGCGCGTTGATCGCGATCTCGCAGGCGCCGCCGCTCCCCGGCAGCCGCGTCGTCGGGTGGTCGTAGTCGCCGATCACGGTCGTGTTGATGTTCCCGAACCGGTCGATCTGGGCGGCGCCCAGGAAGCCCACGTCGATCAGGCCGCCCTGGAGGTAGAAGGCGAAGAGCTCGAACATGCTCGTCGCCGCGGTCGCGCCGGTGACGATCGTGGGGTCACCGATGCTCAGCGGGAGGCGCGCCGGCCGAGCCCCGAAGACGCCCGCCTCGTAGACGAGCTCGAGGTCGGGTGCGACCGTCCGCTGGGCGAGGTTGACCGCGATGTTCGGGAGGCCCACGCCGACGAAGCAGACCCGCTGCCCGGCGAGCTCGCGCGCCGCGGCGACGATCATCATCTCGGACTTGCTGAAGGTTCCGTTCATCGGCTCGCGTCTCCGATGAGCGGCGGGCGCTCCGTACGACGCCCGAGGCTCACCGCAGCGCCTCGAACTGGGCCCCCAGCGGACGATCCGAGCGACTGGATCCTCGCCGGGTCCCCGTCCGTGCCCGATCGGTACGGCCCGGCGACGAGGATCATCCGCCCGCTCATCGGTAGGCGCCGTAGTCGACCGAGCCCGACGGCGCGGCCCCCGACGGCCGGAGCGAGGCCACGCGCTCGGCGCCCAGCTTCCCGATGTACTCGGCACGCCCGCTGACGCCCCGGACCCACTCGTCGAGCCAGGCCTGGGTCGCCGCCTCGTCGCGCGAGATCGGGTCCCAATCGAGATAGAACCGGTTGTCCCGGTCGTAGGCGCCCTGGACGTAGCTCGGGTGCGCGCCCCACGGCTCGACCACGACCGCGTCCACGATCAGGCCCGGGATGATCGTGCGGTTCGGATCGGCGCGGACGACCGCCTCGTCGACGAGCTCCTCCACGACGACGATCACGCGATCCGCGGCGAAGGCGGCCTCCTTCTGGCAGCCGAGCAAGCCCCACACCTGGGCGTCGCCGCCGGCCGACGCCCGCTGGGCGTGGACGATCGCGACGTCGGGGTTGAGCGGCGGCACGGCGTAGACCACCCCGTCGCCGTACGGTGATTCGATCTCCCGGATGAGCGGGTTCGCCCTGGGCAGATCGGTCTCGAAATACGAGCGGAGCGGGAAGAACGGCAGCTTCGCGGCGCCGGCCGT
>DASSMI010000044.1:0-14793 GCA_035688935.1 Candidatus Limnocylindrales bacterium | reverse complement strand
AGATCCGGAGGCCGACGAACGGGATGCCCGTCCGGCGCGCGAACTGCTCGGCCAGCGTCTCGCCGGCGAGCTTCGACAGCGCGTACGACGACTCCGGCCGCGGCGGATGACTCTCGTCGATCGGGGCGAACGCGGGCGGCTGGTCGAACGGCAGCCCGAGGACCGTCTCGCTCGAGGCCCACACGACCCGGGCGACGCCACGATCCTCAGCCGCGGCGAAGGCGTTGTACGTCGAGACGAGGTTGTTCCGGAACGTCTCGCCGGGTGGCCGGATCTCCGGCGCCGGGATCGCCCCGAGGTGGATCAGTGCGTCAGCGCCGGTCAGGACCTCGTATGCCTGGCCGATGTCGGTCAGGTCGGCGAGCCGGCACAGCCCGTGCGCGCTTCCGTCGTGGACGAGATCGACGTTCAGGACGTCGTGGCCGCGGTCGCGCAGGTCGCGGACGACCCATCGACCCGCCTTGCCGCTGCCGCCGGTGACGACGATCCGCATGGCGGTCACGCTACCGGATCGGGGCGCGATCCGGGGCGCGTCAGCCGCCGATATCGGGCGGGACCAGCTCCACGAGGACCGCGCCGGTGACGTTCACGAGCGTCGTGGGCCCGGAGCGGACGACGAGCGACTCGACGGAGGCGGTCGTCGTGTGCCCGTGGAGCCACAGCGGCGGACGAAGACGCTCGAGGACGAGGCGATACGCCGGGAAGCCACGGTGGTAGAGATCGGGCGCGTCCCCGGCGCCCTCGGGCGCCGCATGGCTGATCACGAGGAGCGGCTCGGCGCGATGGAACCTCGGCTTGGCCAGGCGCCGGATGACCAGCCGTCGGAGCAGCCCCAGGACGTCCCACCACGCGAGGTCCGGCCGGCGAGCGTTCTGCGAGCTGCCCGCGCCCGGCCACTCGAAGCTCGCGACCGGCAGCCCGGCGATCGTCGTCGTCGTGCCCGACCCGAGTGGCGTCGGCACGACCGGGCGCCGCTCGTCCCAGTCGCCGCCGTGGTCGTGGTTGCCCCGGACGTACAGCAGCGGCGCCCGGAACGCGTCGGCCAGGAACGCCAGCCAGTGCGGATCGAGGTCGCCGCAGCCGATGACCGCGTCGATCGGCTCGATGCCGGCGCGGTTCGCCTCGACCTCGAGGCCCGGCTCGCGCTCGTCGCTGGCCGCGAGCAGCCGGATCGGCCGGCCGCCTCGGTCGCGGAACGGGCGGTCGTCGGGCCACGGGATCGTGAGCCGCCGGATCACTGTCGCTGCCGCTCGGGGTCGGGATCGTCGTCACGCTCGGGGAGCTCGTCGATCCCGACGACGCGGTGCCCCTCGCCCGCGCTGCGCAGGGCGCGGCTCTCGGTGAGGACCGCCGCGAGCGCCCCGGATCGCTCCGACGGCTTGGCGCCGGGAGGGACGAGCTCGACGACGTTGGCGTCGATCCCGACCTGGCCGGCGTAGAGGGCCATCGCGACGCGGTTGTGCCCGTCGAGGACCCAGTAGCGACCCCGGTACAGGAGCACGTCGATGGGCGGGAGGATCGTCAGCCGGTCCGATGCCAGCCGGATCCGCTGCCAGCGGGCCTGCCAGTTCTGCGACCGGAAGGGCTTGAGCGGGAGGAAGTCGCTTCCCCGCTGCGTGGCTCCGCCGACCGCGGTCCCGGCGATCAGGTCGACGTCGATCGTCTTCAGCCCGAGCTCGCGCGGCGACGCCTGGCGCGCCTCGGGATGGACCGCGTACAGGTACGGGAGCGGGGTCGCCCCGAGCCGCCGGACCCGTCGCACGCGCGCGCCGGGTCGCTCGTCCCAGCGGCGCGCGGCGTCCTGGGCGATGTCGACGGCGGTTCCGACGACCCCGGCCGCCCGGCCCCGGACGGCCCCGACGGCGTCGCCGAGCAGGTCGCCGACGCGCTCGGTCAGCGGCGCGCTCGGCTCGGCCGGCTCGTCGGGGTCTGCGTGCTGCTTGTCTGCCACCCGGAAATCCTCCCACGACACGAAGTGACCCGGCCGGTGGGATGCCGGCCGGGCCGTTGCGGTGGGCTGGAAGTTGCGGGGGTCAGCGCCCGCGTCGTCCTGTTGCCACCGCGTTCGCAAGATCGTTGACGAGGCTGTCGCGCGGCGTCACCGACCCCCGGGCCGCCACCGGCTCGAGCCCGAACTGGTGCTCGATCGTCGCCAGGATCGACGTCGTGTCGTAGACCGTGTGGTCGACGCCCGACTGGCTGAAGCTGCGCGCGACGAGGAGCGCCGGGACGCGCGTGCCCGGGCCGAACAGGTCGTGGGCGCCGTCCGTCCCGAGGCCGGGCGGTGAGACGTGGTCCCACGCACCGCCGAACTCGTCGTAGGTCACCACGATCAGCGTGTTGCCGGCCTGCGGTCCGCTCTCGACCGCCTGGATCAGGTCGACGAGATGGTCGCTGCCGTTCGGCTCGCTCGAGTAGCCGGGATGCTCGTTCTCGTTGCCGAGCGGCTTCACGAAGCTCACCTGGGGAAGATCCCCGCTCTTCGCGGCGGCCAGGAACTCGACCTCGTCCTTGAGATGCGCCGCGCGATCCGGGCTGCCCGGCGCATAGCGGGTGAAGTAGTTGAACGGCTGATGGTGGAACTGGAACGACGAGTCCGGGCAGTACGGGTACTGGCCGTCGGCGATCGAGACGTGTGGATCCGTGCAGGTGCCCGGCGTCGAGCCGTTGGTCCAGCCCGGGCCGCCGACGTTCCCGGCGGCGTTGTCCCAGCCGCCGGCGTACCAAGCCCAGCTGACCCCGGCATCACTCATCCGGTCGCCGATGTTCAGCGCGGTGTGCGTGTCGTCGGTCGCGGGCTCCTTGGCCCCGAACGTTCCCTGCGGCTCCCATGCCGGCTGGAGCGTGTTCACCGCCCAGTCGCCGCAGGCCAGCCCGGCGACGGTCGTCGTCGTTCCGCACGCCTGGGTCACCGCACCGTCCACGACCGTCCGGTCCGGGACGAGGAGCGGATACGCATGCGCCGCACCGGTCGAATCGAGGACCGCGTGCTGGCTCGCCGGCGCATCGGGCCACAGGAGCGGCTGCGCGGCGATCAGATACTGGTGGTTGAGATACGAGCCGCCGAAGGCGCCCTGGAAGAAGCGGTCGGCGATGACGTACTTCGGCGCACCGTTCCCATGGAGGTACTCGTAGATCGGCAGCCTCGTCGTGTCGTAGTAGCCCATCGACGTGCCGACCGCATCACTGCCGGTGACGTAGCGGTTCTGGGCCCCGCCGTTGAGCTGCCACTGCTCCTGGTAGAACTTGTGGACGAGATCGCGCGTGCACCCGCCGGCCGTTCCATAGGTGTCGCCGGTCGCGGGATCGATCGCGCCGTTCATGATCCCGTTGCCGAACGAGAACTCCTTGTTCGGCCGCGGGCAGGTCGTGGCGTCGGCGGGGATGTACGGATCGATCTCGAAGGGCGCGTTGTCGAAATGGCTCGTGTACGTCGTCGTCGACCCGCCGGGGAAGGTCACGGTCTCGGGGTTGCACTCGGGCCGCACGGACAACGTGTTCGGCGGGAACGCCGGGTTCGCGCTGCCGTGGAAGTCCGTGTTCAGGTTGACGTCCAGCTGCTTCAGGCAGTCGTACGGATCGCCGTTCTGGGCGATCTGCGTCGTGTGCGCCGCGTCGGCGTCGTCGAGTCCGGTGACGGTCTGACCGTTCACGTCGCCCCACAGCCCGTACAGGTTGTCGAAGCTGTGGTTCTCCTCGTAGATGACGACGATGTGCTTGTAGATCCCCAGCGGACCCTTGTCCGGTGGCGCCGCGAGTGCCGAGCCGGCCACGCCGAAGCTCAGCGACGCGACGGACAGAGCGGCGAGGGCGGCGCGCACGCGCCGGCGCCGGTTCGACACGGGATCCTCCTCCGGAGTCACGTGGTGGACGTCGTTGGGGGGAACGTACGCCGATCGCCGGAAACGTGAATTGCATGGCCCCGGCCTCGATGTCCCTCGGGGTCAGCGGACCCGGATCGCCTCCCAGACGTGGTCGACGAGGGCGTCGATCCACGGCTCGGTCGCGGTGAGGCCCAGGATCGCGTGATGACCGAAGACCGCGCCCGCGATCATCTCGGTCACGACGAGCGGGTCGATGTCGGCGCGGATCTCACCGCGGGCGATGCCGGCGCGGAGCATGGCCTCGACCATGCCGCGTCGCGGCTCGAGGATCCGCCGCCGGAACGCGCCGAGGAGTCCCGGTTCGCGCTGCTCCTCGACGAGGAGCGAGCCGAGGATCCGGATGGCGCCGGACTCGATGAGCATCGCGATCGCCGTGCGGACGAACATCCCGAGCGCGGTCCGGCTGTCGACGTCGATCCGCGGTGGCTCGAAGGGCGTCTCGGTCTCGAGCGCGGCAACGACGAGATCGCGCTTCGTCGGCCAGCGCCGGTAGATCGTCGTCTTCGCGACGCCCGCGGCGGCGGCGACGGCCTCGATCGAGAGACCGCCGTAGCCGACGTCGATCAGGTGGCGGAACGTGGCCTCCAGGATCGCTTCGTCGGCGCTCGGATCGCGCGGCCGGCCACGTGGTGGCGACGAATCACCGGACGACGGTCCCGATGCCGGGGCCGTCGTCCGCTTGCGACGCGAGGGGCCGGTCGCGGGCATGGGCCAAGCGTAGCGAAGGCGGTCCGTCAGCCGGCCGCCACTCCGTGAGGGCGCGCCGCCGGATCGGTGGCGTGGGTGTCCGGCGCATGCTCGGCACCGTGGGCCGGCATCGTCCGCCCGATCAGCACCGCCGTGGCGACGGCGATCGCGGCGGCCACGATCGCGGCGATCCCCAGGGCGTCGACGAAGGCGCTCCGGGCGGCCGCGGCGAGCGCCTGGCCGGCGACGCCGCCGACCTGGTTGGCGACCGCGACCGCCGCGCCGACCGAGTCGCCCGCGACGTCCGCGGCGGCCGCCGGCAGGCCGCCGAGCGCGTCGCCGATCCGGTCGCGGTAGACCGTGTTCATCACCGACCCGATGATCGCGACGCCGAGGGCACCGCCCAGCTGGCGGAGCAGGTCGTTCATCGCCGACCCGACGCCCGCCTTCGCCTCCGGCACCGCGCCCATCACGGCGCTGGTCGCGGGCGCCATGACGTTCGCGAGGCAGATCGCGAGGACGAAGAGGGTTCCCGAGACCAGGAGTGGATCGGTCGTCGGCGTCCACTGGGTCATCGACACCAGGACGAGCGAGAGGACGACGAGCGCGCCACCGATGATCCGGTTCGTGCCGGCGTGCTCCGACGCCTTCAGGCTGATCCGCGCGCCGACCGGGATCCCGAGCGCGAGCGTGATCATCAGCGTCCCGGCCTGGAGCGCCGTCTTGCCGAGGACGAACTGGAGGAACTGGGTCAGCCCGAAGATCACGCCGAACATCGCGAAGAAGGTCAGCGCGATCGCGCCGGCGCCGGCGGTGAACCGGGCGTTCCGGAACAGGGCGAGGTCGAGCATCGGCGCGTCCGTGTGCGTCTCGCGCCAGGCGAACGCGACGCCGAGGACGACCGCGACGCCGAACGAGCCGAGGATCAGCGGGTCGGTCCAGCCGGTGCCCGGCGCCTCGATGATTGCGTACACGAGCGCAGTGACCGCGCCGATCGACAGGACGGCGCCTGGCAGATCGAGCCGGGCGCCCGACGGGTCGCGGCTCTCGGGGACGAGGAACCAGCCCAGGACGAGGGCGGTCAGCGCGATCGGGACGTTGAGGAGGAACACCGCGGCCCAGTCGAAGTTCTCGATGAGGAGCCCACCGACCACCGGGCCGAGGCCGACGCCGAGGCCGGACACGCCGGCCCAGATCGTGATCGCGCGGGCGCGCTCCTCGCGCGGGAACACGTTCGCGATGATCGAGAGGGTGCTGGGCATGATCAGCGCGCCGCCGATCCCCATCGCGACGCGCGCGGCGATCAGGTGGACGGCCTGCGTGGAGAACGTCGCCGCGACGGACGACGCCGCGAAGATCACGAGCCCGAGCTGGAGCGCGCGGGCCCGGCCGAACCGGTCGCCGAGCGCGCCCATCGTCAGGAGCAGGCCGGCGAAGACGAGGACGTAGGCGTCGACCATCCACTGCAGCTCGGAGGCGGACGCGCGGAACGTCCGCTGGAGCGTCGGCAGGGCCACGTTCAGGACGGTGTTGTCGAGGCCGATGATCACGAGGCTGAGGGACAGGACGGCGAGCGTCCACCAGCGGCGGGCGTGGACCCGCTGGTCGATCGCCGGGGCGGAGGCGGTCATGGCGAGCTCCTGGATCTGGATCGCGGCCCCATTTCGCGGTGCCGCTTCATTACGATACCAAACGGTAGCGTATCGTATTCGCGGCCGCAAGGGACGAATGACGTAGGCCGCCGGGTCCGGCGGCGCCCGTTGCTACCATCCGCCGCGTGCCCGACGCCTCGTCCCGTTCGCTGATCGGCCTGCCCGAGTTCCGGGCTCTGGTCGTCGCCCGCGCGACGAACGCCCTCGCGATGAGCGCGCTGACGACGGTCGTCGCGTTCCAGGTCTACGACCTGACGCGCGATCCCCTGTCCCTCGGCTGGCTGGGCCTGGTCGAGGCGATCCCGGCGCTCTCCCTCGTCCTGTTCGGCGGGCACCTCGCCGACCGGCGCGAGCGACGCGGGATCGTCCTCGCGACGAGCGCGCTGGTGACCGTCTGCGCGATCGCGCTCGCGGCGCAGGCGGTGCTCGGGGCGACGCTCCTCGGGATCCTCGCGGTGATCTTCGCGAACGGCGTCGGCAGCGGCTTCGAGCGGCCGGCGTTGACGGCCCTCGAGGCGGGGGTCGTGCCACGGGACCAGGCCGTCCGTGGCGTCTCCGTGCTGGGGACCGTCAGTCAGTCGGGCGCGATCATCGGGCCGGCCGCGGGCGGCATCGCGATCGTCCTGATCGGCATCCCGCTCACCTATGTCGTCATCGCCGCGCTCCTCGGCGCGTCGACGCTGAGCATCGCGACGATCGCGCCGAAGCCGGTCCCGGCCCCGGTCGCCGGCGAGCCGTTCGTCCGGAGCCTCCTGGGCGGGATCCGCTACGTCCGGCGCACGCCCGCGCTCGTGGGCTCGATGGCGCTCGATCTGTTCGCCGTCTTCTTCGGCGGAGCGATCGCGCTGCTGCCGGTCTTCGCGACCGACGTCCTCCACGTCGGATCGATCGGGCTCGGCGTGCTCCGGACGGCGCCGTCGATCGGGGCGCTGCTCGCGATGGTCGCCGCGAGCCGCCGCCCGCCGACGCACCACGCCGGGCGGATCCTCCTCGCGTCGGTCGCCGGCTTCGGCTTGAGCATGATCGTGTTCGGCGCGTCGACGCTCTTCGCGGTGTCCCTGGTCGCGCTCTTCCTGTCCGGCGTGACCGACGGGGTGAGCATGGTGATCCGGAACACGATCCTGCGGGTGCTCTCGCCGGAGCGGATCCGCGGCCGCGTCGCGTCGGTGAACTGGGTGTTCATCGGCGCGTCGAACGAGCTGGGCGCGTTCGAGAGCGGCGTCGCGGCGCGGCTCTTCGGGACCGTGCCGAGCGTCGTCGGCGGCGGGTTCCTCACGCTGGCGATCGTGGGGGTGACCGCGCTCGTCGTGCCGGCGCTGCGGGATCTCGACCTCGCGACGGCGGGTCCCGGTGACGACGGGCTCGACGCGGTCGAGGACGTCGCGGCGGCGATCGACGGGCTCGACACCGCGCGGTAGCTCGGATCGAGCCCCGGTCAGCTCCGGCCGTCGAGCGGGATCCGGGCGCCGTTGACCGCGGCGGCGGCATCGGAGGCGAGGTAGCGGAACGTCGCGACGATCTCCTCCGGGGTCGTCCACGCGGCGTTCTTCGGGCTCGGCTCGCGCTCGCGGGCATGCTCGGTGTCGATCTGGCGGACCGCGACGACGTTCACGGTCACCCCGGACCCGCCGACCTCCTTCGCGAGGACCTTGAGGAGCGTCTCCTGGGCCCCCTTGGTGGTCGCATAGATCCCGGCCCGTGCCGGCGTCGACATCGTCGTGAACGATGTGACGGCGAGGATCCGGCCCCAGCCCCGCTCGACCATGCCCGGGACGACGGCCCGGGCGACGTGCAGGGTCGACCAGACGTGCTGACCGAGCATGAACTCGAGGTTCGCGGGATCGAGCTCGGCGATGGGGGCGCCCGGCACGAACCCCCCGACGAGATGGAGCACGACGTCGATCCGCCCGAAGCGGCGCTCGATCGAGGCCATCGCCCGGCTGACCGCGGCCGCCTCGCGGAGGTCGGCCGCCTCGCCCATCCAGCGCTCGTCGGCGATCCCGATCTCCTTCGCGACCGCGGCCAGGCGTCCGCGGTCCGTCGCGACGAGACCGAGCCGGTCGCCGGCCTCCGCGAACCCCCGGGCGGCAGTCCTGCCGAGGACGCCCGTCGCCCCCGTGATCACGACGACGCGCTCGCTGTCCATCGCCGCAGGATCGCATGGGTCGTCGGATCGCGCGATGCAACCGCCCGGCCCGGAATCGTCGCGGTCGCCACCATCGAGCGGTGATGATGGTCCGGCGATGCGCCCGAGCCTGAACGTCCTGGAGCCCGACCTGATCGCCCGGATCGTCGACGAGGCGATCCGCGTGCTCGGGACGCACGGGATGGAGGTCCGCGGCGCGGCGCTGCGTCAGCGGCTGGTGGAGGCGGGACTCCCCCAGCGCCCGGATGGCCGCGTCCTGTTCCCGCGGCAGGTGGTCGAGGAGGCGCTCCGGGTCGCACCGCGATCCTTCCAGCTCTACGGCCGCGACGGGGAGCCGCGGGCCGATCTCGGCGACGATCGCGTGCACTTCATCCCGGGGTCGTCGGGGCTGAAGGTCGCCGATCACCGGACGGGCGAGGTCCGGCTGGCCCGGAGCCAGGACTTCGCCGAGTACATCCGGCTTGGCGACGGGCTCGCGAACATCCCGTACCTGGCGACCGCCTTCTCGACATCGGACATCGAGGCGGGCGTCAGCGACGCGTGGCGGCTCTACCTGTGCCTGACGAATTCCACGAAACCGGTCGTCTCGGGGGCGTTCACCGAGCATGGCGTCGGCCGGATGGCCGAGATGATGGGACTCTTCCGCGACGGCGCCGACGACCTCCGGGCGAGGCCGATGTCGATCTTCACGATCACCGCGACCGGCAACTTCCGGTACTCCGAGGACTCGTGCCAGAACCTGATCGACTGCGTCGAGGCGGGGATCCCCGTCGAGATCGTGCCGGTGACGCTCATGGGCCTGATCGCGCCGGTGACGCTCGTCGGCGCGACGATCTTCCACACGATCGACGTCCTCGCCGGGATCACGATGGCCCAGGTCGTTCGGCCCGGCGCTCCGGTGCTGTTCGGCGGCGCGCCCGCGACGTTCCACATGAAGATCGCGTCGTCGCCGATGGCCGCGATCGAGGCCCTCCAGCTCGACGTCGCGTACGTCGCGGTCGCGAAGTCGCTCGGGCTCCCGACGCAGTCGTACATGGCCCTGTCGGACGCGAAGTCGCTCGATGCGCAGGCCGGTGCCGAGACGTTCGGATCCGCGCTGCTGGCAGCGCTCGCGGGCGTCAACAGCGTCAGTGGACCCGGGATGCTCGACTTCCTCCTGGTGTTCTCCCTGCCGAAGCTCGTCTACGACGATGCGATGTGCGGCCAGGTCCTGCACTTCGTCCGGGAGACGCACGAGCTGGGCGACCTGCCGGTGGACGGGCTGATCGACCAGCTCATGGCCGACCAGCATCTGATCATGGCGCCGCACACCCTCGAGCACTGGCCGACGGAGCTGTTGCTGCCGGCCACGCTGATCGACCGCGACAACCGCGAGGCCTGGCTCAAGGCGGGCGGCAAGGAGATCGACGAGCGCGCGACCGACGAGGTCAACCGCCGGCTGGCCGCGTATCGCCAGCTCGAGACCGACCCGGTCCTGGACGCCGAGCTGCAGCGGATCATCCGCTCGGGGCTGTCGGATCCCTCGGTGCCCTTGCCGCTCGTCCCGCCCGCGCCGGAACCCGTCGTCAACGACGACGACGCCGGGACTCGCCGGCGCCCGAACCGGCGACGAGCGTCCGCCGGATCTGGATGACGTGCTGGTCCTCGTGGCGGGCGATGTGGTCGGCGTGCCACAGGACCGAGCGCTCGACCCGGCTCGAGGCCCCGACCATGAGAGCCGAACGCGCCCAATCCTCTTCACCGAGGCTGCGGAGCGTCGTGAGCAGTTCGGCGCGATCCCGCCGGTACGTCGGGAAGGCCTCGGCGAAATCGGCGGCGGCGTAGCCGTGGTCGGCAGCCCAAGCGCGTGGATCACCGGCGCGCAAGCTCGAGGGGCCAGCCTCGACGATGGACCGGATGTGTCCGCCCCAGACGTCGGCACACGCCCGGACGTGCGCGAAGGTCTCGAGCGCCGACCAGGCATCCTTCGTCGGGCGGCGGCGTCGCGCTTCCCGCGGGGCCGCCGACATCAGGAGATCGATCCGGCCGGGGTTGTCGGCGAGCCGCCCGACGACCGCCTCGACCGAGACCGTCCACTGGGTCATCGCCGCCGCTCCGAGGCGAGCCGATGCGCGTCGCGGAGGAGCCCGGCGAGCTCGTCCCAATCCACGCGCCTCGCGTCGAGGAGGACCCCGATCCAACCTCGGTGCCCGACGTAGGGAGGCCGGAAGAATCGGTCGGGGTCCGTGTCGACGAGGCTCTCCTGACGCCCGGCAGCGGCGGCGAGCCAGATCGCCAGCCGGTCGTCGTGGTGGTGGTCCGCCATGGTCGCGAACTGCCGGCCCCCGACGAACCACGCCGCCTCGCCGTGGCTGAGACGTTCCTCGACGTCGTCGAGCCGGAGGCAGATCGCTCGGACGCGCTCCGTCGTCGCCGGTTCGGACGGTCGCTCGATCACGGCTCGGCGAACCGCAGCTCGACGGGGACGCCGAGGAACGCGCCGAAGGCCTCCGCCTCGGCGTCGAGGGCGGCGCGCTCCGCCGGCGAGAGCGGGACGAGCAGCGTGACGGTGACCGTGGCGCTCCGATCCGTGAGCGCCCGCCGCCAGCCGCCGACGACGAGCCCGTCGCGGATGACGATCTGCGATCCGAGCACATCCCCGACGTTGCGGGCCCTGGGCAGGGCGGCGTCGTAGATCGGCGAGTAGTCGGCGTACGACCCGAGGTACTCGTCGTAGTTGGAGAGGAGTCGTACGAACGGCTCCGGCACGAGCTCGGGCGTCGGGTCGAACGACCCCGCGGCCGCCCACAGCTCGCGCCCATCGAGCGACCGGGGCTCGAGCGCATCGCCGGCGAGCTCGACCCCCCGGCGGATGTCCCTGACGGTCAGCCCGGACCACCAGCTCGCGTCGTGGACGCTCGCCGGGCCGTGACTCGCGAAGTAGCGCGACACGAGGTCACGCAGCGCGTCGTCGCGAGCACGGGCAGGCGTCGCCGGGAGGCGCTCCGCGACCAGCTGGTACGTGAACTGCTTCCCGCGGCGCGGGCCGCTGCAGATCACCGCCTCGAGCTCGGCGTGCATCGCCAGGTGGGTCGTCACGAGGCTGTCGGCGACGTCCACGCCGATCCCCGCAGCGCCGATCGCCCGGCCCAGCTCATCGCGCGTGAGCGCGCGGCCGCCGGCGAGCGTGTCGCGCATGACCGCCTCCGCACCGGCGAACTCGGCGGCCCCGAGCCCGAGCCGCCGGTACATCGTCCCTGCCGCGCGGTGGACCCGCTCGCCGGTGAGCGCCTGGATCCACCGCAGCTCGTCCGGCGCCAGGAAGTGCCACGTGGGCCGGAGCGCGTGGGTCCGGACGATCGAGCCCGCGTCGAAGGCCGCGCCGACCTCCTCCATCGTCGTGCCGGGAGGCATCCGCCGGGCGAGCGCCCACAGCGCACCCGGGACGTCCTGTGACTGGACGGAGCCCAACCAGCGGACGACGTCAAGGGCCGTCTCCGACGGCGGGCCGACGAGGCGACTGTTGCGCAGGCGGGCATGGGCGACCGCACGGTTCGTCATCTCGTCCCGAGTCTACGGATGCCGACCGTCAGGACCGGGCATGTCTACGATGAGGCGGTGACGAAGCGGGCGACCACCTACGCGACCTACCTCGCGGTCGACGAGCTGCTTGCGCTCCAGCGGCCGCTGTCGAGCGGCCCGGACGGCCGGCCGGAGCATGACGAGCTGTTGTTCATCGTCATCCACCAGGTGTACGAGCTCTGGTTCAAGCAGCTCCTCCACGAGCTCGCCGAGGTCCAGCGGACGCTCGAGACCGGCGAGACCGACACGAGCCTCCATCTGCTCAACCGGATCCTGAAGATCCTCAAGACGCTCGTCGCCCAGATCGACGTGCTCGAGACGATGACGCCGCTCCAGTTCCTGAGCTTCCGGGACCGGCTCGAGTCCGCGTCCGGCTTCCAATCGGCCCAGTTCCGTGAGGTCGAGGCCGTTCTGGGGCTCCGCGAGGCGTCGGTGCCGGCCGCCTTCCCCGTGGCCTCTGCGGCGCGGGCTCGGATCGAGGCTGCCCAGGCGCGCCGCTCGGTGTGGGGCTCGTTCCTCGCCTACCTTGGCGCGCGCGGCCACGGGCTTCCGGAGGATGTCCTCGCGCGCGATCCGTCCCTCCCGCCCGAGCCGGACGAGCGGGTCCAGGACGCCCTCCTTGCCGTGTACCGCGGCGACGCAGACGCGGCGCTCGTCGCGGAGCGGCTCGTCGACCTCGACGAGGGCGTCCAGGAATGGCGCTACCGGCACGTGAAGATGGTCGAGCGGACGATCGGGACGAAGCGCGGGACGGGTGGCTCGGCCGGCGTCGAGTACCTGCGACGAACCCTCTTCCGGCCGGTCTTCCCCGACCTCTGGGAGATCCGCGGCCGCCTCTAGGGCCGGCGATCCGCGTCAGTGCGTCGGCGACGGCTGGCGGTGGAGCATCCCCGCGAGCTGCTGGAGCAGCTTCCAGGAGACCTCGTTGTCGGCCTGGACGAACGACCGGAAGTCCCAGAGCGTCATCACGTAGGTCACGAGGTCGGTCTTCGCGGTGACCGTCGCGGTCCGGACGCGGTCGCTGATCAGCGCGATCGCACCGAACTCGTCGCCCGCATGGAGCGTCCCGACCTCCTTGCCATCGATCGACACGGCCGCCTCGCCGTCGGCGATCACGAAGAACCCGACGCTGTGGTCGTCGCCCTGGCGGACGACGACCGAGCCCGCGTCGAAGCGACGCTCGGAGAAGTCCTTGGCCAGCTTGTCGAGATGCTTCGCGTCGAGACCCGAGAACAGCGGCACCTTGGCGAGGGCGTCGCGGACGGCGATCGGCATGCGCGGAGGGTCCGCGCGGCGGTCGCCGGTGTCAACGCGGGACCTGCAGCGTGGGACGGTCGGCCCGCCCGGCTACTTGTTCGCGGCGACGACCGCTTTCGCGACGGGCAGCGCCTCGGTCCCGGCCGAGATGATCATGATCAGGTGGTCGCCGACGTGGAACGCCGCGAGCGTTCCGGTCGCGATCTTCGCGCTCGAGACCTCGACGCCGCTCACCGACGTCTTCTTCAGGTCCGTGGCGTCCATGGCCGCGGTCATCCCGCCGATGGCGGCCTTGTAGTAGACGTCGTTGAGCATGCCCGTGGGGAAGCCCATCACGATCAGGATGTTCTGCTGCGCCGTCCCGCCGGCGACCTGCCGGAGGCCGATCGAGAACATGTTGCCGAACCCGCCCATGCTCTTCGTCATCGTGTTGCGGAAGTACTGCGTCAGCGCCGGATCGAGCTCGACGAGCGTGTAGGGGGCGGCGATCTTCAGGCCCTTCGCGGGATCCTCGGCCACCGTCGGCGCCGACGCTGAGGGCGCCACCGAGGGGCTGGGGCTCGGGCTCGGCGACGGCGAGGGTGTCGGGCTGGGCGAGGGACTCGCAGCGACGGACGCGGCGGGCGACGCGCTCGGACTGGCGGCGGGGCTCGCCGTGCCGCCGCACGCCGCGGCGAGGACGGCTGCGCTGAGCACGACCGCTCCGATCCGGACGGATCGGCGCGACCCCGAACGGCTGAGGGCCATGGAATGCTCCCTCCAGGAGACGTGACGACGTGACGGATCGTGGGCTGTGGCCGTCACCGTGGCCGACGGGGCCACGGGTGTCAAGGCGTCAGAGGTACCCCTTGGGGATCGGGCCGACCACGGTCATCTCGTAGCGCTCCGCGATCGCATCCAGGTCGACGTCGGACAGGCCGGTCGCGATCCCGGCCGCGAGCTCGTCGAAATAGCCGATCATCCCGGCCGGCGCGTAGAGATTGAGCTTGCGACTTCCGGCATCGAGGGTCCGGAACGTGTGAACGACCCCGCGTGGGACGTGGACGAACGAGCCGGGTGGGCAGTCGTACTCGCGGCCATCGATGTGCATCGCATACCGCCCGGCGAGGACGACGAAGGCCTCGGCACAGTCGCGGTGGATGTGGAGCGGCGGGCCGAGACCGGCTTCGGCCTCGGCGGTCTCGATCAGGCTGAACCGCCGACCCGTGTCGGCGTCGTCGGCGAGCACATCGACCGTGAAGCCACCCACGTCGATCGCCCGTGCGTCCCCCGGCCGGCGGACGATGATGCGGCCCTCGCGGTCGACGTCGGTCCGATCTTCCGGCTCGTTCATGCCAGCTCCCCTTTTCGGCGCGCCACGAAGCTCGCGATCGCTTCCGCAGCGCCCTCGTCGAGCGGTGGTGGGACGGCCTCCGCGAGGAGCCGGCGCCAGATCGTGCTCGCCCGCTCGGTCGCCGTCCGCGCTCCGTCCTCGGCCCACGCCTCGTAGTTGCGCCAGTCGGACAGGATCGGCTGGTAGAAGGCGGTCGCGTACCGCTCGAGCGTGTGGGCAGCTCCGAAGAAGTGCCCGCCCGGACCGACCTCGGCGATCGCAGCGAGCCCGAGC
>DASSMI010000043.1:0-3932 GCA_035688935.1 Candidatus Limnocylindrales bacterium | reverse complement strand
CGTGTGGCCGCGCAGGCCCTCCATGATCTCGAGCCCCTTGCCGACCGGCGTCCGGAAGTGCCCGGAGCCCTCGACCAGGTCGCACTGGTAGAGGTAGTACGGCCGGATCCGGTTCTCGACGAGCTTGTGGACGAGCGAGCGTTGGATGTGGACGCAGTCGTTGACGCCGGCGAGGAGCACGCTCTGGTTGCCGACCGGCAGCCCGGCCTTCGTGAGCTTGTCGACCGCTCGGGAGACCTCGGGCGTGATCTCGTTCGGGTGGTTGAAGTGGAGGTTGATCCAGAGCGGGTGGTACTGCTCGAGCATCGCGCACAGCTCGTCGTCGATCCGCTGCGGCAGGAAGACCGGCACCCGCGATCCGATCCGGATGATCTCGATGTGGGGGATCTCACGGATCCCGCGGAGGATCTTCTCGAAGAGCTTCGGGGCGAGCGTCAGGCCGTCGCCGCCCGAGATCAGCACGTCGCGGACCTGGGGCGTCCGGCGGAGGTACTCGAGCTGTGCCTCGTGGTCACGCGAGTTGAAGTTCTGGGTCGGGTCGCCCACGATCCGCGACCGCGTGCAGTACCGGCAGTACGACGCGCACTGGGTCGTGACGAGCATCAGCACCCGATCGGGGTAGCGATGCACGAGGCCGGGCACCGGGGAGTGGCGGTCCTCGGCGAGCGAGTCTTCCATCATCGCGGTGAAGGCCTGCTGCTCCCGGCCGAGCGGGATCACCTGGCGACGGATCGGGTCGTTCGGGTCGTCGGGATCGATCAGGGAGATGAAGTACGGGGTGATGTCGACGCGGAACTTGTCCTTGGCCGAGAGCCCCTCGCGCTCGTCGTCGGTCAGGTTGAGGATCTGCTCGATCTCCTCGAGGTCGTTGACGCGGTGGCTCAGCTGCCAGCGCCAGTCGTTCCACTTCTCGTCGGGAACGTCCTCGTAGATCGGCGCGCGCCGACTGACCGCCGGGCGGCCATCGGGCCCGAGCGCCCGCGCGGGGTCGCGCCGGTTGACGAACGGCGCCTCGGTCATGGCCTTCTGGGCGTCCTCCTGGGCGACCGCCGCCTTGATCTCGTGGGCGTCCAACTCGAGCGGCCTCCTGGTGCGCGTCCTGCCGGTGATCGTGCCACCGGACGCATAAACTCTATGCAGACTGGAAGTCGCCGGATCATAGCGCCCGCCGATCGGCGCGGTCCAGCCGGCCGGAGGTCCTGGCCCGAGAGGGCGCGTCTACGGGTACCCGTCGACCGAGTAGTCCCAATCCCGCTCGATCCAGTCGACGATCGCGCCCGTCTCCGCGTCGATCTCGAGCATGTGGACCTGCGCAACCGGAAGCGATCCAGACTCGACGATCCCCACCCGATAGCGGTGGATCGCGGCGACGTACCGGACCAGGCCCTCGTTCCCGTTCCGGAGTTCCCGGCGCGCGAGGACATCCGTCAGCCGCGCGTCGGTCAGCGCGATGTCGACGGCCTCGGCCGGATCGAGGACCGGCGGACCGGGTCCATCGATCCACGCGTCGAGATGGACCTCGACCACCTGGCGGTCCTCGGGCGGGTTCTCCCCGAGGACGTCGCCTCGATCGAACCTGAACGTCCCGACGAGGTCGATCGGCGAGGTTCGCGGCGGCCCGAGGCCGCGGAACCGCTGGCCGTCCCAGCTCACGTTCTGGCGAACCGTCTTGCCCGGCGCGAGCGACGTGACGATCAGCACGTCGCCGCACCCGCTCGAGCTCCCGTCCTGGCCGTCCGCTAGGAAGAGGATCGTGGGCGCGCCTGGTGCCTCCGAGTCGAACTGCCCTAGGAGGAACCGCTTCCACTCGACGGCCGGACCGGTGAGGAGCAGCCCGGAGCGGAACGGGTCCGTGAGCGACGCCGACACGGGCATCACCTCCCCGCACGGGTAGTACTGGAGCGGGTCATCGCCCGTGTTCGTAATCGTGAGGGTGAGGGAGGTCCGCTCGCCCGCGGGCATCGGGTTGCGGGCGAGCCGAAGGGTGACCTGGACGCCGTTCGCCTCGGCCGTGCTGGTGAGCCTGAGGTCGTCGGGGATCGACGGCTCGGGCGTGGATGGCGGGGTCGGCGATGCCGGGATGACGTCGATCGGGCCGGGCCCCAGGCTGGCGCCGGGAATGACCGTCGGAGCGAGCGACGGGACCGCGGCCGGCGCGACGGGTGGCGGCGACAGCTCGGGCCGGGCCATGCAGGCGGTCAGGACGACGGCGACGAGCGCGAGCGAACGACGCGAACGCACGGGCACGAGACGAGCGGAGGGCTGCCCGCGTGGCGGGCGATCGGCGCTAGCGGGCGCTCGCGGCGGCTCGCAGGAAGGGCTCGCCTACTCGCCGATCACCGACCAGAGCACGCCCATCATGATGAAGAACCCGGTGAAGAGCGCGATCAGGCCGATGCCGCCGTATGGCGAGTTGGCGCCCTCGTGTGGGACGAGCTGGAGGCCGATCCCGAACACGACCGCCCAGGCGAGGAACAGGAAGCCGAAGACGAACTTCGAGGTGGGCCGCGTCATCACGCGACCCAGGCGCGACGGCCCCTCCGCGGTCATCGCGGACCGCAGGATGATCAGGAGCATGGCGACCGTGATCGCCGTCGCGATCCCGAACTCGACCGGGCGCGAGAAGAAGATCGTGAAGAGCTGCACCGGGGCCCTCGCAGTGGCAGGCGAACGTGCCCGCTGATGCTAGCAGAGCGACCACGCCTCGGACCCGTCCGCGCTCTCCGCTTCCGTCGAGCGCGATCGATAGCATGGGCTCGGCATGTCGACCTTCCCCAACAGACGTACCGGCGGTCCCTCGCGCCCGGAACCGGGGCGCGACGCTCCACGCGATCCCGACGCGGCGGGAGGCGTCGTCCACGACGGCGCGTTCGCCCGGCTGGGGCGGTTCGCGGTCCGGCGCCGGTGGGCGATCGTCGCGGCGTGGGCCGCCGTCCTCGCGCTGGCGATCCCGGTCGCGCCGGGCGTCGTCGGTGCGCTCCGGGCGGGCGGGTTCATCCTCGACGATCTCGAGTCGGCCCGCGCGAAAGCTCTGCTCCAGACCGAGCTCGGCACGCCGCCGTCCGCCGTCGTCGTCGTGCTCCACAGCGACACCGCCGTCGCCGGAACGCCTGCCTTTGAAACGCCGGCTGCACGGGCCATCGCGGGCGTGCCGACGGCGCCGGGCGTGGTCCGGGTGCTGTCGCACGTCCTGAGCCCGCGCCAGGTTTCGGCCGACGGGCACACCGCGTACGACATCGTGTTCCTGTCGATCCCGCCCGACGACTCGCCTGAGGCGCTGCCCGGGATCCGCGACCGGCTCGTGACCCCGCCCGAGATGGACGTGGAGCTGGCGGGCGGACCCGCGTTCTACGGTGACGTCCAGGCGGTGACCGAGTCCGATCTGCGGCGGAGCGAGATCGTGTCCTTGCCGCTCGCCGCTCTCGCGCTGCTGCTCGTCTTCGGGTCCGTCGTCGCCGCCGCGGTCCCGCTCGTCGTGGGCGGTTCGGCGGTGGTCGTCGCCCTCGCCGCGATCGCGGTCGTTGCCGGCCTCACCCCGATGAGCATCTTCGTCCTGAACCTCGCCACCCTCCTCGGGCTCGGGCTCGGGGTCGACTACTCGCTGCTCATGACGAGCCGATTCCGCGAGGAGATGGCGGCGCGCGCCGCCGACCCCCCGCCGGATCGGGTTGCGCGCGCCGTCGAGGCGACGGTCGCGACGGCCGGACGGGCGGTGTTCTTCTCGGGGCTGACCGTCCTCCTCGGGCTCGCCGGACTCGTCCTGTTCGAGTTCATGATCCTCCGCTCCGTCGGGATCGCCGGCGCGATCGTCGTCCTCCTCGCCGCGACCGCGGCGCTGACGCTCCTGCCGGCGGTGCTGGCGATCGTCGGGTCGCGGATCGACCGGCTCGCCGTCCGGCGGGTGGTCCCGATCGACGACCCGGACGCCCCGT
>DASSMI010000042.1:0-11657 GCA_035688935.1 Candidatus Limnocylindrales bacterium | reverse complement strand
GACGGGGGCGGCTTCCGGCAAGACCACCGCCCGGCGGTGTTTCCTCGGTCTTCGGAGCCCGAACCGGGGTAGGTCGGGGACGTCCGTCCAGGCATGGGGCGTCGAGTCTGATGGACTCAATCGGGCGGGACAGCAAGCGTGAGACTGCCCGGTTCGTGTCATGTGAAGCGGCGTCTCACGCTCGCTGCAGTGCCTGAATGAGTCTGTAGGACTCAAGCGTCGCCGGGTCACGCGACGGCGACTCGACGCAGGGCCTCTACCTTCCGCACGATGGCTGAGATCCCCAAGCCCGCCTGGGGCGCCTACACCCGGAGCCCGTTCGAGTACGGCGGCATCCGCCACGACGTCCTCCGTGGCGGCGACCGTGGTCCGGTGGTCCTGCTCCTCCACGAGATCCCGACGCTCAGCTGGCGGACGATCCTCCTCGCCGACCACGTCCGGGCGCAAGGCTTCCGGATCGTCATGCCGCTGATGCTCGGCGGCGTCCGCCGGAAGCCGACCAGCAAGGTCGCCGGGGCATTCCACCTCGCCGAGGCGGGTGTGCGGATCCTCCAGACGTGCCTGTCGTGGCAGTTCACCGCCCTCGCGCAGCGCCGGACCAGCCCGATCACGACGTGGCTGATCGAGCTCGCCCGCCGCGAATCCGCGAACGCGGGCGGCGGCAAGATCGGCGTCATCGGGATGTGCTTCTCGGGCGGGTTCGCGCTCGCGACGGCGATCGATCCCGTCGTCGGAGTCGCCGTCGCCAGCCAGCCGGCGATGCCCTACGCGTGGAGCGTCCTCGGCCGGATCCCGGGGCAGGCGGAGTCGGTCGGGATGGATGACGGCCACTGGCAACGCCTGCTTGATCGGCGGGCGAAGGACGACGTCTGCTTCCGGACGCTCCGCTTCGAGAAGGACGTGAAGTCACCGGCGGCCCGGGTCGCCCGGATCAAGCGCGAGCTCGCGCCGGACGAGACATTCGACTGCATCCCGAGCCAGGATCCGCAAGCCCACGCCGTGCTGACGGACGCAACCGAGATCGCGAGGGATCCCAGCACCGAGCGCGCGATCCGCGACGCGCTCGACTCGGTGATCGCGACCCTGAAGGACCGCCTGGGCTCCTAGCCGAGGTCCGCGACGAACCGCCGGAGCACGCGCGCGAGCCGAGGGCCTGCCTCCGCAGCGGCCGCCAGGACTTCCTCGTGGCTGAGCGGCTCGCCGCTGTACCCCGCACCGGGGTTGGTCACGAGCGACACGCCGCACACCTCGAGGCCCGCCCAGCGGGCGGCGATGCACTCGAGGACGGTCGACATCCCGACGGCGTCCGCGCCCAGGCCACGGAGCATCCGGACCTCGGACGGGGTCTCGTACTGGGGCCCGAGCAACCCCGCGTAGACGCCCTCCGCGAGCGGGACGCCCTCGGCCTCGCCGGCGGCTCGGAGCGCCGCCCGGAGGCGGGGGCTCCACGCATCGGTCAGGTCCTGGAACCGCGGGCCGATGTCGTCGGCGTTCGGTCCGAGGAGCGGCGTCCGGCCCGTCAGGTTCAGGTGATCGCGGATCACCATCAGCGTGCCCGGGCCGTATGCGGGGTCGACGCCGCCCGCCGCGTTCGTCAGCACGACGATCTCGGCGCCGAGACGCCGGAAGAGCAGGACCGGCTGGACGACGAGTCCGGGATCGTTGCCCTCGTACAGGTGGAACCGCCCCTGGAGCATGACCACGGGCGTCCCGCCGAGGCGGCCGAGCAGCAGCCGGCCCACGTGGCCCGGCGCGGTCGCCGCGGGCCAGCCGGGAAGCTCCGCGAACGGAATCGCGGTCGCGTCCGCGAGCTCATCGGCGAGCCCGCCGAGCCCCGAGCCCAGCACGATCCCGACCCGCGGCACGAGCCCCGTGCGTGCCCGCACCGCCGCCGCGAGCGCGGCGAGTCGAGCCGGCTGATCGGCCGGCGGGATCGGCCGCGCGCGATCGAACGCGGCCTCGGCGAGCGTCGGCGAGTCGACGGGGGTCGTCACGGGCGTGCGGGCCTCCGGGAGCGCGTCCAGGGGGAAGACGGCCGAGGCCCGCTTCGGAGAGAGCCCGACGGACGTACCGACACCGGGATGCCGGTCGCAGTCCGTCGGGCGGTCGTCGAACGGACGGGGACGGCCGAAGCCGCCGGGTCCGGACAACGAAGCGCCCGAAGTGGCCGGCGTGGAGCGGAGGCCCTTGATGTGATCTCGGTTTCTCCGGTTCCTGACGGCCCCTTCGGGCAAGAACGACGATACGGGTGAGCGCTCCGAGGGGTCAACGGAGTTGTCCACGAACTGCGGGCGTCGATGCGGCAGAGTATCCACGAGTTCTGCACCGCTGTGGACGACGCGTGGACAAGGTCGACTGCGAGGTTGCGATCCCGCAACCCTGTGGTCGCGACCGAGGAGGTGGCACCGATGGCGACCTGGTCCGAGCTCGCGGCGGCGAGGCCCGAGCTGATGGCGCGCGCCCGCGACCTGTTCCTCATCGAGCAGCCCGACGCACCCGGACCGGCCGGTCTCGGGTATCTCGCGACGATCCGGGCCGACGGCGGTCCACGCGTCCACCCGATCTCGCCGGCCGTCCTCGACGGCCATCTCTACGCGTTCGTCCTGCGGCGGTCGCCGAAGTCACGCGACCTCGAGCGCGACCCGCGGTTCGCCCTCCACAGCTGGCCGCTGCCGTTCGGGGAGGACAGCTTCGACGACGAGGAGGTCGCGTTCACCGGTCGCGCCGTGGCCGTCAAGGACGAGGCCGTCTCCGAGCAGGTCGCCCGAGCGGTCGGTGACGACCCGGCCAGCGGCGTCGTGTTCGAGCTCCACCTCGAATCGGCCCTCCACAAGCACCGCCAGGGCGGGCTGACCTACGAGGTCTGGCGCGAGGACGGCGCCCTGAGCTGAGCAAGGGTCTTCATGGCTGGTTCTTCGTGCCGTCATGTCGGACGGGCCGAACCGGAATTGCCGTAACGCAACTGCGGATGGCACTACGTCGGGTCCGCCAAGGTGCCAAGCCCGATCGGGCGCTCAAACCGTAGAGGATTAGCCTTGGGCCGCTAACCGCCAGCCGTTGACTGCCTCCGTCGGGTCGCGGTCTCGCGTAATGCTCCTGAGACTTGCGTTTCGGCAAGCCCGTCGATCGCTCCGGCGATCAGCCGTACTACCCGCCCATCGCGAACATCTCGAGCCGCGGCCGGCTCGATGACGTCGCCTCGGTCCGCTCCTCGGAGTAGCGGTCGTCGCGGGCGCGCCACACCGCCGCGATCGCATCCCGCAGCGCGTCGTCGTCCGCCCCGGGGTCACGGAGGATCGCCCGGAGGTCGTGCCCCTCCCCGGTGAACAGGCACGTGTACAGGCGGCCTTCCGCGGACAGCCGGGCCCGTGTGCAATCCCCGCAGAAGGGCCGCGTGACCGACGCGATCAGCCCGACCTCTCCGCGCCCGTCGGCGTACCGGTAGCGCGTGGCGACCTCACCGCGGTACCGCGGCGGCTCCGCGACGAGCGGCATCTCGGCGTCCACGAGGGCGACGAGCTCATCGGCCGGGACGACCTCGTCCATCCGCCAACCGTTCGTGTGGCCGACGTCCATGAACTCGATGAACCGCAACGTGACCCCGGCGGACCGCGCCCAGCGCGCCATCGGCAGGACGGAATCCTCGTTGATCTCGCGCCGGACGACCATGTTGATCTTGACCGGCCCGAGGCCGGCCTCCTGGGCGGCCGCGATCCCGTCGAGGACCTTCGCCACCGGGTAGTCGACCCCGTTCATCGCCGAGAACACGGTGTCGTCGAGCGAATCCAGCGAGACCGTCACGCGCCCCAGGCCCGCCTGGGCCAGCGCCGGCGCCAGCTTGCGCAACGCCGACCCATTCGTCGTGAGGGTCAGATCGAGGGCGCCGCCATCGGGCCGTCGCAGCGCGGCCAGCATCCCCACGAGGATCTGGAGATCACGCCGGACGAGCGGCTCGCCACCGGTCAACCGGAGCTTCTCGACCCCGAGCCCGACGAAGACGCGCGCGACCCGCTCGATCTCCTCGAACGTCAGGACCTCGGCCCGCGGCAGGAAGGCGAAATCCGGACCGAAGATCTCCTTCGGCATGCAGTAGGTGCAGCGGAAGTTGCACCGGTCGGTGACCGAGATCCGGAGGTCGTGGAGCGGCCGGCCGAGCGTGTCGGTCACGGCCGGGGCGGGCGGTTCGAGCCGGGCGATCGCCTCCATCGGGCGATCGTACCCCGAGACGCCGATCGGGCCGCCGGACGAGCCGGTCCGCGGCGTTGCGATCACGCACCGAGCCGAGCGTCCCGGACCCCGGCGGTACCACCGGCTCGCTCCGCCAGTACCTCTAGCGGACTCCATCACACCCACCCACCGCCACCACAATGCGGCCACGCCCCGAGTTCCCCAACCGCGCCACCTGGAGAGGCACACGACGCATGGCTCAGACCGACGCCCGAGCCGGATTCCGGCTCCCGTGGAGCTCCGACCGACAGCCGGCCGAGACGGCCGAGGCGGTCGGGAGCGCCCCCGAGACCGCCGAGCAGCCGGCCGGCACGACTGGCTGGCCCACTGACGACGCGGCACCGGCCTCCAACCAGGTCGCGTCGACGGAGGCTGGCGCCGTCGATCCGTGGACCGGAGCGCCGAGCGCGACGGCCGGCGGGACCGATCCGTCGGGTCCGGGCAGCTCCGGTGCGAAGACCCCGGCGAAGAAGCCGAGCAAGTTCCTCGCCGACCTGACGAAGGCGATGCAGGCTGCCGCCGAAGAGGCGCGCGCCCGTTCGGTCAGCCAGCTCCAGGCCGAGGCGAAGACCCACATCGAGGCGATCCACGGCCGGTCCTCGACCGAGGCCACGGCGCTCCGCCGCAAGGCCGACGACGACGTCGCGGCGGTCCGCGAATGGTCCAAGACCGAGATCGCTCGGATCCGCGAAGAGACCGAGACGAAGATCACGGCGCGCAAGGCGCGGCTGGAGACCGAGATCGAGGAATCCGCCGCGGTCATCGAGCGCGAGATCGAGGCGGTCCAGAAGACGGTCACCGACTTCGAGGAGGAGATGGCCGCGTTCTTCGAGCGGCTCCTCGGCGAGGAAGACCCGACTCGGTTCGCGACGATGGCCGAGAACCTGCCCGAGCCGCCGTCGTTCGAAGGGATCGTCACGACGATCGTCGCCGACGAGCCCGAGGCCGTGGCCGTGGCCGAGTCGGACCCCGCGACCGAGGTCGAGGCCGAACCTGTCGCTGAGACGGACGATGCGCCCGAGGCCGTCGCCGAGACGGTCAGCGAGGATCCCGCCGCCACGGTCGAGGATGCCGTCGACGGGGCCGTCGAGACGGAAGGCGTCGCGACCGACGAGGTCACGACCGGGGAGGCCGAGACGGTCGACTCTGACGAGCACCCGACCCAGGCCGCCGCATCGACGATCGGCGAGAACGGCACCCCCGCCTTCGGCTCGATCGAAGGCTTCGAGGGCGAGGGCGAATTCGACGGCGAGGTCGACCGCGAGGCCGCGTTCGCCGCGATCCAGGCCGCCGCCGAAGCCGCCGCGAGCGCCGAGGTTGCCGCCGACGCGGCCGCCCGCGCCGAGGCCGTCGCCGACGTTGCGATCGAGATCATCGGCAACCACGACGAAGAGGGCGAATCGGATCCGCGCTTCGCGGCCCTGGGGCTGACCGGCGACCTCGATGCCGCCGAGGCCGAGGCGTTCGCCGCCGCCGGTTCCTCCGACGAGGAGGTGCCGGAGGTCGGTGAGGACGCGCTTGCCGCTCGGCTGGCGGGACTCGGTTCCGCGAAGGGCAAGGGCAACGCCGAGGGCGCGACGTCGACCCAGGTCATCGTCGTCGGCCTCGTCAGCGTGGCGAGCATCGCCAGCTTCAAGCGCCATCTGGGCCGCGTCGCCGGCGTCAACTCGGTCGGCGTGTCGTCCGGCCCCGACGGGGAGTTCGTCTTCGCGGTGGCCCACGGACCGGAGGTCGTGCTCCGCGACGTCATCCCGTCGCTGCCCAGCTTCCAGGCCCGCGTGACGAGCGCGTCCGACGGCGTCGTCCACGTCACGGCCCACGACCCGGAGTCGGACGGCTAGCTCCCGGGGATCCGAGGGCAACCCGCTCACATCGGCACCAGCGCAGCAGAGGCGGCCTCCCGTGGCTCGACCCGCGATCGTCATCGCCCTTCCCTCGACCGAGCGCCAGCCCGTCCTCGACGAGCTCCGCTCAGCCGGCTTCGAGGCGATCGCGATCGGCGCGCCGGCTGAGCTCGAGGCGCTCCTGTCGGTCCGTCGAGACATCGCCGTGGCGATCCTCGACGGCGAGAACGACCTCGACACTTCGCTCGAGTACTACGGACTCCTGAACGAGGGCTCGCGCTCGATCCCCGCCCTCATGGTCATGTCGCCCAAGGCGATCGGGACGCTGTTCAACAACGCGAGGGACGACGAGTTCTTCACCCGGCCGTACACCGCCGATTCGATCCGCTGGCGGGTCGAGGCGATGTGCATCCGGTCGGTCACGGTGGACGACGGGTCCGGGCCGATCATCCAGAGCGGCTCGGTCGACGTCGGCGACTGGTCGCGTCGCGCCACGGTCCTCGCGGTCTTCAACCCGAAAGGCGGCGTGGGCAAGACGACCGTCGCGACGAACCTCGCGTCCGCGCTCCAGCTCCACCAGGCGCAGAAGGTCCTCCTGATCGACGCCGACACGGTCACCGGCCACGTCTCGACCTCGCTCGGGCTCGAGCAGATCCGGACCGTCTACGACAGCTGGCGCGATCACGCCGACGGCGGCGACTTCGAGACGCTGCCCGAGATGGCGACCGCACACCCGTCCGGTCTCGCGGTCGTGTCCCTGACGTCGTCGCCGCTGAACACCGACATCCTCGAGCCGAACCGGGTCGCCGATGCGATCACCGCGGCGCGGCCGGTCTACGACTTCATCGTCGTCGACCTCCACCCGTCGTACAGCGGCCTGAACAAGGCCGTCTTCGACAAGGCCGACAGGATCCTCGTCCCCGTCACCCCGGACGTGCCCGCACTGCGTGCTGCCGTCCAGCTCCGCGACGTCGCGATCGAGCTGGGCGTCCAGGACAAGCTGGCGCTCGTCATCAACCGGGCCAACAGCGGCGTGTCGGTCGCCGACATGGAGAAGACGGTCGGGATGCCGGCCCTCGCGCTCGTCCGGTCGGGGGGCCTGCTGTTCGTCCGTGCGGCGAATGCCGGCCGGACCGTCATCGACATGTACCCGCGGGAGCGGATCACGTCCGACTTCGACGCCCTCGCCGAGCGACTCGTCCGGACGTACGCGTACCACTCGGTCGTCGGGGCCACGCCGGCCGCCGGCAAGGCGGGCGGGTTCCGGCTGCCGTTCGGGCGGTCCAAGGAGCCGGCTCGAGCCTAGCTCGCCCGCGCCGGTCAGACGCGAGGCCAGCGCCTCGCGATCGCGTCCGGCAGCTCGGCCAGCGACTCCACGGTCAGCACCGCCTCGGGCGGCTCGCCCTTCGGCTGCTGGATCCAGCCCCACGGCCCGCGCCGCAGGAAGATCGCCTGCATCCCGGCCGCGGCCGCGGGTCGGACGTCGTTGTCCAGTCGGTCGCCGACATAGGCGATCTCGGCCGGCGGCAGATCGAGCACCTCGATGATCTTGGCGAAGAAGCGCGGGTCCGGCTTCTCGATCCCCCACGACGCCGACGAGGCGACGAAATCGAGCGGGAGCCCGAGCCCGCGGATGACGTCCTCGGCGTGAGCGGGCTGGTTCCCCGCGAGACCCACCCGATAGCCGGCCGCGTGGAGCGTCCGGAGGCACGGCACGGCGTCGGGATAGAGGTCGTCGGGGATCACGTCCTCCTCGAAGCCGGCCTCGCGCTGCTTCCTGCGCTCCTCGCGGACATCGATGCCGGGCCGGAAGATCCGGAGCGGCTCGCGGTGGTCGCGCTCGCCACCGGCGATCACCGCGCCACACACCGCGAGGAAGGTCAACCGCGGGATGCCGAGCCAATCGGCCCACGCCGACCACGCCCGCGTCTCGTCGACGATCGTCTCGCCGACATCGAAGACGACCGCGCGGAGGGTCAGCTTCGATCCTGCCAGGTGGTGCCGCCCAGCGGCCGGCCCGGGAGCTTCTGGGCCTTCAGGCCGGTTCGCTTGTCGACCTGCTCGACCCCGCGGAGGTAGAACCGGTTGACGAGCACCGTCTCGACGTCCGGATCGCCCACGCGATCCTCGCCGTACATCGCGACCGCGTCGATGACGGGCACGAACATCTCCGTCGATCGGTCGAGGAGGCGGTCCGGCTCGGAGCCGGGATGGAGGAACACCGTGCCGACGACCCGGAACGGCGGCGCCTCGAGAGCGACGTCGTAGCTGACCTTGTGGACGCGGTGGGCCGCGCGCTCCGTATCGGTCAGCTCCGGCATCGAGCCCTCGCCGGCGAGCACGAGGATCAGGTCGTACGGATCGACGCTCTTCAGGCCCGGCGCGTCGACGAGCGGCGCCGAACCGTCGATCGGCGCCCATCGGACGTCGTGGATCGCGATCGATTCGCGCTTGTTCAGGGCGTCGGAGAGCCGGCCTTCGACGTCCATCCGGCCGACCAGCCGCCACTCCTCGGTGATCCCGTGGAAGGCGACTCCGGTCCGCGAGGGACGCGTCGCGGCCGGCGCAGGGGACGCCGTCGACTTCGGTGCTTCGGGCTTCTTGCGACGGAGGAAGTTCAGTGGCACGCGTCCCTCTGGCCTCGCTCAGTCCTCGGACTTGAAGCTGTTCTCGCGGATGGTCTCGACGACGGCCGCGTCGGCGAGCGTCGTCGTGTCCCCGAGCTGGCGACCCTGGGCGATGTCGCGGAGGAGCCGCCGCATGATCTTGCCGCTCCGCGTCTTGGGCAGGTCCGGCGTGAACATCAGCGACTTCGGCTTCGCAATCGGGCTGATCTTCGTGGCGACGTGCTTGCGGAGCTCCTCGCCGAGCTCCATCGTGGGGTCGTTGCCGACCCGCAGGATGACGAACGCGTTGATCGCCTCGCCGGTCACCGGATCGGGCCCGCCGACGACCGCCGCCTCCGCGACTGCCGGGTGGGAGACGAGAGCGCTCTCGATCTCGGTCGTCGAGAGCCGGTGCCCCGACACGTTCATCACGTCGTCGACCCGCCCCAGGAGCCAGTAGTAGCCGTCCTCGTCGCGCTTGGCGCCGTCGCCGGCGAAGTACATCCCGGGGAAGCGGCTCCAATAAGTCTGCCGGTACCGCTCCGGATCACCGTAGATCCCGCGGAGCATCGCCGGCCACGGCCGCTTCAGGACGAGGTAGCCGCCGCTGCCGAGCGGGACCGAGTTGCCGTCGCCGTCGACGACGTCGGCGTCGATCCCGGGGAACGGGAACGTCGCGCTGCCGGGCTTCGTGGTCGTGACGCCCGGGAGCGGCGTGATGAGGATCTGGCCCGTCTCGGTCTGCCACCACGTGTCCACGATCGGCGCCTTGCCGCCGCCGATGTGCTCGCGGTACCAGAGCCACGCCTCGGGGTTGATCGGCTCGCCGACCGAGCCGAGGACCCGGAGGGACGACAGGTCGTGGCGGGCCGGGTGCTCGGCGCCCTGCTTCATGAACGCCCGGATCGCGGTCGGGGCGCAGTACAGGACGGTGACCTTGTACTCCTCGATGATCGACCACCAGCGGTCCCAGGCCGGCGTGTCGGGCGATCCCTCGTACAGCAGGCCGGTCGTTCCGTTCGCGAGTGGCCCGTACACGATGTAGCTGTGGCCGGTCACCCAGCCGACGTCGGCGGCACACCAGTACACGTCGTCGGGTTTGATGTCGAAGATCTGCATGTGGCTGTACGACGTGCCGACCAGGTAGCCGGCCGTCGTATGGATGATCCCCTTGGGCTTCGCGGTCGTCCCCGACGTGTAGAGCAGGTAGAGCATGTGCTCGCTGTCGAGCGGCACGGGCGGGCAGTCGGCCGCCTGGCGCTCGACCAGGTCGTGCCACCAGACGTCCCGACCCTCGACGACGGTCGTGTCCGGGGCGGCGTCACCGAGCCGGCGGACCATCAGGACGTGCTCGATCGTGGGGCTCGAGGCGACGGCCTCGTCCACGGCGGCCTTCAGCGGCATCGCCTTGCCGCGTCGGTAGCTGCCGTCCGCGGTGATGACGAGCTTCGCCTCGGCGTCGTTGATCCGGCCGCTCAGCGCCTCGGCGGAGAAGCCGGCGAAGACGACGGTGTGGGGCGCCCCGATCCGGGCGCAGGCGAGCATCGCGATCGGGAGCTCGGGGATCATCGGCATGTAGATCGCGACGCGATCACCCGTCCGGATGCCGAGCTCGAGCAGGGCGTTCGCCGCCTTCTGGACCTCGCGGTGGAGGTCGGCGTACGTGAGCGTCCGCTTCTCGCCGGGCTCACCGATCCAGTGGTAGGCGACCTTGTCGCCGTTTCCGTTCGCGACGTGGCGATCGACGCAGTTCTCGCTGATGTTCAGCTTGCCGCCGACGAACCACTTGGCGAAGGGCAGGTCCCATTCGAGCGTCGTCGTGAACGGCTCGTTCCACGTGATCGTCTCGCGGGCGATCTTCGCCCAAAAGGCCTCCGGGTCGCGCTCGGCTTCGTCATAGAGGCTCGGCTGGGCGTTCGCCTGGGCCGCGAAGGCCGGGTCGGGCGGAAAGGTCCGGCCCTCGGCGAGGAGGTTCTCGATCTCGGGTCGCTGGTCGACGCTCACGGGGGACTCCAGGTGGGCTGATGGACGTCGGGGCGAGAGTCGCGGGTCGTTCCGGCCATTCTACGCGGGGCGTCCCTGCCACCGCGCTCAGTGCGCCCCAGCGGCTTGGACATCCGCACGTCCGCCCCGCGCCGCGGAAACGCGCCGGTCGCGCCGACGCGTCGGGGCGCTCGCGGCTGTAAGCCGCGCGCTGAGGAGCCGCCGACACGCCCGCTTCCGGCAGTCGGCGAATTCCGAGAAGGCTTATCCGACACGACACCCGGCGTCGCGAGGCGGCGAGATGCCAAGGAGACATCGGGCGGCGACAAGCCGAGCGTCGTGGCGCCGGGGCGACGCACGCGCGCCGGCATCCCGCCGGCCGATCGCGAGGAACAAACCTTCTTGGAATGTCGCTGCGGTGACCGGCTACTCGTCGGCGAGGTCGTCCTGGCTGGGTGCCGGGCCCACGGCGACGCCGTCCGTCCCATCGGCGTGCGCGACGACCACCTGCGGCGGCCGCGGCAGGAGGATCCCGTTCCGGGCGAAGGCCTCGAGGAGGAGCTTCCGGAACTCGCCGCCGGCGGCCCATTGCTCGGAGGCACGGACCGTGCCCAGGATCTTCAGGGTGATCCCGCGCTCCTCGATCGACTCGACCCGTTCGACCCGCGGCGGCTCCAGGATCCGGCGTCGCCAGATCGGGTCGGCGGCCATCGACCGGCCCAGCTCCTCCACGACGGAGATCGCCTTGTCGATGTCCGTGCCGAACGCGACGGTGACGTTCTGGTTGATCCGGGCCCACGTCCGTGTCCGGTTCGACGCGACCTTCACCTCGCCGTTCGGGACCGTGTGGACGATCCCGTCGAGGTCCCGCAGCGTCGTCCGCCGGAGGCTGAAGTCCTCGACCGTGCCGCTGACGCCGGCGATCGAGACGACGTCGCCCTTGCTGTACTGGTTCTCGATGAGGATCAGCGCGCCGTTGAGGTAGTCCCGGACGAGG
>DASSMI010000041.1:0-5032 GCA_035688935.1 Candidatus Limnocylindrales bacterium | reverse complement strand
GTGATCGCGGTCGAGCCGGTAGTCGTCTGGCCCGATCACCCTCACCGGTGCGAGCCCCATCGCCCGCACATCGGGACAATCGAGGTCGGCCACGATTGGGAGGCACGGGCTGTACGACGGATGGCAATTCGATGGCTTCTTCGTTGGCTTCGGAGTCGGTCGCGGCGTTGGCTTCGGCGTGGGATCCGGCGTTGCGGACGCGGCTGGTCCCCACAGCCCAACGAGTGACGTCCGAGCGGTCCCCTCGGCCGCGGCGAGCACGTCGTCGTACTTCACGTCCGGCGGATAGCTCAGCGCCTGGGCGAGACCGAGCCGCACGAGCTCGAGATTCACGAGCGTCCAACTCGACCCGTTCTGAAGCCAGACATATCGGAGCAGCCGGCCGTACCGGTCGGTTTCGGACACATCCTTCTCGAGGAACACGGTCTTCCCGGCCACGAGCTTCTTGTTGGCGGCGGCGGCCTGCGGCCCCAGCGGCTCGATCGGGCTGTTCGGGTCGACCACCTCGGGGGTGTCCATCCCGATGTACCGGACCTTGACGTTCTTGCCGCCGAGCGCGACGACGATCGTGTCGCCGTCGACGATCCGGACGACCTTGGCCTTCTGGACGGGCCCGGTAGGAGCGAGGGCCGGCTTGATGGTTGCCCACGGTGTCGCGGCCTCGCTCGCCGCGCCCGCGGCCACCGGAACCGACGGCCGCGATGTCGAAGGGACGCCGTCCGGGGTAAGAGCGGTGGACCGGCCAAGGTTCCCGAGGAGCGCCGCCCCGAAGATCACGGCCGCTGCGACGGCAACCGTCCGCCGCCCGCTGATTCGTCCTCGAATCGAAGGGCTCGTCGGCGCCATCGGCTCGATCGCCGCGAACTGGAACCCGCACGTGGAGCAAAAGTCATCGGCGCCGACGCGATCGGCGCCGCACCGAAGACAGGACTGGCTCATCGATTCCCCCTCGCTGGCACGCTTGCGGTCCCATTCTCGCGAGTGGAGGTCAATCAAACATCGCCCAAACGGACCATCGGCGACCGGTCCGTGCCCGGTCCCGTCAGGGCGGCGCATGGCCCGGCCGACCTCTGGCGGCGCCGGACCCGGAACGACGCCGCTGAAGCGACGTCGTTCACTTTGATCTGCCCCGGGCTAGGCGGCGTCGGGTAGCGCTCCAATCGCAGGCTCCGCCTCGATCTCGGTCGCCCGGGCCGGTTCCGCGGCCGGCGTGCGAAGCACGGTCATCGCTACGACGGTCGCCAGGAGCACGAACCCCGCCGCCAGAACCATGGCGAGCTGCGAGGCTCCGGTGAGCGCTGCCGCCTGCGACGCACCGCCGGTCGCCAGGCTGACCGACCGCGACGTGGCAGCCGATGCGAGGACCGCGAGGCCGATTGCGCCGCCGACCTGGCGGGTCGTGTTCACGAGACCCGACGCGAGACCCGCGTCGGAACTCGTGGCGCCGGACATCGCCAGCCCGACGAGCGCCGGGAACGCCAGCCCCGACCCGATCCCGATCAGCGCGAGCGCCGGGGCAACGTCGATCCAGTACGTGGCCTCGGCCGGGAGCCGGGCGAACCACAGGAGACCGACGAGCACGACGAGGAGGCTGCCCCGGAGCACGGCCCGCGGACCGAAGCGCGTGATGATCGGCACGGAGACGAAGAACGACATCGCGCCCACGCTCAGGCTGACCGGCAGGAACCCGAGGCCGATCGCCAGCGCGTCGAAGTGGAGGACGCCCTCGAGGTACAGGCTCCCGACGAAGAACGTCCCGAAGAAGCCGGCGACGAGCAGGAGCATCACGAGGTTCGCCCCAGCGACCGCTCGGGACCGGAAGATCCGAAGCGGCAGCAGCGGCTGGGCCGTCCGCGCCTCGCGGATGATGAACGCGACGAGCAGGACCGCGGTCCCCGCGAAGCCGGCGATCGTCTCGAACGATGTCCAGCCGACGTCGCTCGTCCGGATGATCGCGAGGACGCCGAGCATGAGGGCGCCCGTGACGAGCGCCGCACCGGGCACGTCGGCCCCCTCGCCGAGGCCGGGGCCGCGGTCGTTCTCGAGCAGCCGGAGCGCGAAGATCGCAGTCAGGATCCCGATCGGCAGGTTGACGAAGAAGATCCAGTGCCAGTTGAGGAGCTCGGTGAGGACGCCCCCGGCGAGCAGGCCCGTGGAGGCGCCGGCCGAGGCGACGAAGCTGTAGAGGGCGATCGCCCGGGTCCGCTCGCGCGGCTCGGTGAACATCGTCACGATCATTCCGAGGATGACGGCCGAGGTCATCGCGCCGCCCAGACCCTGGATGAACCGGGCGATGATCAGCGTCTCCTGGCTGCCGCTCAGGCCGCCCGCCGCAGAGGCGGCGGTGAAGATCGTGAGACCGGCGAGGAACACGCGCCGGCGGCCGATGAGGTCACCGAGGCGACCCGCCAGCAGCAGCACGCCGCCGAAGGCGATCAGGTACGCGTTGACGACCCAGGCAAGGCTGGACTGGCCGAAGCCGAGGTCGCGCTGGATCGCCGGCAGGGCGACGTTCACGATCGTCGCGTCGAGGACGATCATCAGCATGCCGGCGCAGAGAACGGCGAGCGCCAGCCAGCGGTTGTCGCGAGCGGGCGCCGAACGGTTCGGGGCGGAAGTCATGAGCTGGGACGGCTCCTTCACGAAATGCAGTCCGCGTCTCACCGGTTGCGCTGGCCGGCATTGGGTCGCGGTGCTAGGATGCGTACGAACCGGGGGATCCCTCCGGTTCCGATGACGGAACTATACGGGGACAGTCCCCGTTTATCAAGAGCTCGATGAAAACGGCACCGACCGACAACCTTTCGCCCACCTCGACCGAGGCCCGCCCGCTTCGGGCCGACGCCCGCCGCAACGTGGAGCGGCTCGTGGAGACGGCGCGCGAGGCGTTCGCGACGCAGGGCCCCAACGCCCCGCTCGACGACATCGCCCGGGCCGCGGGTGTCGGATCCGGAACGCTCTACCGGCACTTCCCCAACCGCGTCGCGCTGATGGAGGCGGTCTACCGCGCGAATGTCGAGCGGCTGTGCGCCGAGGGCGCCCGCCTCGCCGAGACCGAGCCGCCGGCCCAGGCGCTCCTGGACTGGCTCCGCGGCTTCGTGACCGTCGTGTCCGAGAAGCGCGGCCTGGCCGCGGCCCTGACCGAGGAAGGCCGAACGAGCGAGCTGTTCGCCCAGTGCCACTCGATGATCAACGCGACCGGCGCCGAGCTGCTCGAACGCGCCAAGGCGGCCGGCGCCGTCCGCGACGACGTCCCGCTCGCCGACCTTCTCAAGATGGCCAAGGCGTTCGCGATGGCCGGCGAGACGTCACCGGAAGGTCCCGCCCTCGCGGAGCGGCTCCTCGTGCTGTCGATGGATGGCCTCCGCCCGAGGTCGTCGTCCGACTGAGCCTCCAAGTCGCCAATCCGGACGGCTCGGATCCCAAGCGGCTATTCCAGTTCGCGCGGAACAACAGCTGGTCGGCCGACGGGAGATGGATCCTCAGTCGGTGGCGGCCGCCCGACCAGCCCGGCGGGCTGGTTCTCGTCACGGCCACCGGGGGCCAACCCAAGCCGTAGCCCTCATCACCGGCCGCTCGATCCACGCACAATGCGGCCGTGACGCCCGCGGCCAGGCGATCGCTGCTCGGCGACCCGATGTTCGGGCGGCTCTGGTTCATCCAGGCGTCCACCCAGGTCGGCGGCAACATGTCGCTCTACGCCCTGACGATCCTCGTCTTCGCGTCGACGCGTTCGAACGCCGCGGTCAGCGCGCTGGTGATGTCGTTCCTCGTGCCGCAGGTCCTCCTGTCGGCGATCGCCGGCGTCCTCGTGGATCGGCTCGACGTGCGCCGCGCGCTGATCGTGCCGAACGCGATCCGGACGCTCCTGACCCTCGGGCTTGCGCTCGCCGGCGCGAACGTGCCCGTCCTGCTCGCGCTCAACCTCGGGATCAGCCTGACGACGGTGATCCTCACGCCGGCCGAGGGGTCGATGATCCCGCGGATCGTCCCGAAGCCCCAGCTCGAGACGGCGATGGGGATCTTCAACCTGACGCTCCAGGGCTCCTTCGCGGTCGGGTTCGCGTTCCTCGGGCCGCTCCTCGTCTCGGTCGCCGGTCCGTCGTTCGTGCTCGCGTTCGTCGTCGTGTTCTACGCGGCGGCGACCGGCGCGACGTTCCTGCTGCCGCCGGCGCCGGCGATCCCGATCGAGCGGGCCAACGAGCGCGGCGGGACCGCGGGCGTCATGCGTCGGGCGCTCCACGAGCCGCTCGATCAGCTGCGCGAGGGCTTCGCCGCCATCCGCCGGAACCGCGAGGTCGCCCGGCCGCTGATCCACCTGGCGGGTGCCGCATCGCTCGTCGGCGTCATCGGGGTCCTGGGTCCCGACCTGGCGGCTTCACTCGGGGTCGACCCGAACCACCTGATCGTCGTGGTCCTGCCACTCGGGCTCGGCGTGGTCGCCGGTGTGGTGGGGTTGAACCGCTTCGGGCGCGAGGTGTCCCGACGCAGGGCCGCGGAGGCCGGCCTCGTGACGTTCGGCGTGCTCGCGACGGCGATGGCCGGCGTCGCGTCGACCGGCGCCTCGCACGACCTGCCGCTGGTACCGCTCGTCGCCGGGCTGGCGTTGATCGCGGGCGCCGCCTACGCGACGACGACCGTGTCGGCCCAGACGGCGCTGTTCGAGAACATGGAAGCCGGCGTCCGCGGCCGGGTGTTCGGCGTGCTCGCCTCGATCGTCAGTGCGTCGAGCCTGTTGCCGATCCTCGTCGCGGGGCCGCTCGCCGATGCGACGTCCGGGCCGCTCGTCATCGGGCTCGCCGCGATCGGTGTCCTGGCGGTCGCGGCGTGGTCCGCGTTCACGTTCGGCCCGCGGAAGAGCCGGGGCCGCTCGAGCTAGTCGCGCGGTGGTCGCCGGTTCCGCTCTTCCTTCGTCGGACGGGGCGGGACGCGCGGCGGGTTGGGGCGCGTGCCGGGCGGCTGGTTCGGCGGCGGGCCGGCCGGCGGACGAGCTCGCGCGGCCTCGACCGCTCGCGTGAACGATTCGGCGTCC
>DASSMI010000040.1:0-8440 GCA_035688935.1 Candidatus Limnocylindrales bacterium | reverse complement strand
GGATCAGCAGGTGATCGTCGGGTTCCAGGGCGACTGGCTCGGCGACGCGGACATCGCCGAGACCGAGTGGGTCCGGGAGCCACGCGTCGCGTGGGAGCGCTGGCACGAGGCGGGCGCCGACGGCGCGATCGTGCTGGCCCGGACGACGAGCGACGTCGACGCGCTGGTGGACGCGGTCGGCCGCTGGTAGGCGCGTGCCCCGCGCGGGGCCTGCCTCGTCGACGCTCGCTGCGAATCGGCGGGGCTGATCCAGCACCGGGTGAAGCGCCCGGATGGGCCTCGCGTCGTGTCGTCGGACGCGTCTTCATGCGTGTGGGCCGCATGGCTGAGCCTCGCACCGGCGATATCCGGCGAGCGCTGCGCCGGCGCGATCACTCCCACCGGTATCGGCTGAACGAGCCTCGTAGCACGCGCGGGCTCGGCTTCGGGCGATCCATGGCACCATCGAGCCGATGACCGCGCCCGCGACGCCCGCGCCCACGCCGGCCCCGACGCCGATCAAGCCGGCGGCCACGCATGCCTGCGCCCGCTGCGGCGCGCAGGTTCCGCTCGACGTGGGGCTGTGCGAGAGCTGCAATCCGCTCGGGCTGCGCGACAGCGCGAGCTCGCAGGTCCACGGCACGGTGATCCTGGCCGTCGGCCTGGCGATCGCGACGATGGCGGTCCTCGCCCGGCTCGCCGTCACGGGGATCGGGCCCTTCGCAGCGACCGCCGGCGTCGTGCGCGCCGGCGACGCGGACGGCACGTACTCGGTGACCCTCACGGTCACGAACCAGGGACGCACCGCCGGCAGCGCCACGTGCCGGATCAACGATCCGCAGGATCCCGGGCTCGTCCAGACCCTCGTCGTCTACACGCCCCGCATCGAGCCCGGCGCGACCGCGACGTGGGACCAGGCCGTCACGTTCGGGAAGCCGGATCGGGCGCTTGCCATCACCTGCCAGGGACCGTGACGACGGCGCACGCGGCCGCCGGGCCGGCCGACCGCGACGCCGGTCCGGCCCGGGACGCATCCTCGGCCTGGGCGGCCGAGCTGGCGTTCGCGGCGGCGACCGCACGATCGGCCGGCGAGATCCTCATGGACCGCTACGAACGGATCGAGCGGATCGACTACAAGAGCGCTCGCGACGTCGTGACCGAAGCCGACCACCTGTCCGAGGCGCACGTGATCTCGGCGATCCGCGCGGCGTTCCCGGCCGACGGGATCCTCGCCGAGGAGTCGGGGACGCACGACGCCCTCGCCGCGGGCGACCCCACCGCCGCCGGCCGCCGGACCTGGGTCATCGACCCGCTCGACGGAACCGTGAACTACGCGAACGGGCTGCCGGTGTTCTGCGTCTCGATCGGGCTGACCGCCGACGGCGTTCCGGTCGCCGGGGTCGTCCTCGATCCCACCCGCGACGAGCTGTTCGCCGCCACCGCGGACGGGCCCGCGACCCTGAACGGCCGTGAGATCCGCGCATCGAGCAAGGACAAGCTGTCCGATTGCGTCGTCTCCCTGTCGCTCGCCGGGCGGTCCGCCGTGAGTCGAGCCCGGGCGGTCCGCAAGGAGATCCGGATCTCGCGATCGATGGGCTCGGCGGCCCTCGCGCTGGCGTACGTCGCGAACGGCCGATTCGACGCGATGATCCAGGAGACGTCGCTGTCGGCCTGGGACATCGCCGCGAGCGGGCTCATCGCCGAGCGTGGCGGTGCGATCGTCGCCGCGTTCAACGGAGCCGCCTGGTACGACGGGTCGGTCGCGCCGCGGAAGGCCGGGATCGTCGCCGCGCCACCGGCGCACCACGCGCGCCTCCTGCGCCTCGCGAACGCGCGCTGAGGGCCGCGGCCCTCAGTCGTCGCGCCAGCGATGCGGCCGGGATCGCAGCCGGTCGAGACCCCAGCGGTCGCAGAACGCCTCCCATGCGGCCCGCGGCGCGCCGTGCCACTCGAGCTCGGACGCGCTCGCCTGGGGGATCGGCGTGTCGAGCCGGAGCCGGGCGAGCGTCCGGTAGAGAACGACGTCGTCGTGCTGCTCCTGGAGGACCGCAGCGAGCCGGACGGCGCCCGGGACCTTGACGTCCCACGCGCTGGCGCGCGCCGGGATGTCGTCGATCGAGCCGTACCGTCGCAGGACCGCGGCTGCCGACTTGGCGCCCCAGCCGGGCAGTCCCGGGTAGCCATCCGACGAGTCGCCGACGAGCGCCAGCCAGTCGGGGATCGAGGCCGGCTCGACGCCCCATTTCTCGAGGACGCCCTGGCGGTCGTAGGTGATCTGGCGGCGCCGGTCGCGCAGGACGACCCGCCCATCGACCACGCACTGGGCCATGTCCTTGTCCGGCGTACAGATGAGGATCCGCTCGACCGACGGGTCGTCACGGAAGCGTGCCGCCGCCGCGCCGATCGCGTCGTCCGCCTCGAATTCGACCTCGGGCCAGAGGATGACGCCGAGCGCCTCGATCGCGTCCTCCGCGATCGAGAACTGCGAGAGCAGCACCGGGTCCATCCCGGCCGATGACTTGTAGCCCGGGAACAGGTCGTTCCGGAACGACTCGATCACCCGGTCCGTCGCGCACCCGACGTGCGTCGCCCCTTCCTCGCGGAGGAGGTAGAGCAGCTGGTCGCACAATCCGGAGACCCCCGACAGGTTCCGGCCGTCCGTCCCGAGGACCGGCGGCCGCGGCGCGTAGAACGCCCGGAACAGCTCGTACGTCGCGTCGACGAGGTGGATCTCCAAGGTCAGCCCGCCGGGACCTGCCAGCGCTGGCAGCCCGCATCGAGCATCGTCTCGGTCGCGCGCTCGCCGTCACCGGGCCGGAGGTCGACCGCCGCGACCGCGTCCTCGAGGAAGAACGTCTCGTACCCCAGCTGGATCGCATCGAGGGCCGTCGCGTTGACGCAGTAGTCGGTCGCGAGCCCGCACACGACCACCCGCGAGACGCCCCGCTCCCGGAGGATCCCGTCGAGCGCCGTCGGCGTCGTCTCGCCGGTCACCGGGTCCCGCATCGAGAACCCGGAATAGCCGTCCTCGCCGTTGGAGCCCTTCCGGATCCGGACGGCGTCAGCCGGCGCGTGGAGCCCCGGATCCAGCTCGGCGCCCCACGAGTCCGCGACGCAATGGACCGGCCAGATGCCGCCGTCCTTCGCGAAATGGGGCGTCGTCTCGGGATGCCAGTCCTGGGTCAGCACGACGACCGAGCCGCCACCGAGCGCTTCGGCGATCTCCTCGTTGATCCGGGGCACGATCTGGGCGGC
The DNA here is from genome assembly GCA_035688935.1 of Candidatus Limnocylindrales bacterium. GTDB lineage: Bacteria > Chloroflexota > Limnocylindria > Limnocylindrales > CSP1-4 > CF-46. The sequence goes on along the minus strand of DASSMI010000040.1, from coordinate 5,206 downwards.
CCCGGCGACCGACAGCGAGCCGGCCGGGTCGGAGAAGTCGTTCTGGAGGTCGACCACGATCAGGGCGGTCGTCTCGTCGTAGCGCTGCATCGGGAGCAAACCTAGCAGACAGACCGATGACGGCCTCCGTGGGGAGGCCGCCATCGGGTTGCGCTCGGCCGGTCGCGGATCGTGGACCGCCGCCCGACCGGTGGGTGGGGGTCGGTCAGACTGACGGCTCGCGGCGGAACACGCCGACCGCGGCCAGGATGATCGCCTCGAGGACCGTCCAGCCGACCAGGGCCAGGATCGCGGCGACGTCGAGGACCGAGCCGCCCGACTCGAGGTTGTTCACGTTCAGCATCCCGTTGAACGGAGCGACGAAGATCTGGCTCGTGTTGAGGATGAACGACACGATGTCGTTGCCTTCGCGCGCGTTCAGCAGCAGCAGAACGATCCGCAGGATGATCAGGACCTGGATGATCCCGAACAGCAGGACCACGATCCGGCCGGCCAGCTCGCCGCCGCTCGGGGTCCGCGTGACACGCCGCTCGACGACGGCCGAGCCGCGGTCGTAGACCGTCCCGGGCTCTTCCTCGCGAACGACACGTTCGTCGTACGTCATGGATTCAGTCCTCCCAATCGGCCGCGCGACTGCGTGCCGCATGCGCGACTGCGTGCCGCATGGCAGCCCGATCGTGCGCGCGCGCGTGTGACGAGCCGAACGGGTGACCGAGCCGGGCCGTTGCAGGCGGGTGACGAATGGGAACCGCCCGCTCGTGCGCCGCGGCGCCGAGGACGCGAAACGGCGCCCGTCTCGCGACGGGCGCCGTGTTGGGCAGCGAGGGTGGGGTGGGCGACCTCAGCCGACGGCCGCGGTCTCCTTGTCGACGCCGTCGTCGACCGGTGTCGACGCCTCGGCGGCCTCGGCCTCGGCCGCGTCGTCCGAGCCGGCACCGGCCGTTCCCTCGGCGTCGAGCAGGTAGCCGATGCCCTGGAACGTCCGGATCCGGCCCGGCTCGCCCGGCTTCGCGCCGAGCTTGCGGCGGACCCGCGAGATCCAGACGCGCAGGTACTGCAGATCGTCGCGGTACTCCGGGCCCCAGACCTTCGTGAGGAGCTCGGTGTGGAGGACGACCTTGCCGGGGTGCGTCGCGAGGTGCTGGAGGAGGAGCCACTCGGTGCGGGAGAGCTGGACCAGCTCGCCGCCCCGGCGGACCATGCGCCGCTCCAGGTCGATCTCGACGTCGTCGAACGAGACGACGCCGGCCCCCGGCTCCACGCCGGTCGAGCGCCGGATCACCGCGCGGACGCGGGCGGCCAGCTCGTCGGGGTGGAAGGGCTTGGCGATGTAGTCGTCTGCCCCGAGATCCAGGCCCTTCGCCTTGTCGGCGGTCGCGCCCTTGGCCGTGAGCAGGATCACCGGAACGGGCCGCTGCTCGCGGAGCTGGCGCATCACCTCGATCCCGTCGAGGTCGGGCATGACGATGTCGAGGAGGACGATGTCCGGCCGGATCTCCTCGGCCTTGGCGAGGGCGTCCTCACCGCCCGTCGCGGTGACGACCCGGAATCCCTCTTCGCTCAGCGCGATCGAGACGAGCTTCGTGATCCGTGGCTCGTCGTCGGCGACGAGGACGAGGGGCTGGGTTCCCACGTTGGTGACCTCCTCAGGGGGTGTCGAGGTGATGGTGACGGTTCGGCGGGTCGCCGGGAAGCCCGGGGAGGGGACCGGCGACCCGCCGCATCAGACGCGGATCAGGAGCCGACCGGGTTCGGGAGCTGCTGGGTCGCCGCCGGCTGATCGCCGGAGCCCGAGCCGCCCGAGCCGTTGTTCGTCGTGCCGGTCGAGCCGGCGCCCGGCCCGAGGGCGAAGTACCACACTGCCGCCAGCAGGACGATGATCGCGATCACGCCGAGGATCGCGCCCATGCTGCTGCCGCTGTCGCCGTCGTGGACGACGACGGTGTCGCGCTCATCCATCTCATGGGTCTCCACTGCGGGTCGTTGTCTGGGCCACTCCGCTGGCGGCCCGCCGGTCGTCGCGCGACCGATCTGGGCTCCGAGGATGCCCAACACGGCGTTCCGGGCGTCCGAGTCGGACATTGCAGAACCGTTTCGGGCGCATATCAGTTCCGGCCGAAACCATCTACGAACCTGGCTCGGCCACGCTCAGCCGGTCGGCGGGGGCGTTCCGGGCGGGAATCGAAGGAGCCGGGCGGGCTGCCCGGCTCCTTCATGCTGACGGCCGTCGGCGGTCAGCCCTCGCAGCGGTTCACCGAGTCGTGACCCGTGCCCGACTGGCAGGTGTCGAAATCCTTGCCGCCGTCGATGCGATCGTCGCCGGAGCCGGTGACGATCTGGTCGTCCCCGGACCCCGTGGAGACGAGGTTGTTGCCATCGCCGCCGTCGACGCGGTCGTTCCCGCCGTCGCCGAGGAGCGTGTCGTTCCCGGAGCCGGCCCGGATGACGTCGTGGCCGGCGCCACCATCGGCCGTGTTCACGCCGTCGCCGGCATCGATCCAGTCGTCGCCGGCGCCGCCGTTGACGATGTCCGAACCGGGTCCGGTGCAGATCGTGTCATTGCCACCGCGCCCGTCGACGCGAACGTCTCCGGACAGGGCGACGATCACGTCGGCGCCCTGGGTGCCGCGGACCGTCGCGCCGGGGGCGCCGACGATCGTGGCGGTCTTGCCGTTGCACGTGGGAAGGGGTCCGGGCGGTGGCGCGACCGGGATCGGCTCGATCGTGAACGTGCACGTCACGGACTCACCGTCGTCCAGGTCGGCGGTGACCTGCGCCTTGGCCGTGTTCGTCGTCGAGCCGCCGTCCGGGTCCGCGCAGGCGAGGCTCTTCACCCGCCAACCCGTCGGCAGCGTGGCGGCGACCGTGATCGTGCCGGGATCGAGATCGCTGAACTCGGCGATGCTCGGGAGGGTGGGCTCGGCATCGTCGTCGAGGCTGAACGCGACCGGCAGACCGACGAAGGCGAACGCGACGTCCGCGCCGTCATCGGGGACGGCGTTCAGGACGACATCGAGGCTCGCCCGCGGCGTCGGAGCGCGCGGGACGTTCGTGAACGTGCACTCGATCGTCTCGCCGGCATCGACGTCCAGCGAGGCGTCGCCGAACTGTCCGGTCGTCGTCCCGCCGTCGGGATCGGTGCACGCGATGTCGCTGAGCTCGAGCGCATCGGAGTACTGCTCGGCGATCGCGTAGGTGCCGGGGAGCAGCCCCTCGACGGTCATGTCGGGCCACATGAAGTCGGCATCGCTGCCGTCGTCGTTGAGGGTGAACGAGCCCCAGTCGGCGACGAAGTCGATCGGCGCGGGATCGTCGGGCTGGGCGTCGAGATGGATCACGACGTTCCCGCGGGCCGCGTTCGTGATCGTGCACGTGATCGTCTCGCCGGGATCGACATCGACAGTCGCCCCGGTCTGGGTCGTGAAGGTGCCACCGTCGGGGTCCTGACACGATACGTTCGTGAGGTCCCAGCCGGCGACGGGATCCTGGGCAAGCGCCTGATAGCCGGGCGCGACGTCGCTGACGGTGGACTGGTTCGGGGTGAGTGACGGGATGGACGTCGTCGCGTCGTCGTCGAGGACGAACTCGGACCCGGCGACGTTGAAGCGGAAGTCCTGCGGATCGTCCGGCACCGTGTCCTGGATGACGACGATCGTGCCGGTGATGCTGGTCGCGGCCGCTCCGGTGGGAACCGCGCCGGCGACGGCCAGAGCCGTCGCAAGGGCGGGCACCCATCGGCGGGCGGCCGTTCCGAGACGGAACGGATTCACCACGCGTGTACCTCGCTTGGGTCGGCGCGCCGCGGGCACGACGCGCTCGATCCGGCGATCCTGGGAACCCGACCGGTCCGCGACACCCGGCAGATGTCAGCCTCCGGCGTGGGCAAAGGCCCGCAACCGTCCCGCAACGCACATCCCGGCGAGGTTGGGCTACGCTGGCCCGGATGAGCTTCGCCGAGGACGATCTCGCCCGGATCCGCGACGCCGAGGAGATCGACATCGAGACCCAGGCGCCCGAGGGTCCAGCCCACCGAACGACGATCTGGATCGTGGTCGACGGGGGCGACGTGTTCGTCCGGTCGGTCCGTGGCAACAACGGGCGCTGGTACCGGGAGGCCCTCGCCAATCCCGCCGTCGCGATCCACGTCGACGGGCGGCGCCTGCCGGCGACGGCGATCCCGGCGACGGACCCGGACTCGATGGACCGCGTCACCCGGGCGGTGATCGCGAAGTACACCGGGATCGAGGGCTACGACGCGATGCAGAACCCCGAGATCTTCCCGGCGACGCTCCGGCTCGAGCCGGCCTGAGGCCCCGATGACGTTCGACGAGTTCAAGCACCAGCTGCCCGACATCGACCCGCTCGAGACCCAGGAGTGGCTCGACTCGTTCGACCAGCTCGTCGGCGAGGAGGGGGAGAGCCGGGCGCGGTTCCTCCTGTACAAGCTCCTCAAGCGCTCCCGCCAGCTCCACGTGGGCCTGCCCCCGCTGACCCAGACCCGCTACATCAACACGATCAGCCCCGAGCAGGAGCCCTTCTTCCCGGGCGACGAGGCGATCGAGCACCGGATCCGGCGGATCGTCCGCTGGAACGCGGTCGCGATGGTCCTCCGCGCGAACAACCGGTTCAGCGGGATCGGCGGCCACCTGGCGACCTATGCCTCGGCGGCCTCGCTCTACGAGGTGGGCTTCAACCACTTCTTCCGGGGCAAGGACGACGGCGGCGCCGGTGACCAGATCTTCTACCAGGGCCACGCCGCACCCGGGATGTACGCCCGGGCGTTCCTCGAGGGCCGCCTGAGCGAGGACCAGCTCGACCACTTCCGGCGCGAGACCGTCCCGGGCCAGGGGCTGAGCTCGTATCCGCATCCGCGGCTCATGCCCGACTTCTGGGAGTTCCCGACGGTCTCGATGGGCCTGGGCCCGATCAGCGCGATCTACCAGGCCCGCTACAACCGCTACCTCCAGAACCGCGGCCTCCTCGACACGTCGAACAGCCGCGTCTGGGCGTTCCTGGGCGACGGCGAGACCGACGAGCCCGAGTCGCTCGGCGCGCTCCACGTCGCGGCGCGGGAGGGGCTCGACAACCTGACGTTCGTCGTGAACTGCAACCTCCAGCGCCTGGACGGCCCGGTCCGCGGCAACGGCAAGATCATCCAGGAGCTCGAGGCGGTCTTCCGGGGCTCCGGCTGGAACGTCATCAAGGT
>DASSMI010000039.1:0-2847 GCA_035688935.1 Candidatus Limnocylindrales bacterium | reverse complement strand
CTCCCCGGCGTCGAACTCGCGCTGGAAGCGATAGGCCGCGTCGGCGATCTCGTGCTGCGGGTAGCCCTCGGCGATCGCCGCGACCATCCCGCCGCGCCGATCGATCTCGTCGAGATAGCGCCAGACCTCGCGCTCGGTCTCGTTGGTCAATGCCTCCACGAACCACGATCCACCCAGCGGGTCGATCGTGTTCGCGACGCCCGTCTCCTCGGCGAGGATCTGCTGCTGGCGGAGCGCGAGGAGGGCGGCTTCGGCGGTCGGGACGGCGAGCGCTTCGTCGTAGGCGTCGGTGTGGAGCGACTGGGTCCCGCCGAGGACGGCGGCCAGCGCCTGCGTCGCAACCCGGGTGAGGTTGTTCAACGGCTGCTGCGGCGTCAGCGAGACCCCGGCGGTCTGGGTGTGGAACCGCATCCAGGTCGAGCGCTCGTTCTCGGCGCGATAGCGCTGCGTCATCAGCTTGTACCAGACCCGCCGCGCCGCCCGGAACTTCGCGATCTCCTCGAAGAAGTCCGAGTGGCTGTTGAAGAAGAACGAGAGCCGCGGCGCGAAGTCGTCCACCCGAAGCCCGCGGGCGAGCGCGCCCTCGACGTACGCCATCCCGTCGGCGATCGTGAACGCCAGCTCCTGGATCGCCGTGGACCCGGCCTCGCGGATGTGGTAGCCGCTGATCGAGATCGTGTTCCAGCGCGGCAGCTCGCGCGTCCCGAACTCGATCGTGTCCGTCACCAGCCGCATCGACGGCTCGGGTGGGAACAGGAACTCCTTCTGGGCGACGAACTCCTTGAGGATGTCGTTCTGGGTCGTCCCCTCCAGGGCGGCCCGCGGCACGCCCGCCTTCTCGGCCGCCACGATGTACATCGCCCAGATCGGCGCCGCTGGCGAGTTGATCGTCATCGACGTCGAGACCTTGTCGAGCGGCAAGCCGGCGAGGAGGACCTCCATGTCGGCGAGGCTGCTGACGGCCACGCCGCACGTGCCGAACTCACCCTCGGCCTCGGGGTCGTCGGTGTCGTATCCGTACAGCGTCGGCATGTCGTACGCGATCGACAGGCCGGTCTGGCCGGCGGCCAGGAGCGAGCGGAAGCGCGCGTTCGTGTCCTCGGCCGCGCCGAAGCCGGCGAACATCCGCATCGTCCAGAGCCGGGAGCGGTATCCGGTCGGGTGGATCCCGCGCGTGAACGGTGGCTCGCCGGGCAGACCGATGTCACGGAGCGGGTCGAAGTCGTCCCAACGGCCGTGCTCGGGATCGCGGAGGTGATCGCCATGGTGGTCGACGAGGGTCGGTCCGCCGCCGCCCGCCGGCTCGCCGTCGGGGCCCGGCTGCCATGACCAGGGGCCGTACAGCCGGTCGACGGTCGTGTCCGAGATCGTCGAGAACCGTCCCCGCCGCTCGGGCGCCTTGGCCTTCGCCTCGGCGAGACGCTTCGCCTCCCAGGCACGCTTGCGGGCCGACCACGTCATGGCGCCGACCTTAGCACGGGGTCGGCCGGAAACCGGCCGGGGGCCAGCCCGTTCAGGCGCGCTTCGGTGTCGCGGTCGGCGCCTCGGGGGGCGCCGTTCGGGAGGTCGCCGGGTCGTTGACCCGGACCTTCGATCGCTTTCGGACGGAGCGCAACAGCAGGACCGCCTCCACGACCGTGATGAACGGGATCAGCCTGCGCGGCAGGAACCGGAGGAGCAGGAAGCGGGCCGCGGTCTTGAACATCGTCCGAGGGTGCCCCACACCGGTCGTCGCGCGCAGCGGCGCGACGGGCCTCGGGGTTTCGGGTGTCTTGCGGCTCAACTCCCCGCGGGGCTGCTCTCGAGGGTGTCGATCGCGGCTCCGACGATCTGGTCGTGGGCGTCCTTCGAGCCGATATCCCGGATGAAGCTCGCGACCAGTGCCGCCGCGACGCGGTCGCCGACGTCCCAGACGACCACGGTCTGGTACGACTCGCCGTTCAGGACGTCGAGGCGCTTGGCAGCCGCGCCCGATGGCAACGCCACGTCGCTCGTGTCGAGCGATTCGACGTTCTTCGCCGTCCGCGCGGTCGTCTCGTAGAACTCCTCGAGCCACGCCGGCTGGAGCTCGGGACCGCCGACGCTCGTGAACGTGGCGAGCGTCAGTCCGCTCTGGGTGCCGGTCTCCCAGGTCGCCCCGGCGAACCGCAGCTCCTTGACGCCGTGCGTCGCGAACGACCCGAGACCCTCGGTGGTGCACGTCCGGCCCGAGTCGACGACGCCCGGCTTGCTGCCCTGGTAGCTCGTGGGGACGAGGGCCTCGAGGTCCGGGTAGGCACCGGACACCTTGCCGTCCGTCGTACACGGTCCGGTTGGGTCGAACGAGGAGCCCGCACACGCGCCGAGGACGAGGGCCAGTCCGGCACCGATCGACAGGAGCGCGACGGGCATGCGGATTCGCGGTCGCGATGCGCGGGGCATGCGGCGATGATACGGCGCGACGCCGTCCGACCCCCCGGGCACGGCCGCGACCGATCCGACGTGGTCGGTCCCGACGTCGGGGAGTCGGGTGCGCCACGGCGCCGTCTGATTCCCGGCGCATTGCAGCCCCATTGCAGTTCGGCCTGGTGCCTCCGGGCACCTGGTACGGGCGTCCCGGATCGGTGCGCCGACGCGCCCGACCAATGCCGCCGCCGGTTCGGGACCGATCGGTCATACCCGCGGCTGCACTGCGCGTCTACGGTTCGGTCAGCCGTAACGCGACCATCCCGGGAACCACCTGGGGCGTCGGTCACGGATGCGGGGACGGCCTTCGGCCGCTCGATGACGGTTCGAGCACCGAGGATCCTGGACCCGCGTCACGAGCCGAGTAACCACGGATCATCGGCCAACAGGCCCGGGACGCGG
>DASSMI010000038.1:0-6761 GCA_035688935.1 Candidatus Limnocylindrales bacterium | reverse complement strand
CGGATCGCCATGAAGAGATCGCCCGCCTTCCAGCCGCGCGCCTCGACCAGCTCGCGCAGCGGCGGCTCGAGCTCGTCCGCCTCCCAGGTCACGCCGTCGTGGGCCGCGAGCGCCTCGCGCGCTGCGCCGAGGCCCTCGCGGGTCGTCGCGGCGTCCCAGCGCTTCGGCACGAGGATCGCCGGATCGACGGTCACCTCGTCGACCCACAGGAACCCCACGAGATCGACGATCGCGCCGAGCGTCGGGAGCCGCTCCTGGACGACGGGCAGCAGGGCGCGCAGCTCCTCGTCGGACGGCACCCAGTCGATCCGGCCGTCCCCGGCGGCCGCCTCGACGAACGGCCGCAGCCGGTCGACGAGATCGTCCGGCTCGATCCGGCGGATCCATTGGCCGTTGAGCCACTCGAGCCGATCCCGATCGAACCGCGCGCCGCCCTTCTGGACCTTGTCGATGTCGAACCGCTCGACGACCTCGTCGAGCGAGAGGACGTCCTCCTCGGTGCCCGGGCTCCAGCCCAGGAACGCGAGGTAGTTCAGGAAGCCCTCCTGGACGAACCCTTCGGCCCGGTAGTCCGACACGGCCGTCTGCGTCTTCCGCTTGCTCATCTTCGTCCCGTCCGGGTTGAGGATGAGCGGCAGGTGGCCGAACACCGGCACGGCGTGGCCGAGCGCCTCGAACAGGAGGATGTGCTTCGGGGTGTTGCTCACGTGATCCTCGCCGCGGATCACGTGGCTGATCTCCATCGCGGCGTCGTCCACGACGACGGTGAAGTGGTAGAGCGGCGTCCCGTCCGCTCGAACGATGACGAAGTCGCCCCCGAGGTTCGCGGTGTCGATCTCGATCCGGTCGCGGACGAGGTCGGTCCAGCCGACCACCCCGGGCCGGACGCGGAAGCGGGTCGCAGCGCGACGTCCCTCGGCGACGCGGGCCGCCCGCTCGTCCGGGCTGAGGTTCGCGCATCGGCCCACGTAGCGTGGCGGCTGTTTGGCCGCCTCCTGGGCCTTGCGGTCGGCCTCGAGCTCCTCGGGCGTGCAGAAGCAGGGGTAGGCGGCGTCCTCGGCCAGGAGATGCCGCGCCGCCGCGGCGTACCTCTCGAGCCGGCGCAACTGGCGGTACGGCGCGTACGGGCCGATGTCGTCGCCGCCCGCGGCATCGGGACCCTCGTCCCACGTGATCCGGAGCCAGTGCAGCCCGTCGATGATGTCGCGCTCGTTCTCGACCGTGTTCCGGGCGACGTCGGTGTCCTCGAGCCGGAAGATGAACGTGCCGCCGACGTGGCGCGCGAACAGGTAGTTGAACAACGCGGTCCGAGCGGTGCCGATGTGGAGCGGGCCGGTGGGACTCGGCGCGATCCGGACGCGGATCGACGGGTCAGGGGCGGGCATGGCGAAGAGCGTAGCGCGAGGGTCGCCTCAGCGCGGCGGGCCCGCCGGGACGTGATGGAACAGCGCCGGGTCGGCGTCGCCGGGCAGGACGTGGACGAGGTGGGCGGGCCGGAGACCGAGCGTGGCGCGGCCGCGCGGGCCGTCGAGGGTGAGCGAATCCAGGCTCTCGCTCCGCGCGAGGACGGTCACCGAGGCTCCGGGCGTCAGCGCACGAGCCTCGAGGTACGAGAGCAGCCCGGCATCCTCCTCGGCCTCCTCGGTGATCCGGTAGATCGTCGCCCGCTGCCCGGCCTCGATCTCGCTCAGCGGCGTCCCCTTCGGCCGACTCCGGGCCGTCTCGGCGTCAATCGGGTTGCCGTGCGGGCACGTCGGCGGATGGCCGAGCATCTCGTCGAGCCGGGCCTCCACGCGCGGCGACAGCGCACCCTGCAGCCGCGCGGCCTCCTCGTCCGATTCGGCCCAGCCGAGCCCGACCACCGACGTCAGCAGCCATTCGAGCAGGGCGTGGCGGCGGAAGATCGAGTCCGCGGCCGCCCGGCCGGCGGGCGTCAGCACGAGGTCGCGGCCGTCGGCCTGCCGGACGAGCCCGTCGGCCACGAGCCGCCGGAACATCTCGCTCGACGCTTGGGTCGAGACGCCCAGCCGGCGCGCGATCTGGGCCGCCCGGACATGGCTTCCGTCGCCGGCCATCACCCGGAGCGCGAGCAGGTATTCCTGGGCCGCGGCGGACAGGTCCTGGAGATGACGGCGGTTCACCGGGCCATCGTACGGGCCGCGCCGGCCCCGCGCGGCGCCGGCCGAGGCTCGGTCAGGCGCTGGCCGAGAGCCGTGGGGCGAGGACGCCGTACGCGATCCCGGCAAGGTAGGCGACGGCCAGGACACCGAGCAGCAGCGGTGCGCTCGCGTCGCGGACGTTCGTCCCTCCCGCGGCGCTCAGCACGACCGCGCACGGGACGCCGATCACGAGCATCGCGACCGTCCCGTGGGCCGACCACCGCGCGACGGCCGGTGCCGCGAACAGGAGGATGAGCAGCGCGAGACCGAGGAGCCACGTCCCCGGCGAGGAGGCCTCGGCGCACGACGCCGCATACCGCCCGCAGCCCGTCGACTCGCCGATCGCCGACGCCGCGAACAACGCGAGCGGGGGCCAGCCGAGGAGGGCGATCACCGCGCGACCGGCCGGCGTCCGAGGGACCGGGATCAACGGACCGCGGAACCCGCCATCCCCCGCCGTCGCTGACCCCCGACCCGCCGCGCCGGGTGGCATTCGATCGCCGCCGGCGTCCGCGGGACCGGTCGCCCAGGTCGTCGCGCGCGGACGCGCTGTCGGCGGCTCGGTCGGCGGGCGCTCGGCGGCCTGCTCACGAGCCGCCTCCGATGTCTCGTCGGTCGCGCCCTCGCCGATCGGTCCGTCCTCGTCGTCGAGGATCCAGCCCGTCCGCGATCGTCGCGCGCGGGCCTGGTACTCAGGCCCGTGCTTGCGGGGGTCGGCGTACTCCTTGGGGTTGATCGTCCAGTACGTGCCGCTGGATGCGCCGTACCAGCCGGCGCCGGTCCAGCCCGGTTCGAACGGCTCTTCGTCCGCCGCGTCGTACGAGGTGGAGTAGGGCGTCGCCCGCTTCCGGGAGCGGCCGCCGGGGCCGCGTCGGGACCGCGTTCCGGCGTCCGCCTTCGCGCGGTCTCCCGTCGCGCCGGAAGGTGACCCGGGCGTCGCGCCGTCCCCGGACGCCGAGGCGCCGGAGCCACCGGCCGGGCGTCCGGTCGGCCGCGCGCCCGGCCGCCGTCCATCGGCGCGGCCCGACGCCCGTGCCCGATCCGGATCGGCCCGCCACGGCTCGCGCGGCGGGGTGTCCGGGCGCGTCGCCGTCGACGCGCCCGGCCGCGACCCGGGGCGGCGCGCCCGGCGCGGGCCGGCGATCTGCTCGTATGCGGCCTGGATCGCGAGGAATCTCGGGAGTGCCGCCTCCCCGGCAGCGTCCGGATGGTTCACCTTCGCGAGCCGGCGATAGGCGCGGCGGACCTCCTCGAGACTCGCCCCGGGGGCCAGTCCGAGCGTCCGCCACGGATCGCCGGTGGATGTCACGACCGAAGGATGCCCTGCCCCGGTCCGAGGCGTCGCCGGTCAGCCCGAGACGAGCTCCCGGAGCGGCGCGAGCTCGAAGTCCGGGATCGCCTCGGCACCGGCCCGGCCATGCGGATCCAGGATCACCGGCCGGTGGTATCGGGCGAGCATTCGCAGGGCCTTCTCGTCGAGGACGCCCGCCTGCGCGAGCACCTCGACCGTCGCGGACCACGTCCCGCGCTCGTAGCCGTCGCCGTCCTCGATCTTCAGCGCGATCCCGGTCGCGGCCGCCGGCGCGGCATTCGCCGGCGATCCCGCGCCGGACATCGGCGCCCGCGGACCCGGCAGCACGGCGAGCCCTCGGAGCGCCTCCATCCCGCCCTTGCTGACGACGCGTCCCGGCGCCGCCTTCATCAGCGACGTGTCGAGCCGATCGCGCGTCCCGCCGACGATCTCGGGGTGCGCGAGCATCGCGTCGCGCACCCGCAGCAGCGCCGGTGCGAGCGCCGAGCGCGCGTCGCTCGCGGGCACGGACTCGGGGTCGGCGAGGAAGGCGTACGCCCGGGCGACCTCACGGAGCGGGAACGCGTACGTGCTGACGCCGCAGCCGTCGATCCCGGTCTTCAACTTGTTCGGCGTCGTCCGGAACGTCCGCGCGATCGTCGCGCGATAGACGACCTGGGCCGGATGGTCGTCGAGCCAGTAGCTCTCGGGGCTCCAGCCCTTCAGCCGCGACAGGAGGATGAACACCGAGTGCTGTCCCGAGCACATGTGCCGCAGCGGGCTCGCCTTCTCACCGTCGCGGGCGAGCCGCGCGGCGGTGAGCGCGTCGAGCGGCATGCCCTCCGAACCGGTCGCGATGAGCGACTGGCTGACGCCGGCCCGGCGATACAGCGCCTGGATGGTCCGGACGTGGAGGTCCTCGCCCGAGTGCGAGCTCGACATCAGCGCGAGCTCGGCCGGCTGCAGGTCGAAGGCCTCGATTCCGCCGGCCTCGATGAGCGCGACCACGCCGAACGGCTTGACGCAGCTGCGGAGGTTGACGAGGCGGTCCGGATCCCCGATCCCGCGGATCAGCGAGCCGTCGAGATCGACCTCGACGACGTCGCCGCGATGGACGCTCTCCTCGACGCCGTTGCGCATCTGGCGCACGAGGATCGGCGCCGGCCGGCGGGTCGCGCGCGGCGCGCGGACGGGGCGTGCGGCAGGCTCGGTCGCGGTCGTCACGGTCCGCCTGAGGATAGCGCGACCGCGCGAGCGGAACGGGACCCCGACCGCGTCTGCCTTGCTACGATTCGGCCGTCGCCCACCGCCCGCCGGTGGCCGTCCCCTCGGAGGCCCGTCGTGTCGCAGCCGCCCACCCTGCATGTCTCGACCCATCCGGCCGTGCGCCACAAGCTCGCCGTCCTGCGCGACGAGAAGACCGAGCCGAAGAAGTTCCGCGAGGTCGTCCGTGAGCTGTCGTGGCTGCTCGGCTACGAGGCGCTCGCCGACGCACGCGTCCGGCCGCTGACGGTGAAGACGCCGATCGAGGAGACCGAGGCCGCCGAGCTCGCCGACCGGATCGGGCTCGTCCCGATCCTCCGGGCAGGTCTCGGAATGGTCGACGCGATGCTCGAGCTCATGCCCACCGCCGAGGTGTGGCACCTGGGCCTCTTCCGCGACGAGCGGACGCTCCGGCCGGTCGAGTACTACAACAAGCTGCCCGACTCGGCGTCGGTGGACCTCTGCCTGATCCTGGATCCGATGCTCGCGACGGGCGGCTCGGCAACGGCCGCCATCGAGGTCCTGAAGCGCTGGGGCGCCGTCCACCCGGTCCGGATCAAGCTCGTGAACCTGATCGCCGCGCCGGAGGGTGTCGCCGCCGTCGCGGCCGCCCATCCCGATGTCGAGATCTACTGCGCTGCGCTCGACCGGCAGCTGAACGACAAGGGCTACATCATGCCGGGCCTCGGGGACGCGGGCGACCGCCAGTTCGGGACCGGCAAGGCCGGCTGACGATCGCCGGGGCCGCCGGCCGCGCGCGAGGGGCAGGCGCCGCTCAGGCCGCCGGGACGACGACCACGTAGCGGTTGTACCAGGCCGCGTCGTAGTACGGCGTCGCGTCCGTCTCGCGGTAGGTGTCGAGCGGCGTGACGTAGCCGACGTAGCTCCGGTGCGCGGACCCGTTCGGATCGCTCACCCAGACGGTCAACACCTCGAAGTCCGACGATCTCGTCGGGTCGTCGGACGCGCTGAACCCGGTCATCACCATCGCGTGCGTCCCGTGCGCGACCAGCAGGCCGACCGGCTTGCCCGTCGCGGCGATCTGTCGGGCGGCCCGCCGCAGCGCCGTCCGCTCGCTCCCGTACGCCTCCCAGTTGTACGTCGTCTGGCGACCGGTCCGGCTCGAGAAGTACGTCAGCGCCCGCGACCAGCCGAGCGGATCGGATCCTCGCTGGACCGAGTTGCTCAGCGCGTCGTGCGTCTGCTCCCAACGCAGGATGTGCAGCTGACCGAGGTTCAGGTCACGGCGGGCGATGAAGTTCAGCATCATCGCCGTGGCCGCCGCCGTGCACGTTCGGCTGTCGATCTGGCGCTCGTACCCGGCCGAGAAGTACACGTCGCGGGTGTAGACGTGATCGCGAGCCGCGGCCGGCGGCGCGCCAGCGGTCGACAGCAGACCGGCGAGACCGAGGACCACGATCACGCGGCGCGGCAGGATCGGGCGGCGCGGGGCGGCGATCATGGGCACCTCCTGCGCGGTGCCCGCGCCGACGGGGCGGGCGACCGGGGTGTGGGCCGTGGGCGATGCGGGAGGAGCCGGTGAGCGGGTCCTCGGACATCGGGCCGCAAGGCCGCCGGCGATCGGGCCGGCGACAGCGTCCAGTCTAGACGCCGTGTCGACCGGGGACGACCCGTACCTTCGATCCCTTCGGCGACGAGCCCGGATCGCGGATACTGGACGTCCGAGCCGCCCGACGACGGTGGCCGAGCTGGGGGATTCCCGACGTGGCCCGTCACCACCCCGCCGCTTCCGACCGCCCTCGTCGGCCCGGTCGCGCGACCTCGATCGCGCTCCTCATCGGGCTCGTTGCCGCGGCCTGCTCGAACACCGCAACCCCGTCGCCGAGCGGCGCATCGCCGAGCGCGTCGGCTGCGACCGTCGCCGTGTCGGCGACCCCCGCGCCGACGCCCGCTCCGCAGAAGGCGGCGATCGCGAAGTTCGTCGCGCTCGTCACGAAGGCCGGGTTCAGCTACCAGGCGACGTTCTCCGGAGACGACCGCCACTCGGCGTCGATCCTCGAGATCTCGAAGGGGCTGCTCCAGGTCCA
>DASSMI010000037.1:0-20156 GCA_035688935.1 Candidatus Limnocylindrales bacterium | reverse complement strand
GCTTCGTCCGGATCGGCGGTCGGGATCGTCTTGATCGACGGGACCTTCGAGAACAGGACCGGCAGGAACGCGAAGAACCCGAGGATCGCCGAGATCCACATCGTCGTCCGCACGCCGACCAGCTCCGACAAGCCTGCGCCGATCAACGACCCGACGGGAATCGTCCCCCAGACGAGGAACCGCATCGTCGCGTTCATCCGGCCGAGGAAGTGCTCCGGCGTGATCGCCTGGCGGAGGCTGACCTGCGAGATGTTGTAGAGCACGTTCGAGATGCTCGAGAAGAAGAACGAGATCGACAGGAGGAGGAATGCGGTCTCGGGCATCGACAGCGGCAACAGCAGCGTGAGTGGACCGAACGACGCCGCCGTGAGGACGATCGTCCGCCCGACCCCGAGCCGGGCCTGGACGCGGCTCGCGATCAGCGCCCCGATCAGGACACCGGCCCCGCCGAGGCCACCGATCGTCCCCACCTGCTCGGGTCGGAGGGCGAGCTCCCGATACGCAAAGACCGGGAAGATCGCGAAACCGATGTTGCCGAACAGGTTTGACGTCCCGGTCGTCGCCGCGATGTTGCCGAGGTACTCGTGACCGAAGATGTAGCGGAGGCCGGCCACGATCTGCTGGCGCATGCCGCCGCCGGCGGCGCCCGGATCAGCGGCCGTCGCTTCCGCGGTGACGGATGCTTCGGCCGTCGGCCCGTCGACGGCGTCGCCGGCCACGCCCGGTGCCGGGGTCGCCGCGCCGGCCGTGGCATCTCGGGCCGACGTCCGGAGCCGTTCGCGGATCGACAGGATCAGGCCCGCGGAGGCAATGAAGCTGACGGCGTCGACGAGGACCGCGATCGGCGCATGGAGGACCGCCACGATGCCGCCGCCCAGCGGCTGACCCAGGATCTGGGCCGACGATCCGCTCACCTGGAGCTTCGAGTTCCCCTCGACCAGCTCGTCGCGTTCGAGTATCGTCGGCAGGTACGACTGGTCCGCGACATCGAAGAAGACGGTCATCACGCCGTTCACGAAGCCGACCACGTAGAGCTGCCAGATCGTGAGGCCGTTCAGCGCGTAGGCGATCGGGATCGACGCGAGCATCACCGCCCGGCCGAGATCGCCGAGGACGAGGATGCGCTTCTTCGGGAACCGGTCCACCCAGACGCCGGCCGGCAGCGTGAACAGCAGGAACGGGAGGAACTCGATCGTCGTCAGCAGGCCCACTTCCGCCGCCGACGCGTTGAGCAGGACCGCAGCGATGAACGGGATCGCGATCTGGCTGACCTGCGTGCCGAACAGCGAGATCGTCGCCGCCGACCAGAGTCGCGCGAAGTTCCCGTGCCGGAGGAGACCGAGGCGCGAGTTCGAGGACGCAGTCACACGGCACCTCGCAGACGGAGTGGCTCGCCGAATTGGGTCGGCGTTAGTTTACGATCTAACACGCGTTAGTCAACGGCAACGCAGGTCGAGCCGCGAGGGAACGTGGCACGATGGGTCCCGTGCCCACGCGAAGCGACCTCCGAGACCGCCTCGTCGAATCCGTGCCGAACGTGTCCGAAGGCCGCCGCCTCGACGTCGTGGAACGGCTCGCGACCGCGGTGACGTCCGTCGCCGGCGTCCACCTGCTCGATCGGACGAGCGACGCGAGCCACAACCGCTCGGTGTTCACGATCGCCGGGCCGGCCGGCGCGGTGAGTGACGCCCTCGAAGAGCTCGTCGCCGCCGCCGTGCGCGAGATCGACATGGACGAGCACTGGGGCGAGCATCCGCGGATCGGCGCGGTCGACGTCGTCCCGTTCGTGCCCCTGGGCGACACGACGATGGACGAGGCGATCGAGCTCGCTCGTACCTTCGCGACGCGCATCGCCGATCGCTTCGACCTCCCGGTCTACCTCTACGCGGGAGCCGCTCGCCGGAGCGATCGCGTGAAGCTGGCGGACGTCCGCCGGGGCCAGTACGAGGGCCTCAAGGCGGAGATCGCGCAGCACGGCCGCGAGCCGGATATGGGGCCGGCTCGGATGCACCCGTCGGCCGGAGCCGTGGCCGTGGGCGCTCGGCCGTTCCTGATCGCCTACAACATCAACCTCGATTCCGATGACGTCGAGCTCGCGAAGCGGATCGCACGCCGGGTCCGCGAGTCCGGAGGCGGCCTGCCGAAGCTCCAGGCGAACGGCTTCCTCGTGGAGGAGCCGGACCGGAACGACGGCCACCCGCGCAAGGCACAGGTCTCGATGAACGTCCTCGACTTCCGGGTGACGCCGCTGTGGCGCGTCTGGGAGACCGTCCGGGCCGAGGCCGCCGACGACGGCGTGGAGCTCCTGGAGTCGGAGCTCATCGGGCTCGCGCCGATCGCCGCGTTCCTCGACGTCGCCGATCACGTCGATGCGCCCGCCGGCGGACCGGTCGAGGATCGGCTCGGCGCCGCCGCGGCCTTCCTTCGCCTGCGCGACTTCAGCCCGCTCCAGGCGCTCGAGCTCCGGCTCGCGGCCGCCCGCGAGGGCGCCGCGCCGTGACGTCCCGGTTCTCCGGGCGCCGGCGGTGACCCTCCGGGTCCTGCCCGGTGGACGTGCCGCGGCCGATCGGCCGGGCCTCTTCGTCACCGGGGCGGCGGAGGTCGCCACGCTCGCTGGCGGCCCTCGGATGGGCTCGAGCCAAGGCGATGTCGGCCGGCTGACGGCCGCCGAGCGAGGCGGCGCCCGCGCCGAGAACGCGCCGGCGGTTGCGATCTGGGAGGACCGCGTCCTCGGCGTCGATGGACTCGCCGATCTGGAACGGCTCGTCGTCGCCGACGGCTACCCGCTCGAGCGGTTCGACCGGCTCGATGCCGCCAGCGGGACGGTGACGCCGGGCCTGGTCGATCCGCACACGCACCTGCTGTTCGCGGGCACGCGCGAGGGCGAGCTCGAGCTCCGCCAGCGTGGCGCGGCGTACCTCGAGATCCTCGCGGCGGGCGGCGGGATCCTTTCGACGGTCGCGGCGACGCGCGCCGCGACGACCGAGGCGCTCGAGGCACACGGCCGGCGCTGGCTCGACGCGATGCTGGCCCACGGAGCGACGACGGTCGAGGCCAAGTCGGGCTACGGGCTCGATCTGCCGACCGAGCTCCGGCTCATCGAGGTCGCCCATCGCCTCGGCGAGGCCGGGCCGGTCGAGGTCGTGCCGACGTGGCTCGGTGCGCACGCCGTCCCGCCGGAGCTCCGATCGCTCCCCGATGCCACCGAGATGTACGTCCGCCAGCTGATCGACGAGCAGCTCCCGGGGGTCGCGGCGCACGGCCGGGCGGTCGCAGCCGACGTGTTCTGTGAATCCGGCGTGTTCTCGGCGGACCAGTCGCGGCGGATCCTCACGGCGGCCGCCGGATACGGGCTCCGCCCGCGGCTGCATGCCGATGAGCTGGCACCGAGCGGTGGCGCGGAGCTGGCCGCCGAGATCGGGGCGAGCTCCGCGGACCACCTCGCGACGCCGTCCGAAGCGGGGATCGCGGCCATGGCCGGGGCTGCCGAGGACGGCCGGCCGGTCGTCGCGACCCTGCTGCCGGCGACGACCTGGTTCCTGATGAAGGACCACCACGCGCCGGCTCGCGCGTTCATCGATGCCGGTGTGCCGGTCGCGATCGGGACGGACTTCAATCCCGGGACCTCGCCCACGCCGAGCCTGCCCCTCGCGATGACGGCCGCGTGCCTGAACCTCCGGATGTCGCCCGACGAGGTCCTCGCCGCGGTCACGATCAACGCCGCGTTGGCGCTCGGCCTCGACGAGGAGATCGGCTCGCTCGAGGCCGGGAAGCAGGCGGATCTCGTCGTCTGGGCCGTCCCGACCAGCCGCCAGATCCCGTACTGGCCGGCCGCGGATCTCGTCCGGACCGTCGTGAAGAAGGGCCGGATCGTCCTGGATCGGGCCTAGACCTTCCCGCGCGACTCCAGGAGGACGGTCGTCGTCTCGGCCGGGAGCTGCGAGATCGTGATCGACAGCTTCGGCTGGATCGCCGGCTCGCCGCCCATCTCGTGGAAGAACTTCGCGAGGGCCTCCTTCGTGTCCGGAGCGTCCTCGTCCAGCGGCATCGCGACGACGATTCGCGGGTCGAGCTGGGCGATGAGCTCGGCCACCTTCGGCGGCGGGAGCGGGCCGCCGATCGGCACGCAGGCGATGTCGACGGGGCCGATGTCGGCGAGCTTCTCTTCCGTCAGCAGGTGGCCGATCTCGCCGAGGTGGATGGTGTGCATCTGGTCGAGCTCGACGACGAACGGGACGCCCTTGCCGCGCTCTGCCCCCTTGGCGTCGTCGCGATAGGTGCGGACGCCCGTGAGGAGGACGTCCTTCACCTCGTACTCGCCAGGACCGTCGAGGACGAACGCCTCGTCGAGGGAGGTCGGCAGGATCGTCGACCCGTCGCGCGATCGGCGGCCCTTCGCGGCCTTGCCCTTGGGCGCGGGTGCGTCATCCGGATGCGAGTACGTGACGATCTCGCCGGTGATGCCGCGGCCGGTGGGCCCGACGATCGAGGGATAGGGATCGGCCACGACCACGGCGTCGCGGCCGCGCAGCCGGACGCAGGTCCGCCCGTACCAGGTGAGTTCCATGGAACGGGATTCTGTCATACGCCGCTGCACGGCGGATCACCACCCAGTCGTGGCGCCGCCTGTCCACCACCGACTCGGATTCGCGGTCAGCACGCGTGCTCCGCGGCTCGAACCTTCGCTGGCCGACTTCGGTGAGCGGCGAACAGAAAGAGAGGGGGCGCCTGCCCAATCGGCGCCCCCTCTCGGAGGGAGGGAGGATGGAACCCTGAGGGTTCGGTCCGACCAGAACGCTACTCACGGCGCGTTCAACGACAACGAGGCAACCGATTAAGAAAGCGCTACGCGCGGTGAGGGAAATCCCGCGACCTCCGACGATCGGGACCCGGACCATCGGGGATCGTCGGCCGAGTCGGGCCCATGCCACAATCGGCCCGATGCATCGCGACCGCCGGGACCGCCCGCTTCGCGCGCGACGACGCCCGGGGGCGGTCGCCGTCGCGCTCCTGTTCGTCGCCGTCGGCTGCGGGCCGGCGAATCCGCCCGGATCCGCATCGCCGTCGGCCGCGAGCCCGTCCTCCAGCCTGCCTCCCAGCACGGCGCCATCAGCATCGTCGGACGGCTCGCCCAGTCCCGTCGCCTCCAGCCCCGACACCGCCGTCTACGACCAGATCAACGCCCAGGTCCGCGACATCCGCGGTCTCACGGAGAAGCAGCCCGTCACGCCGACGATCCTCAGCCCCGAGGAGATGGGCGACCTCCTCGCGAAGCAGTTGAAGGAAGAGACCCCGCCCGCGCTCGTCTCCGCGTACGAACGGCTCTACCACGCGCTGGGCGTGCTGCCGAAGGACCAGACGCTGACCGACGTCTACGTCGACCTGCTGACGAGCCAGGTCGCGGGCCTCTACGTCCCGACCGACAAGAAGCTGTACGTCGTGAGCAAGGCGGGCGGCGTCGGCCCGCTCGAGAAGGTCCTCTACTCCCACGAGTACACCCACGCCCTCCAGGACCAGAACTTCGACCTCGTCGCGTTCCAGCCCGACAGCCTCTCCGACCAGAGCGACGAGCAGCTGGCGCGGCAGGCGCTCGTCGAGGGCGACGCCTACGTGACGATGACGTACTGGCTCCAACAGCACCTCACGCCCGACGAGATGTCGGTCGTGCTGCAGACGAGCAACGACCAGGAAGCGCAGGACGCGTTGAAGCGGATCCCGCCGCTCGTCGCGTCGCAGATCCTGTTCGCCGCGCTCGAGGGGACCGTCTGGGTCCTCGGGCTCCAGCTCGCGGGCGGCTTTCCGGCGGTCGACGCGGCGTTCGCGAACCCGCCGGAATCGACCGAGCAGGTCCTGCACGCCGACAAGTGGGCAAGTCGCGAGCCGCCGATCGACGTCAAGCTCCCGGGCGACCTCGCGTCGAGCCTCGGCGCGGGATGGTCGATCGGGCTGCAGGACACATTCGGCGAGCACCAGCTGGGCGTCTGGATCACGAACAAGGTCCCGCTGGGCGGCCTGCCCGAGCCGCCGCCCGCCGCCGTCGTCGGCTGGGGCGGCGACCGGATGGCGCTCCTCGACGGGCCGAATGGGTCGTGGGCCGTCGTCTTCGAGACGGCGTGGGACACCGCGAAGGACGCCGGCGAGTTCCAGAAGGCGATCGGCCCCGTCGCCGCGCGTGCGAGCGGCCCGGCCCGGGTCCTGCCCGGTGCGGGGGATACGGTGCGGTGGGTCGTGATCGGCTCCGACGACACGGTCCTGGGTCGCGTCGCGAACGTCCTCGGACTCGCGGGCTAGGCCCCGCGCACTCGCGGGCTGGCCCTGCGCACTCGCGGGCTAGCGCCCGCGCACTACATCGCGTCGGGGGCGGAGATCCCGAGCAGCCCCAGCGCGTTCGCCAGCGTGACGCGCGCCGCGGAGACGAGCGCCAGCCGCCCCGCCGACCGCTCCGGTTCCGACTCGTCGACGACGCGCGCGTCGCGGTAGAACGCGTGGAACTGCGTCGCGAGCTCGGTCGCGTACGCCGTCACGCCGTGCGCCTCCTCTGACCGCGCGGCGTCCTCGACCACCTCCGGGAAGCGAACGACGGCGCGGGCGAGCGCGGCCTCGGGCGCGCCGGCCAGGGCGCCCTCGACCGATGCCGCGGGGTCAAGGCCCGCCTCGGCCGCCTTCCGCAGGATCGACGCGATGCGGGCGTGGGCGTACTGGACGTAGTACACCGGGTTCTCTGCGGACTGCCGCTTCGCGAGCTCCACGTCGATGTCGATGTCGAGGTTGGCGCCGCGCGAGGCGAAGAACCAGCGAGCCGCATCCGCTCCCACGTCGTCGAGGAGCTGGTCGAGCAGATAGACGTCGCCCTTCCGCTTCGACATCGCGATCACCTCGTTCCCGCGGACGATCGAGACCCAGCCCGTCAGGAGCATCTGGACGTGGTCGGGATCGATCCCGAGGTCGGCCGCCGCCGCCTTCGTCCGGGCCACGTAGCCGTGGTGGTCGATCCCCCAGACGAAGATGATGTGATCGAAGCCTCGGCTGAACTTCTCCAGCAGGTAGCCGGCATCGGCCGCGAAGTACGTCGGCATCCCGTTCGACCGATAGAGGACCCGGTCCTTGTCGTCGCCGTGGACCGTCGTCCGCAGCCACGTGGCGCCGTCCTTCTCGTAGACGTTGCCGCTCTCGCGGAGGCGCTCGACGGCCCGCTCGACCCAGCCGTTCTCGTGGAGCGAGCCCTCGCTCGTCCAGACGTCGAACTGGACGCCGAGCCGGGCCATGCTCGCCTCGATCCCGGACCGGATCGTGCGGGCGGCCCACGCGCCGACGATCCGTGCGGCGTCGCCGCCGTCAGCGGTGGCCTTCGCCCAGACGTCGTCCGGGACGTCGCGCGCGAGGTCCACGACGTAGGCCCCGTGGTAGCCGTCGTCCGGCACGGGCTCGCCGCGTCGGACCGCCACGATCGACGCGCCCAGCTTGTCGATCTGGCCGCCGGAGTCGTTGAAGTAGTACTCGCGCGTCACGACCTGGCCGCCGGCCTGGAGGACGCGGCACAGGAGGTCGCCGACGAATGCCCCCCGGGCGTTGCCGATCGTCAGCGGCCCCGTCGGGTTGGCCGAGACGAACTCGACGTTCACTCGGCGCGGGCGGACGGCGGGGACCCGGCCCCACGCGGCCGGCTCGGCGAGGATCGCGGCCACGGCCGCCTCGAGCGTTCGGTCGGCGAGGCGCAGGTTCAGAAACCCGGGCGGCGCGACGACGACGGACGCGAACGGCGAGCCGCCCGCGGGATCCGCGATCTCGGCCTCGATCGCGGCGGCCAGCACGCCGGCGATGTCGAGCGGCGCGCGACGGTACGGCCGGGCGAGCTTCAGCGCGAGGTTCGTGGCGAGGTCCCCGTGCTCGGCGTTGGCCGGTCGTTCGATCTCGACCGTCGGCAGCTCCGCGCCGTCGGGGGTCTCCGGCAGGGCACCGCTCGCGACGGCGGCCGCCCAGGCGCGCGCGACGGCGTCCCGGGCTCGCGTCCGGATCGGCGGGCTGATCGTCGGGTCGGCAGGGGTCGTCACGGGCGGCTGGGGTCTCCTTGGCGAGGCCGGGCGGGGCAGGCCATGGTACCGGCTGACCGAGGCGGGACCGAGGTCCTGGTACTTCGGTGCGCGGTCGCACCGGAACCGCCGCGGATCCGTGGTGTCAACAAGTGGACATCGGGCGGATTGGGGCTATTCAACCCCAGTTCCGACTAGTACCTTTTGCGTCCCGTTCGGCCGTAGCATGCGGCAGCTTCCGCCTGGGAGCCGTCCCGCCAGGGGGACGACAGTACCGGCCCTTAAGCCGGCGTTAACGGGACCGAGGTCCCATTCGGGCACCTCATGGGGGATTCATCTCACCAGAGGGGATTCATTGGTGGTTGTCTCGGGGATTTGGAGGTTCTGACCATGGTGTCTCGGGGAATCTGGCACCGCGTGGGAGCGCGGACCCGACGGGCGCTTGCCCTGTCGTGGTCGGCGCTCTTCGTGTTGTCATTGCTCCTCCAGTACGCCTCGTTCGCGGCCGCGCCGGCCGCGCTCGCGGCCCACAACGAAGGCCTCTTCGAGCTCGACGGTAACGCGCTCGACCAGGCGACGGCCGGCGCCGACTGGCAGAACGGCGCCGAGGGCTCGCTCGACCAGTTCTTCGCCGGCGCCAACGTCGAGGCCTCGGCCAACGACAACACGTATTTCACGACCGGTGGCTCGAAGGATGAGAACGACATCCCGAGCTGGGCGATCACGCCGAACGCCGTCCCCGACAAGGACGAGCTGACCGACGCCTACGCGGCCGTCTACCAGAAGAACGGCGAGACGTGGGTGTACTTCGGCGCCGACCGCTTCGACAACGACGGCGACGCCCAGATCGGCTTCTGGTTCTTCCAGAACAAGGTCGGGATCGCCAATGGCGACTTCACCGGCACCCACAAGAACGGTGACGTCCTGATCCTCAGCGAGTACACGAACGGCGGCGTCGTCGACCTCGTGTGCGCCTACGAGTGGGACAGCGCGGGCGGCGGCTCGAACATCGCCCAGCCCGGGGACTGTGACCCCGCCACGAACGGCAGCCACCTGAACCTCGTTGCCGCCGGCGCTGCCTGCGACATCGCGGACGGCACGTTCGACATCTGCGCGGTCACCAACGCGGTCGTCTCGGCCGCGCCGTGGACGTTCACGAACAAGGACGGCGCCCACGACTTCGCGCCCGGCCAGTTCTTCGAGGGCGGCATCAACCTCAGCGACATGTTCGGGGACAACCCGCCGTGCTTCGGCACGTTCCTCGCGGAGACCCGCTCGTCGCAGGAGACGGACGCCCAGCTCAAGGACTTCGCCCTCGGCAGCCTGAGCACCTGCGTCCCGCCGACGATCGCGACGGCGGCCAGCAGCTCGCTCCTCCACTTCGGCGACTCGGTCACCGACACGGCGACCCTGTCCGGCAGCAACGGCCCGGCGTCGGGCTCGGTCAAGTTCTTCGTCTGCGGTCCGTCCGGCTCCGCGCCGGATTGCTCCACGGGCGGCAGCCAGGTCGGGGGCGCGGTCGCGGTCTCGACGACCTCGAACGGCGGCACCGCCACCTCCGCGGCGTACACGCCCGGTGCGGCCGGCTTCTACTGCTTCCGTGCCGAGTACACGCCCGATGACGCATCGCAGTACCTGGCCGGATCCCACACGAACCAGACGACCGAGTGCTTCGAGCTCGTCAAGAACGTCACGACGATCACGACGGCTGCGACGCAGACGGTCAACGTCGGCCAGTCGATCTCGGACAGCGCAACCCTCGCGGGCGCCACGTCCGACGCCGGCGGCCACATCACCTTCCGCGCCTACGGGCCGGCTGACACGGACTGCACGGGCACGCCGGCGTTCACCAGCGCCTCGTTCCCGGTCAGCGGCAACGGCACCTACGGGCCGGCCTCGTTCACGCCCGCCACGGCAGGCGTCTACCGGTGGATCGCCTCGTACAGCGGCGACGCGAAGAACGAGCCCTCCATCGGCCAGTGCAACGACGCCGGCGAGAACGACACGGTCAACAAGGTGACCCCGTCGATCGCGACGGATGCCTCGGACAACATCACGATCGGCGGCTCGATCCACGACACCGCCACCGTGACCGGCGGCTCCAGCCCGACCGGGACCGTGACGTTCAAGCTCTACGGCCCGAACGACGCGAACTGCACCGGCTCGGTGATCTTCACGAGCGCGGACCGGCCGCTCAGCGGCGGGACGGCGACCTCGGCGTCTTTCACGCCGACTCTCGTCGGCACGTACCGCTGGATCGCGACGTACAACGGCGATGCCAACAACAACGCCGTCTCGGGCGCGTGCAATGCCGCGAACGAGAACGTCGAGGTCATCCCGGCCCACCCGTCGATCGCGACGGAGCTCGTCAGCGGCGCTGAGTCCGGCACGACGATCTCGATCGCTCTCGGCGCGGCGGTCCACGACACGTCCACGCTGACCGGCGCGACGGCCACGGCCGGCGGAACGGTCCACTACCAGGTCTTCAGCGACGCGACCTGCGACACGAAGTTCGCGGACGCGGGCACGATCCCGGTCGTCAACGGCGTCCCGGGCAACTCGATCAGCGTCACGTTCAACCAGTCCGGCAACTACTACTGGCAGGCGGACTACAGCGGCGACGCCGCGAACGATCCGGCCTCCAGCGACTGCAGCCTCGAGGTCGTCTCGGTCGGCCTGAACGAGCCGACGATCTCGACGAACGCCTCGGACAGCGTCGTCGTGGGTGGCGACATCCATGACACGGCGACCCTGGCGGGTGGCTTCAACCCGACCGGCACGATCACGTTCCGCCTCTACGGGCCGAACGACGCGACGTGCACCGGCGCGGTCATCTTCTCGAGCACGGTCAACGTCAACGGCAACGGCGACTACGACTCCGCCTCGTTCAAGACGTCGGTTGCGGGCACCTACCGGTGGATCGCGACGTACAGCGGCGACGCGAACAACGCGGCTGCCGCGGGCGCCTGCAACGACGCGGACGAGAACGTCGTCGTCACGACGCCGAATCTCCACGCCGTCAAGCTCGTCGCGACCGGGAACGGGCCCTTCGGCCCGACCAGCCAGGCCCAGCCCGGCGACGTCGTGAACTACCAGATCACCGTCACGAACAGCGGTGACGCGGATGCGATCAACGTGCCGGTCAGCGACGACATCGCCCCGATCCTGACCCACGCGACCTACAACGACGACTGCAGCGACTCGTGCGTCCTCGACGGCACGACGCTGAAGTGGACCATCGCCTCGATCGCCAAGAACGGCGGCAGCGAGGTCCTCACCTTCTCGGTGACCCTCGACGCGGACTTCCCGACCGGCGTCACGCATCTGCCGAACGTCGTCGTCGTCACCGGCCCGGGCAGCAACTGCGCGGCCGGCAGCGAGGACGCGGACTGCGACACCGACACCACGGTGTCGGCGTCGACGCTGACGATCGACAAGACGCTCGCCGACACCGGCGCAACGGACCCCGATCTGGGTGTCCCGCTCGCCGAGGTTGGTGACACGCTCCACTACACCCTCGCCTACGAGGGCCACGGGCCGATCACGAACGCGGTGATCACGGACGTCCTGCCGCTGGGCATCGAGTACGTCGATGGCTCCGCCGCCGGCGACGCGAACTTCACGTTCGACTCGTACGACCCGGCCACCCGCACCCTGAAGTGGACGGCGGCGACGTTGCCCGACCCGGCGACGGGCTCGGTCACGTACGACGCGCTCGCCACGGAAGCCGCTGCTGAGCAGCCGCAGCCGCTCGTCAACACGGCCACGATCTCCTCGGATCAGACGCCGCCCGACAGCGACACGGCCTCGGTCGCGGTCCTCGCGCCGCCGCAGGAGCTCACGCCTCCGCCCACCGACACCTTCACGCCGCAGACGGCAACGAGCAACCCGGGCTTCAGCCTGATGCTCCTCCTTCTCGGCATCGCCGGCCTGACGCTCGGCATCGGGTTCATCACCCCGGCGCCCGCGTCGGTCCGCCGACGGGACGGCCGCCGCTAGCCACCGGCTCGCGGCAGCCAGACCTGACGACCGGTCGGGGGTGAGCGATCACCCACCGGCCGGGCGGCAGGACTCGTCGGATCCCAACCCGGGGTCCCCGAGACCCGGACGGGGCGTCCCTAGCCTGGGGACGCCCCGTTCGTCATGTCCCGGAACGAGCGGGTCTCCGGCCGAGCGGTGTGAGCCAGCACCGCTTCGCGCCGCGGAATCGCCCGGGCCCGCCCGCTTCTGGTCGAAAAAGGGTAGTCATACGGCGTTTTCACTAGTACCTTTCTCCCCCCGATCGGGAGTACCGTTCGCGATCCGTGAATCGGTCTTCATCTCACGGATGGACTCATCGCTCCGGGGACAGGGGTCTTTCGGGGATCCGCCGCAGGTCTGACCACCGGCGGCACAGGACGACGGTCACCGCCGACGTCCAGAGGGAGGTTCGATCGATGTTGTCGCGGGGAGCCCTCGGGCTCGCCAGTCCGCGGGTGCGCAGGGGACTCGCCCTGTCGTGGACCGCACTCTTCGTCCTGTCGCTGTTGCTCCAGTACGCGGCGTTCGCGGCCGCTCCGTCGGCGCTCGCCGCCCACAACGAGGGCATCTTCGAGCTCGACGGCAACGCGCTCGACCAGGGCACCGCGGGCGCCGACTGGCAGAACGGCCCCGAGGGCGCCTCGGCGTCGTTCTTCGCCGGCGCGGCCACCGAGGCCGAGGCGAACGACAGCACCTACTTCACGGGCGGCGGCTCGAAGGACGAGAACGACATCCCGAGCTGGGCGATCACGTCGAACGCCGTTCCGGACAAGGACGAGCTGACCGATGCCTACGGCGCGATCTACGAGTCCGGTGGCGAGACCTGGTTCTACTTCGGCGCCGACCGCTTCGACAACGACGGCGACGCCCAGATCGGCTTCTGGTTCTTCCAGCGCAAGGTCGGGATCGCGAACGGGGACTTCACGGGGACGCACAAGGACGGCGACGTCCTGATCCTCAGCGAGTACACGAACGGCGGCGTCGTCGACCTCGTCTGCGCGTACGAATGGGATGGCTCCGGTGGCGGGTCGAACATCGCCCAGCCCGGGGACTGTGACCCGGCCACGAACGGCAGCAACCTGAACCTCGTCGCGGCGGGCGCGGAGTGCGACGTGGCCGATGGCACGTTCGACATCTGCGCGGTCACGAACCCCGACACGGCGACCGCGCCGTGGACCTTCACGAACAAGGACGGCGACCACGACTTCGCCGCCGGCCAGTTCTTCGAGGGCGGCATCAACCTCAGCTCGATGTTCGGCGGCAACCCGCCGTGCTTCGCGACCTTCCTCGCCGAGACCCGCTCGTCGCAGGAGACCGATGCCCAGCTGAAGGACTTCGCCCTGGGCAGCCTCAGCACGTGCGTCCCGCCGACGATCGCGACCCAGGTCCGCCAGAACGGCCAGAGCCTCGGCTCGGTCGGGACGATCAGCCTGGGTGACACGGTCACCGACCACGCGACGTTCAGCGGCAGCCACGGCGCGGTCGAAGGGACCGCCACGTTCCACGTGTGCTTCAACGCCAGCTCGACCCCGAACTGCGGATCGGGCGGCACGGCCGCGGGCTCGGACACGATCAGCGGCGGCGCCGCCGATTCCGATCCGTTCACGCCGACGGCGGCCGGGTTCTACTGCTTCCGCGTCGACTACACGCCGACCGCGGACTCGGAATACCTGGCCGGCAGCCACACGAACCAGACGACCGAGTGCTTCCAGGTCCTGCCGGCGAACGTGACGATCGCCAAGACCGCGGATGACGGCACCGTCAACGCGGGCGATCAGATCGGCTTCACGCTCAGCTGGGGCAACACCGGCGACGGCAAGGCGACCGGCGTCGTCGTCACCGACACGCTGCCGTCCGAGCCCGGCCTCAGCTGGCACATCGCCGGCTCGACCGGGACGGGCTCGACGTGCGCGATCGCCACGGGCGTGCTGACCTGCAACGTCGGCACGATCGACGGCAACACCGAGGTCAGCGGCACGGTCCACATCGTGTCCGACACGACCGAGGCGAGCTGCGGAACGATCGACAACACCGGAGCGATCGAGTCCGGGAACGACGGCTCGGGCGAGGCCTCAGCCTCGGTCATCGTCGTCTGCCCGGAGAGCCTGTTCATCGACAAGCAGCTTGCCGATACGGGCGCGACGGATCCGGATCTCAACGTGCCGCTGGCCGAGGTCGGCGACACGCTCCACTACACCCTCGCCTACGCGGGCGCCGGTCCGATCACGAACGCCGTGATCACCGACGTCATCCCCGAGGGCCTCGAGTACGTCGACGGGTCGGCGGCGGGGGATGCGAACTTCACCTTCGACTCCTACGACCCGACAACGCGGACGCTCACCTGGACGGCGGCGACGCTGCCGTCCCCGGCGTCGGGCGCGGTGACCTACGACGCGTTGGTCCTCGAGTCGGCTCCGGAGCAGCCGCAGCCGCTCGTGAACGTCGCGACGATCGTGAGCGACCGGACGCCGCCGGACAGCGACCAGGAATCGGTCGCGGTCCTCGCGCCGCCGCAGGAGCTGACGCCGCCGCCGACGGACCTGTTCGCGCCGGCGACGAGCACGAGCAACCCGGGCTTCACGCTGATGCTCATCCTCCTCGCGATCGCCGGTCTGACGATCGGCATCGGGTTCGTCACGCCGGCTCCGTCGGCTGCGACCCGGAGGCCCGATCGCCGGCGGTAGCCTGCGCGATCCACAGGTGCCCACTCGAACGGGGCGTCCCAACCGGGACGCCCCGTTCGCTTGTCGAGGCGTGGCGGCGCGCCGCCCGAGCCGTCTGCCGCCGCCCCCACCGGTCGTACCAGCGCGACCAGAACGGGGGTCCGGGGTGGTCCTGGGCCGGATCGGTGACGGCCGGCAACGGAACTCCGGCGTCCTGGTTCGGAGTGGGGCGGTCCGGTGGATTTGGACGTCGCGAAAGGTCCTAGACGAGTACCAGTCCGTCCTCCACGATGGCGGAGCCGTCTAGGCAACGGCTCCCGGGTCACCGGGATCGCGCCCACCGTCACCACAACGCTCGGGGACCACGATGAACGCTTCTCGCTCGACCCGCCGCGCGCGCCGCGGCACCCTCGTCCGCTCGGCCGGCTGGCTCGCCGCCGCGTCGATGCTGGCCACCGCCGTCCTCGCCCCCGCGACCGTCTCGGCCGCGGATCCGAAGCCGATGGACGTCGCCTGCAACAACATCGTCCACGGCGGGCGCTCGCCCGAGTTCGTCTGGACGACCGTCGGCACCGCCGGTGTCACCGCGAACTGGGCGACCGACGCCGACCACTTCGACGCCGCGACGGCCGATACGGTCACCGTCCGCGTCTGTGTCGTCGACGCCGACGGCGACGACCACGGCGGGATCGACCAGAACACCGAGAACGACGGCGCCCAGCTCTTCCCGTGGTCCGTCCTCGGCTACGACGCGGACCCGTGCCCGGACGACACGCTCTCGTTCGCGTCGAGTGTCGACAGCCGGACCGTCCAGACGAAGAAGTCCGACTTCGTCGCCTGTCCCGATGCGGGCGGCGACGAGCCGACCGACTCGACCGACCAGCCCAGTGACGGCGCCGATCAGCCCTCCGACGGGGCCGATCAGCCCTCCGACGGGGCCGATCAGCCGTCCGATGGAGCGGACGAGCCCTCCGATGGGGCCGACGAGCCGAGCGACGGCGCGGACGAGCCCTCCGACGGAGCGGACGAGCCCTCCGACGGGGCCGACGAGCCGAGCGACGGCGCGGACGATCCGTCGGGTGGGATCGACGAGCCGACCGACGCGGTCAATGAGCCCACCGGTGCCGTCGAGGGTGCGGTCGGGACGCCCGGCCTGACGCCTCCTCCGACCGACACGGCGGCCGTCGCCGCGCCGTCCGTCCCGTCCTCCGATGGGTGGCGGATCGTCCTCGCCTTCGTCGCCTTCACGCTGATCGCTTCGCTGACCTTCTCCTCGCCGCGGGGGGCGAGGCGCCGGGTCTGACGTTCGCTGTCCCTCAGCGAGCCCAGGGGCCGGGACGCGGATCGCGTCCCGGCCTCGTCATGTCCGGCTCAGGTCGATGACGTCGCCCGGTTCGACGAGCTGAACCGGGCCACCGGTCGCCGCCCGGACGATCTCCACCGGCGCCACTCGGTCGAGCGCCATCTGGAGGTGCGTCAACAGCACCCGGCCCGGCTTCGCGGCGACGGCGAGCTCCGCGACCGCGGCGGCGTTCAGATGGAGCGAGCCGGTCGGTACGGCCCCCGCCCCGAACGACACCTCGACGAGGAGCGCGTCACCGGGCCGGATCAGCGGAGCGAGGTCGGCCGCCGCGCCGCAATCGCCCGAATAGACGAGGCCGGGCCCACCGTCCCGCCCGATCCGGACCGCGTGGCTGTTCTCGGTGTGCCGGACCCGGCGTGCCTCGAGGATCAGGTCGCCGATCCGGACCGGCTCGGCCGCAAAAGGCTCGAGCCGGAGCGACACGGCCGTGAACCCGGGCTGGGCATGCAGGGCATCGATCCGATCGGCCAGCCCGTCGGGCGCGATCACCCGGACGGAGCGCGCCGGGACGTGCTGGTACGCGAGGTAGTGCCGAAGCGGGACGAGATCGATGAAGTGATCCGGGTGGAGATGGCTGACGACGACCGCATCGAGCTCGCTCGGCTCGATCGCGCGGATCAGGCGGGGGAACGATCCCTGGCCCAGGTCGAGGAGGACCGCGGTCGAGCCTGTCCGGACGAGATAGGAGGCGCCCGAGGAGCCCGGACGATCGGACCAGGCAGGGCCCGCGCCGATGACCGTGAGCGTCAGCCCGGCCGATCCTTCCACGATCGGGTCAGCCTACGGGATCGATGGCCGGGTTCGTGACCGCCGGCGACAGCCCCGGCGGTCGGACGGGTCGCTATTCGTTCTCGCCCTGGTCGCCCTGCTCCGAGCCGTTCTGCGTCGGCGCCGCACGGGGCTCGGGGCTGGGCTTGTGGTCGTCCTGGCCGCTTCCTGCGTTGCCGCCGGCGCCGTTCCCGGCGTTGGCGCCGGGGCTCCCGGCTCCACCGGCGCCATCGCCGGATCCGCCGCCGCTCGATCCGGTTCCTGCGCCGCCCTGGGCGCCCGAACCGCCGGTCGTCCCGCCGCCACCGGGGCCCGGATCGCCGCCGACCGTCCCGGTCCCGGCGCCGCCGGTCGGCGCCCCGCCGCGGGTCGTCCCGAACGCGGCGACGATCGCCGTGTTGTGCTCGATCGCGCGCTCGATCGCCGTCTCCACGGCAGCCGTTGCGGTCGTGTGGCCCTGCCTGTCGAGGCGCTCGGCGACGGCGGTCAGGACGGCGCGATGTCGGCCGAGGGCCGCGGCGACGATGTCCTCGAGGGTCTCGTCGCCGGTCGACGCGGCGATCGTCTCGTCGGCGATCTGGCGGTACGCGTCGAGCGCGGCCGCGACCGCCGCCGAGTCACCGCGCGCCGCCGCGGTCATCGCGTCGCCGAGACGTGCGTCGAGCCGGGCGACCTCGGCGGCGGCGCGTGCGGTGGCGTTCGTCGGGAGCGTCAACGTCTCCGCCCAGACCCGGCTCGGGTAGAGCGGGCCGCCGGCCTGGGCCGCGGCGACCGATCCGATGGCGATCCCCAGCCACACCGAGGCGGCCAGGAGGGGCATCGCGAACCGGCGGGCGGTCGGGCGTCGTGACGCGAGGGTCGCGGCGGGGACGACATGGGCCGCGCTGCGGGCGGCCTCGAACTGGAGACGTGCCTCGCGCATGACGCGGGCGCGTGCCCGTGCGACCGCCCGCGGGTCCGGCGTCAGCCGGGTCCGGGCGAACGCGTCGAGCCGCCGTTCGATCTCGAAGTCCCGGATGTCCAGGGCTTGCATCTCGTCATCCATCCGTGGCTGCGCTCGCCTGATGGGCCACCCGAAGGTCGACCGCCGTCCGTCCGTCGTCGATCCCGAGCTGACGTCGCAGCGACGCGATCGCCCGGAACTGCAGACCGCGGACGGTCCCTTCGTGCTTGCCCATCGCCTCGGCTGCCTCGCGGGCGGAGAGCCCGGCGAAGAAGCGCAGTGCGATCGCTTCTCGTTGCTCGTCGGTCAGTCCGGCCAGCGCCGCGCCGACGGCGTCCAGCTCCTGACGTACGGCCGCGATCTCGTCCGGCCCCGCATCCCCGTGGGTCCAGCCGGCGATCGAATCGAGCTCGGCATGGTCATGCCGCGTCCGAATGTGGTCGATGACCGCGTTCCTGGCCAGCCGGAAGAGCCAGCCCCCGAACGGGATGCCCCGCGATTCGTAGCGCGGCAGGGCCTCCAGGGCCTTGACGAAGACGTGCTGCGTCAGGTCCTCCGCGTCCGACGGGCGCTGGACGCGGCTGGCGATGTACCGATAGACCGCCTCGTGGAAGTGATCGAAGATCATCCCGAAGGCCCAGGTGTCACCGGCCTGTGCCTCGGCCACGAGCCGCTCGATCGTTGCGTCGTCGATCGTCATAACGACGGACAGCCTTGCCTCGTTAGGTACGCGCCTCCGGGACCGGATGACGGATCCGGTCCGGCAGAGCCACGTGGACCCTCTCACCCCCGCGTCGCACGGCGAGCTGCCCGAACCCCGCGGCGGCGACGACACCATACCCCGCCTCCAGCCCCGCTGTGAACGAGTCTTCCCGGTGCGCGTCGGATCCGGCCGAAACCGCGGTGCCTCCGAGCACCCGGTAGCGCTCGACGATCGGCGCGGCCGGATACGTCTCGTGCGGCGCCTGGCGCAGACCGCTCGTGTTCACCTCGAGGGCGGTCCCGGTCTCCACGAGCGCCGCGAGGAGCGGCTCGTACAGCTCGGGCGCGGCGGCGAGGTCCGCCGGGGTCACGTGCGGCAGGAGGTAGCGCTTCACGAAGTCGAGGTGACCGATCGTGTCGAAGAGGCCCGATCGGATCGCCGCGAGCACCTCGTCGAAGTACGGCGCGACGATCTCGGCGAGCGGTCGTCCGGCCGTCCACGCGCCGACGCGCGCGGCGTGGAACGGCGAGTCGGCGTAGACGTGGATGCTGCCGATCACGAAGTCGTACGGGTGGCGCCGGAGGTGGTCCCGGATCTCGGGCTCATGGGCGCGGTCGTAGGTGATCTCGACGCCGAACCGGATCGCGACGCCACGCGGGGCCCACCGCTCGGCGGCCTCGCGGACCGTCCGCTCGCGGGCCGCGAACGACGTGAAGGCGAACGCCGGCGTGTCGGGCACGAAATCGAGGTGATCGGTGATCGCGATCTCCGCGATCCGCCGCTCGACGGCCTGGGCGGCGTACGCGTCGAGCGGGACCAGGCTGTCCGGGGATTGGTCGGTGTGGAGGTGGAAGTCGAGGGGGAGGTCCGTCGCCTGCGGGGCGAGCTCGTCGGGCTCGGCCACCCGCCGTCAGCCCGAGATCAGGCCGAGCTCGTGACCGACGGTCGAGAACGCCTCGAGCGCCCGGTCGAGCTGGCTGTCGGCGTGGGCGGCGGTCACGATCGTCCGGATCCGGGCCTTGTCGAGGGCGACGGTCGGATAGACGACGGGCTGGGCGAAGACGCCCTCCTCGACGAGCCGTTGGCTGAACCGGCCGGCCGTATCGGGGTCACCCATCATCACCGGCGTGATCGGCGTCTCCGAGCGGCCCGTGTCGAAGCCGAGTCGGGCGAGCTCGGCCTTGAACCGCTTCGTGTTCGACCACAGGCGCTCGAGCAGCTCCGGCTCCTCCTGCATGACCTTGATCGCCTCGCGGCAGGCGGCGGCGACCGCCGGCGGGTGGGAGGTCGAGAACAGGAACGGCCGCGCGCGCTGGATGAGGATGTCGCGGAGGTCCTGGGAGCCGGCGACATAGCCGCCGAGCACGCCGACCGCCTTGCTCAGCGTCCCCACCTGGATCGCGACGCGGCCGTGGAGCCCGAAGTGATCCACTGAGCCCCGACCGTCACGGCCGAGCACGCCCGACGCATGGGCGTCGTCGACGAAGACCGCGGCGTTCGCCGACTCGGCCGCCTCGACGATCCGGGGCAGAGGGGCGATGTCGCCGTCCATGGAGAAGACGCCGTCGGTCACGACGAGGATGAGCCGGTAGGGAAGCCCGGTGCCGTCCCGGCCCTTCTCGACCGCCTCGTCGAGGACGGCCTGGAGCGAGTCGACGTCGGCATG
>DASSMI010000036.1:0-30066 GCA_035688935.1 Candidatus Limnocylindrales bacterium | reverse complement strand
ACCGGCGAAGCCCGGATCGCCTGGCCGTACACCCAGTCGGAGCTGGCCGGGATGATCGGCGGGTCGCGCCAGTCCGTGAATCGGCTGCTCGCCGACCTCACCGACCAGGGGCTCGTCCGGCTCCAACGCGATCACCTCGTGGTCCCCGACATCGAGCGGCTCGCGCGCACGGTCGAGCGGTGACCGACGGGCCGATCGGCTCGGCGGGCGACGAACGCCCCGATCCGCTGCGGCTGACGCTGCGTGAGCTGGCGCTCCGGGTCGAGGCCGCTCGACGGCTCGCCCCGCCGGCCGGCGTGGAGGTGCTCCGGTCGATCGTCGAGGCGACGGTCGCGTTGTTCGACGCCGAGGCGGCCTCGCTGGCGCTGCACGACCCGGCCGCGAACCGGCTCGTGTTCAGCG
Source organism: Candidatus Limnocylindrales bacterium (assembly GCA_035688935.1). GTDB lineage: Bacteria > Chloroflexota > Limnocylindria > Limnocylindrales > CSP1-4 > CF-46. The sequence continues at coordinate 29,664 of DASSMI010000036.1, read as the reverse complement.
TGGCGGCCGGCGAGCAGGGCCAGGGGGTCGTCGGTCTCGCGATCCCGGCCGATCAGGGCGTCGCGGGGTACGTCTTCGCGACCGGCCAACCGCTGGCGATCTCGGATGTCGCGCGCGATGCCCGGTTCGGGCGCGAGACCGCCGAGCAGACGGGCTACGTCCCTCGGTCGCTCGTCGCCGTGCCGCTGCTCGATGACGAGGGCGCGATCGGCGTCCTCGAGGTCCTCGACAAGCGCGGCGCCGGCGGGTTCGATCTGCGCGACGTGGAGCTCGCGTCGGTGTTCGCTCGTCAGGCGACCGTCGCGATCCGCAGCAGCCGGGTCGAGCGCGACACGGCGGCGATCCTCGGCTCGGTGCTCAGGTCGGTCGGGTCCGTGGCGCCCGATGGGTCGGCGGATGGCGATCCGGACGCGGCGTTCGCTGCGGCGCTCGACGATGCGATTGGCGCGGCGGTGCGGGACGTCGCCACCGCCGATGACGATCCGCTCTGGGTCCTCGCCGACCAGGTGGCGCGCCTCCGCGCCGCCGACCCGGCCGAGGTCGACCTCGTCCGCGAGCTGCTCGCCGTCCTCGTCCGACGGGCCGAGCGGGGCCGGGGCGGCCGCCCGCGATGAGCAGCGGGCTGCCCGCGTGGAGCGAGCCGTTCGCGGCGGACCACCGCGCCGCGCTCCGCCGGCTCGGACCGTTCGAATCGTTCGAGCCGGTCGATCGGGCCTGGGCCTTCGGCGCGGGCGACGGCGCCGGGGTGATCGTCGCGATCGTCGACTCCGGCGTGGAAGGTGCGCATCCGGCGATCGGCGGTGCGCTCCGGGCGAGTGTCCGGGTGGAGCTGGACGGAGACGAGGCGAGCGTCGTCGACGACGATCCGGTCGACGCGGTCGGCCACGGGACGGCCTGCGCCGGGATCATCCACGGACTCGCTCCGTCAGCCGACCTGCTGTCCGTGCGCGTGCTCGGCGCCGACAACCGGGGCAAGGGCATCGCGTTCGCGGCGGGTCTTGGCTGGGCGATCGAGCGCGGCGCCTCCGTCGTCAACCTCAGCCTGTCATCCCGCAGCGATGCGCTGTACGCGACCCTCCATGAGCTCGTCGACCGGGCGTACTTCGCGAACACGCTCCTCGTGTCGGCCGCGAACAACGTCGCGGTCGCGAGCTACCCGTCCCTGTTCGCCGCGGTCGTGTCCGTCGCCGCACACGATGTCCGCGATCCCGACGTCTGGTTCTACAACCCGCGGCCGCCGGTCGAGTTCGGTGCGTACGGCCTGGACGTCGACGTCGCCTGGAAGGACGGCGGCCGGATCGTGGCCACCGGGAACAGCTTCGCGGCGCCGCACATCGCCGGCTACGCGGCGCGGATCCGAGGCGCCCATCCGGCCGCCTCGCCGTTCGAGGTCAAGACGATCCTCGCGGCGACCGCGACGCAGCCGGCGTAGGGCCGGCCGGGGCGGGACGCGCGAACGCCCCGTCCGGTGGATCGGACGGGGCGCGGCGGGGCGGTTGGGGTCGCCGCCCGAGGCGGTCGTGACGGTGGAGCGGTGCCGGTGCGCGCTCGGGTAACTCGGTTGTCGCGACGCGCGACGTGGGGTCAGCGGAGCTCGCCGCCGCCTACCGGGCGCCGCAGCGAGTCGCCACCCGTCCCGGGCATCCCCGGGTCCAGCTCGCCACCGCCGGCGGGCCGCCGGAGCTGATCGCCACCGGTGCCGGGCATCCCGGGGGCGAGGTGGCCTTCGACATCATCCTCGAGCTCGCCGCCGCCGACCGGGCGCCGCAGGGAGTCGCCACCCGTGCCCGGCATCCCCGGGGCGAGGCTGTCGCCGCCCGTGCCCGGCATCCCGGGGGCGAGGTGGCCCTCGACGTCGGGGCGAGCGTCGTGCTCGGCACCCAGGCCGTCGTTCTGATCCCCGGTCATCTGCTCGTGCGGCATTCGCTTGACCTTGTCCACCGTCATCCTCCGAGGCTGAACCCCACGGCCGGTCGATTCCGGCTCATCTCGCTTGGCGCACCATACCTCCGGCCACCGCGATCTCCGATGCGTCGGGTGACCGAGCCGCTGTCAAGTTCGGCACACGCCGGCGCCCCGATCAGTAGCTCTTCGGCAGCGCCTCCGCGCTCGGCCGCGGCGTCCGCAGGTCCCGCAGCGATGCCTGGTCGACACCGGAGAACCGCGGCAGGTCGGCCTGGTTCGTCCGGCTCAGTCGCTCGGTCAGCTTCGTCAGGAAGATCGAGCTGAGCTCCGGGACGCTCATCAGCGTCCGGAGCGATGCCGCGGGGACCTCGACGATCGTCGTCGGCTGCTCGGCCACGACCGTCGCCGTGCGGCGACTGCCGGTCAGCGCCGCGATCTCCCCGAAGAAGTCACCGGCATCCATCGTCGAGAGCGATCGATAGCTGCCGTCCTCCTCCGGCGTGCCGGCTGCGGCGCGGCCGTCGAGGATGAAGAACGCCGCGTCGCCGATGTCCCCCACGCTGACGATCGTGGCGCCCGTCTCCAGCTCGCGAACCGTCGCCGACTCGACGAGCGCCGATCGCTGTCCGGGATCGAGCCGGTTGAGGGCGGGCAGATGCCCGGCGAGCCGGTCGAAGTCCGCGAGCGTCGCCGGGCGGAGCGCCGCGGCGGCGGCCGGTGCGGCCTGCGCCTGCTGGAGGGCGGTGAGAGCGACCTCCTCGTCCTTCGCCCGGCGCCCGATCCCGGGGACGGCCCACGCCCAGAGGCCCGCAGCGAGGAGCAGCAACGAGGCCCCGACGACGAGGTATCGGACGTTGATGATGTCGGCCAGCCCTGCCGCGCCGATCCCGATGAGGAACGTCACGTCGCGGGCGACCGCGAACGCCGAGAAGACGCGTCCGCGCATCGCCGCCGGCGTGCCCCGCTGGAGGAGGACGCGGCGCGCGATGGACGACGGCGCGTTGAAGAATCCGCTGACCATCACGAGGACGATCGCCACCCAGATCGATTCGGCCGTCCCGTACGCGACGCCGGCGATCCCCATCGCGATCGTCGCGGCGGTGATCCACAGGCCCTCGCGGAATCGGTTCGCCCACTTGGCCATCATCAGGCTGCCGATGACGAACCCGACCGACGTCAGTCCTTCCTGGAGCCCGTACTCGAACTCGGTGGCGTGGAGCGCGTCGAGGGCGAACGGGAGGAGCAGGACGTTCCAGAGCCCGAACGAGATGTAGACCGGGAGGCCGGTCAGGAGCAGGTTCCGGATCGTCGGCGTCGTCATCAGCGTGACCACGCCGTCGCGCAAGTTCGACACGACCACGCCGACCGAGGTCTCCTCCTCGGTCTGGATCTTGCCGACCCGGACCCGGATGAGGAGGAATGCCGAGAACAGGAACGTCAGCGCGTCGAGCCAGAACGCGAGATCGATGTCGATCGTCGCGAGCAGACCGGACAAGGCGAACCCGATCGAGGTCGACCCGAACGAGCTGATCATGATCCAGGAGTTCGCGGCAGCCAGCTCCTCGTCGGTTGCCACCTCGGGCAGGACCGCGTCGTTCGCCGGGTTGAAGAACTGCGAGATCGTGCTGACGCCGGCCACGGCGACGTACAGGAGCGCGATGTTGATCGAATGAAGGAACGGGATCGAGACCACGATCGCCGCACGCAGGAGGTCGGCGATCACCATGATCTTGCGCCGGTCGTAGCGGTCCACGAAGACGCCGGCGATCAGGCCGACGACGAGCGTCGGGATCGCGGTCGCCATGAACATCAGGCCGACCGACAGCGCCGACCCCGTCGCCTTGAACACGAGGATCCCGGCGGCGAGATCGGTCAGGCCCGTGCCGATCGTCGACACGAGCTGAGCCGACCAGAGGAGCCGGAAGTCGCGCTTCCGGAACACCGAGAACGCACCGGGGCCCGGCGCGGGCACGCCGTCGGTGGTGTCGATCGCCGCCTCGGACACGGTCGCTCCCTCTCCGCGCCCCGCGTCCCGGGGGCGCCTGGCATGTGGTTCCCTCCGGTCGGCCGAGTGTACCGAAGCGCTCAGCCCGAGATGTGCCTCACCGGCAACGCGATCCCTTCCAGGGCAAGGAGCTCGCGCTTGATCTCGAGGAGCTCCTCGCGCGAGCCGAACCAGTCGCCGCCATAGCCCCCGATCGACCCGTCGCCGGCGATGACCCGGTGGCACGGGATCGCGAGACCGATCGGGTTCCGGCCGATCGCGCCGCCGGCAGCCCGCGCCGCGCCCGGTCGGCCGATCGAGCGAGCGACGCGGCCGTAGCTCGTCACCTCGCCCCAGCCCACGGCCGCGACCCCGCCGAGGACCGCACGATCCCAGTCCCCGGCGTCGCCGAGGTCGAGCGCGAGCGCGTCGAGCGGCATCGGGTCACCGGCGAGGAACGCCTCGACCGCCGCCGCGGCCCGGTCGAGGAACGGAGATGCGACAGCTCCCGATGTACGCTCTCGACCGGTCCGTCGCGCGACGACCGAGGCGAACAGGTCGGGCGGGCTGAGGACGCTCAGGCCGACGACCGCGTCCGCGGTCGCCGCCACCTGGATCGGCCCCCACGGCGCCTCGACGGCCGCGATCGCGAACGGCCCCGGCGCGCCGCGAACGAAGCGAGCGTGAGCGTGAGGATGTTCGACGTCCGCGACCGTCATCGAAGCATCATCGCCGCCCTCCGCGCGGCGCGTATCCTCCGGCCATGTCCGCGAGTCGCCTTCCCGACGGCGTCGTCCCCGTCGTCCCGGGTCCGGGCCAGGAATCGGTCTGGGACTACCCGCGGCCGCCACGCATCGAGCGCGTCGGCGACCGGATCCGCGTCGTCGTCGACGGCCGGGTCCTCGCGGACACCACCCGCGCGGTGCGCGTCCTCGAGACGGCCGGCGCGCCGGTCTACTACCTGCCGCTCGATGATGTCGACCAGACGAATCTGATCCCGTCCGAGCGGACGACGTTCTGCGAGTGGAAGGGCGCGGCCTCCTATCTCGACTACGCCGCCGGCGACCGACGGATCCCAGCCATCGGGTGGCTCTACCGGGAGCCGAACCCCGGCTACGAGCCGCTCGAGTCGCGGGTCGCGTTCTACGCGGGAAAGGTGGACGAGGCGTGGGTCGGCGACGAGCGCGCCACCCCGCAGCCGGGTGGCTTCTACGGCGGCTGGGTCACGCGAGCGATCGTCGGCCCGATCAAAGGAGAGCCCGGCAGCGAACGGTGGTGATCCGCGGAGTGCAAGCCGACCGCAACGTCGTGGCTCGCGCGGCGGGAGTGGGAACCACGACGGACGACGCATCCTCGGGCGCAAGGAGCGGTCTGATCGGTGTCGTTCGCGGATGGACGGCCCACGCTCATCCTCAATCCGCCGGACGACCGCGACTTCGGAACGTTCGTCCGGTCCATGGTCGAGATGGTGCCTGGGCCGGAGGAGCTCGAGTTTCGCCTGCGCGAGCGGTATCCGCGCGCGATCGTCCGGCCACGGGACCTGTCCGGCGAGCGCATGCAGGTCTGGTACGTCTACCGCGACGGGCACTGGATCCGTCCATTCGGACGATGACCGCAAGCCACTCGGCGGGGGCCCAGGTCCGCAGCAGGGATGGTCATGACGCATCGAACCGACGACCCTCGTGGCGGCGCGACCCGCCGCGAGCGGGAAGAGGACCTCAAGGCGACGAGTGACGCCATCCAGAACGATGTCGACCGCCTCGTCGCGGTCGAGCGGAGGAAGCTGTCGCTCGCGTCCGGCGATCCGCAGGTGGACGTGCTCTCGGATGCGGCCGTCGATGTCGCCGACGAGCTGGCGCGGAAGACCCGAGCGGAACGGCAACTGACGGACGACCTGCGCTAGCTGGACAGACTCGGGGACGCGCGGCCGGGCGAGGTCACGCTGCTATACTCCCGGGGAGTATGACGAACGCCTCCATCGCCACGGCCGAGCCCGGGCGCCCCGATCCACCGCCCGCGCTCGCCGAGATCCAGCTGCCGATCGCTGGGATGACCTGCGCGTCGTGCGTCAACCGGATCGAGCGCTTCCTCAACAAGACCGACGGCGTCGACGCGGCGTCGGTGAACCTCGCGACGGAGGTCGCGACGATCCGGTACGAGCCGGGACGGGTCGGTCGAGCCGAGCTTGCCCGCGCGGTGGAGGCGGCCGGCTACGACCTGAAGCCGGCGGCGACCGCTGAGGAGACGGCCGCCCGTCGGACGCTCCGCGCCGCCGCCGAGGCCGACGACCGAGCGCGCGGCCGCGAGGCGAACAAGCTCCTCCGCGAGGCCGTCGTCGCGATCGGGGTCGCGCTCGTGCTGATGGTCGCGATGCTCTGGCCGCAGACCGTCGTGCCGATGGAGACGATCAACTGGCTGGCGCTGCTGCCGGCGACCGTCGTCCAGGCGTGGGCCGGTCGGCGGTTCTACACGGCGACGTGGCGGGCCGGGCGGCATGGCAGCGCGACGATGGACACGCTCGTCGCGGTCGGGACGACCGCGGCATGGGCGTACAGCGTCGTCGTCACGCTCAACCCCGACTGGGTGCACGAGGCCGGGCTCCATCCCGAGACGTACTTCGACAGCTCGACGATCGTCCTCGGCCTCGTCCTCCTCGGGCGGTGGCTCGAGGCGCGTGCTCGCGGCCGGGCGAGTGGTGCGATCCGCCGCCTGATCGGGCTTCAGGCGACGTCCGCGCTCGTCGTCGATGCGGCCGGCGATCGGTCCGTCCCGGTCGAGGAGATCCAGCCGGGCGATCTGCTCCGCGTCCGACCGGGCGACCGGATCGCCGTCGACGGGGTCGTCGTCGAGGGCGTGTCGTCCGTGGACGAGTCGATGCTGACCGGGGAGCCGCTGCCCGTCGAGAAGGGTCCGGGCGGCGAGGTCTTCGGCGCCACGGTCAACGGCACGGGATCGTTCACGTTCCGGGCCACGCGGGTCGGCGCCGACACCGCGCTCGCCCGGATCGTCTCGATGGTCGAGCACGCCCAGGGCTCCAAGGCACCGATCCAGCGGCTCGCCGACCGGATCAGCGAGATCTTCGTTCCGGCGGTCCTCGTCGTCGCCGCGCTGACGTTCGTCGCGTGGTACGCCCTGGGCCCCGAGCCGCGGTTGACCCTGGCGTTGACGTCGTTCATCGGCGTCGTCATCGTCGCCTGCCCGTGCGCGATGGGCCTCGCGACGCCCACGGCGATCATGGTCGGGACGGGTCGCGGCGCCGAGGCCGGGATCCTCTTCCGCGGCGGAGCCGCGCTCGAGCGCCTCCATCACGTCGACGCCGTCGTCTTCGACAAGACCGGGACGCTGACGCTCGGACGGCCGACGGCCTCGGATCCCGCCGTCGTCGCGGGCGCCGACCCGCACGAGGTCCTCGATCTTGCCGCGTCGCTCGAGTCGCGGAGCGAGCATCCGCTCGGCGCGGCGATCGTCGCCCGCGCCCGGCTCGACGAGCTCGGCTTCCGCGACGTGTCGGCGTTCGAGGCGGTGCCGGGTCAGGGCGTGATCGGCGTCGTCGACGGCCGGGAGGTCATCGTCGGGACGCCCGACCTGCTTGGTTCCCGCGGTGTCGATCCGTCGCCGGTCGACCGGCTGGCGGCAGAGGTGGCTGCGGCAAACCGCCCCACGACGGTGGCCGTGGCGATCGACGGGCGGGCAGTCGCCACGATCGCGATCACGGATCCCGTCCGCGCCGAGGCGCGGGCGGCCGTCGCCGAGCTTCGGGCCGCCGGGGTCGAGGTCTGGCTGATCACGGGCGATGGCCCGTCGACGGCGGCAGCGGTCGCCGATCAGGTCGGGATCGGTGCGGACCGGGTCCGGGCGGGCGTCCTGCCGGGCGGCAAGGCGGAGGCGATCGCGGCGATCCAGGCGAGCGGCCGGGTCGTTGCGATGGTCGGCGATGGGATCAACGACGCGCCGGCTCTCGCGAAGGCGGATGTCGGCGTCGCCATCGGGAGCGGCGCGGACGTCGCGATCGAGGCGGCGGGCGTGACGCTGGTCGGTGGCGATCCGCGTGGCGTGCCCGCGGCGATCGCCCTGTCCCGGGCCACGATGCGGACCGTCCGCGAGAACCTGTTCTGGGCGTTCGCCTACAACGTCGTCCTCATCCCGGTCGCGATGGGGCTCCTCGTCCCGCTCGGGATCACGCTGAGCCCGGCGCTCGCCGCGGCCGCGATGGCGTTGTCATCGGTCGCCGTCGTCACGAACTCGCTCCGGCTGCGCTCGTTCGACGCGCGCCCCGCCGCGATTCGCCACGCGGAGCGAGGTGGGCTCGCGCGACTCCGCCACGCCTGGTATCTCGTCGCCGTCGCCGTTGCCTCGCTCGTCGTCGCCGGGGGCGTGATCGCGGCGGATCGGGCGATCGAGGCGGGCGCCGTCGACGTCGCCGTCCACGCCCGGAACGTCCGCTTCGAGCCGGCCGAGATCGTCGTTCCGGCCGGCCAGACCGTCGTCGTCCGGTTCACCAACGATGACGGCGTGTTCCACGACTGGGAGGTCGGCGGCGTCGCGAACGTCGACGCGGGCGCTCGGCCCGGGCAGACCCAGCGGATCCGGTTCTCGATCGACCGGCCCGGGACGTACCCGATCGAATGCACGGTGCCCGGCCACGCGGACGCCGGGATGGTCGGCCGGCTCGTCGTGACGCCGTGACGCCCGGCCCGCCGCCGCGATCGCGCATCGCGACCGCCGGCGCGCCGGATCCGCGCGACCTCACCGGGGACTTCGGCCATCGCGCGGAGGTCCGCGTCCGGTTCGCGGACACGGACGCGATGGCCCACGTGAACAACGCGACGTATCTCACCTACGTCGAGGCGGCCCGGATCGACTGGTGGACGTCGATCACCGGCGAGGAGCTGGAGCGCGAGCGTGGCCGTCGGGACGGGCTGATCCTCGCCGAAGCGGAGGTCGCGTTCCGATCGCCCGTCGTGTTCGGCGAGACGGTGACGATCGAGTCGCGCGCGACGCGGATCGGCCGGACGAGCCTCGCCCTGGAGCATCGCCTGACCGCGGCTCCGAGCTCCGGCGGCGACACCCGCCTCGTCGCGACGTGCCGGAGCGTGCTCGTCCGGTACGACTACGTCGCCCAGGCGCCGACGGCCTGGCCGGCGCGGTTCATCGAGGCGATCGAGGCGTTCGAAGGCCGGACGCTCCGCGGCTGATCGGGGGCTGGCGGAGCCCGGCGCGTCAGTCGGTCGGGCGGCGGAAGATCGTCACGGCGTTCTGGCCGCCGAAGCCGAAGCCGTGGACGGCGACCGTCTCCACCTTCGCCTCCCGCGCGGTCAGCGGGACGTAGTCGAGGTCGCACTCGGGGTCGGGCGTCCGGAGGTTCGCCGTCGGCGGAATGACCTGATCCCGGATCGCGCCGATCCCGGCCAGCGCCGAGGCGATCCCGGCCGCACCGACGAGGTGGCCGATCATCGACTTGGGCGAGCTGATGGCCACCTTCTTCGCGTGCGCCCCGTAGGCCGTCTTGATCGCCCGGGTCTCGGTCACGTCGTTCAGCGGCGTCGACGTCCCGTGGGCGACGATGTAGTCGATCTCGTCCGGCGCGACCTCGGCGTTCCGGAGGGCATTCGTCATCGCCCGGCTCTGGCCGCGTCCGGTCGGCTCGGGCGCCGAGATGTGGAAGGCGTCCGCGGTGAGCGCCCCGCCGATCACCTCGACGATCGGGGTCGCGCCGCGCGCACGTGCGTGGGCGAGCGACTCGATCACGACGACGCCGGCGCCCTCGCCGAGGACGAACCCGTCGCGCGTCCCGTCGAACGGCCGCGACGCGGTCTCGGGCGAGTCGTTCCGCTTCGAGAGGGCGCCCATGTTCGCAAGCGCCGCGACGCCCATCGGCACGACGGGCGCTTCCGAGCCGCCCGCGAGGACGACGTCGCACTCACCGGTCCGGATGAGCCGCAACGCGTCGTGGAACGCGATCACCGACGTCGCGCACGCGGCGACCTGGGTCATCACCGGCCCCGTCAGGCCCCACTCCATCGAGAGCATCGCCGCGCCCATCGAGCCCGAGAGCGCCGGGATCGCGAACGCCGAGACGAACCTCGGTCCCTTCGCGTCGTGCGTATGCGTGCCGTCGATGATCGCCTCGATCCCGCCGCCGCCCGTGTTCACGACGACCCCCACGCGGTCGCGCTCCTCCTGGGTCATCGCGGCGAAGTCGATCCGGCTGCTCGCGACGGCCTCCTTGCCGGCCGCCATCGCGAGATGGATGAAGCGGGTCATCCGGCGGGCCATCTTTGCGTCCATCGCCGCGGTCGGGTCGAAATCGATCACCTCGGCCGCGATCCGGACCTCGAAGTTCGTGGCGTCGAAGCCGCGGATCAGGCGCGTCCCGGTGACGCCGGCGACCAGGTTCGACCAGTAGGTCGGGAAGTCGTTGCCGATCGGCATGACGGCGCCCATGCCGGTCACGACCGCTCGGCGAGCAGGATCGAGCTCAGGCACGGACGAGGACCTCGGGGTTCACGGGCATCGAGCGATTGTACGGACCCCTCGGGCCGGTCGCGCCCGAACGACCGTCCGCGACGAACGACGTCGGGTCAATCGCCGTCGTAGCGCTTGAAGATCACTGCCCCGTTGTGGCCGCCCAGGCCGATGTTGTTCGACAGGGCGTACCGAACCGGCATCGGCGTCGCTTCGGTCACCACCCACAGGTCGCACTCGGGATCGGCGTCGCGGTAGTTGATCGTCGGCGGGATGCACTGCTCGCTGACCGACATCACGGTGGCGAAGGCCTCGAAGGCACCGGCCGCGCCCATCATGTGGCCCGTCATCGACTTCGTGGCCGAGATCGCCAGCGAGTGCCGATCGGCCGCCGCGCGGTCGCCGAACACCGTCCAGATCGCCTCCGCCTCCCGCTTGTCGCCGAGCGGCGTCGACGTGCCGTGCGGGTTGATCAGGTCGACCTCGTCGGCGGGGACGCCGCGCCGCTCGAGGGCCATCTTCATCGCCCTCGCCGAGCCTGACCCGCGCTCGATCGGCTGGATCATGTCCCAGCCGTCGGCGGCCGAGCCGTAGCCGACGACCTCGGCGTAGATCTTCGCGCCGCGCGCCTTGGCCAGCTCGAGATCCTCGAGGAACAGCCCGCCCGCGCCCTCGCCGAGCACGAACCCGTCGCGGGTCCTGTCGAACGGCCGCGACACGGTCGCGAGCGGCTCGCCGGGCCGCGGCATGCCCATCCCGCGCATGTTCGTGAACCCCGCGTGGGCGGTCTCGAGGAGAGGCGCCTCGGTGGAGCCGGAGATCACCGCGATGCAATCGCCGCGACGGATCGCCTCGGCACCCTCGGCGACGCTGTGGGTGCCCGTGGCACACGCCGACACGATGCACACGTTGTGGCCGATCGCGCCGGTCTCGATCGCGATCATCCCGGACGTCGAGTCGACGAGGGCGTTCGCGATGAACGTCGGCGGAACACTCCGCGGACCCTTCTCGTGGAGCGCGATCCAGGCATCGATCATCAGCTGCTGGCCACCGGCGCCCGAGCCGAACACGACCCCGACGTCCTCGCGGTTCTCGTCGGTGACCTCGAAGCCCGAGTCGGCGAGCGCCTGCTTGCCCGCGGCGACGCCGAACCACATCGCGCTCTCGCTCCGGCGGACGGCCTTCGGATCCATCCAGTCGGCGGCGTTGAAGTCGCGGACCTCGCCGGCCGCCTTCGCCTCGTACCGCGACACGTCGAACTTCGTGATCTCGCGGAGACCGGTCCGGCCGTGGACGAGGTTGCCCCAGGCGGTCTGGACGTCGTTCCCGACGGGGCTGATGACCCCGAGGCCGGTGACGACGACGCGGCGGTCGTAATCGGGTTTGCGCACGCTCGGTTGGTTCCTTTCTGTGGAGGCTCGGGCTTCTGGGTTGCTCGGATGGAAGGCGATCAGGCCGCGGGGACCGGGTTGCCGGTCGCGAACGGGACGGCGAGCCGATCGGCCGCGCTCGGGTCGTCGAGCGGGATCGCCTCCGCACCGGGCGCGATCCGCTTGATCAGGCCCGTCAGGACGCGGCCGGGACCGACCTCGATGAACGTCGTGACGCCGGCTGCCGTCATCCGCTCGACCGCGGCGACCCAGTCGACGCCGGCAGTGAGATGCTCGACCAGCTCGGCGCGGGCCCCGTCGGCGGTCGTGATCGGCCGGCCGTCGGCGTTCGCGAGCAGCGGGACGACGGGGTCGTGGAACTCCACGTCGGCGAGGACGCGCCGCATGCCCTCGGCAGCCTCGGCCATGAGCGGCGAGTGGGCGGCCACCGACACCGGGAGCACGATCGCCTTGCGGGCGCCGAGATCCTTGGCGATGTCCGCGGCGGCCTCGATCGCGGCGCGCTCGCCGGAGACGACGACCTGGCCCGGCGCATTCCGATTGGCAACGCCGAACGTGCCGTGAGCGGACGCCCGCTCGACGAGCGCCGGCAGGGCGGTGTCGTCGAGGCCGAGGATCGCCGCCATCGCGCCGTCGCGACCCGCGCCGGACGCCTGCATCAGGCGGCCGCGCTCGCGAACCAGGCGGATCCCGTCGGCGAGGGACACGACCTCCGCCGCGACGAGGGCCGAGTACTGGCCCATCGAGTGGCCGGCGGCGAACGCGGGGATCGGCGCGTCGACGCCCTCACGTGCCCAGCGCTCGCGGATCGCTGCGAGATAGGCGATCGAGGTCGCGAGGAGCGCCGGCTGTGCGTTCTCGGTCCGATCGAGCTCCTCGGCCGGACCGGAGAAGGCGAGGCGGCTGATCTGCTCGGACAGCGCCGCATCGGCCTCGACGAGGACGCCGGCCGCCGCCGGCGATGCCGCCGCGAGCGCCTGCCCCATGCCGACCGATTGCGAGCCCTGACCCGGAAAGACGAAGGCAGGCGTGGTCATCGTGGCCACCTTACCGGGCGGAATCGAGCTCACGCGGGCCGGCGTGTGCGAGATTGCACGCACCGGCGGTGATCCCGATATCCTCGGCGGCGATGACCGTCGACACTCGCCCGCCCGCACGCCGACTCGGACCACCGCCGCCCGCCCGGGCGATCGCCCGCCGTTTCGAGGCCGATCTGTCCGCGACCGTCCTCGCGGCCGGCTCCAAGATCACGAACGTTCGCCAGATCTCCGAGCGGGTGGCGATGGGTCACGCCCTCTGGCGTGAGCTCGTGATCGGCTTCGCGTCCCAGCTCGGCGAGATGCGGCTGGGCTTCACCCAGCTCGCGGCGCTGTACGTGCTGGCCGACTCCGGGACGATGACGATCGGCGATCTCGCCGAGGTGATCAACCGCTCGCCGTCCGCGACGAGCCGGCTCGTCGACGGCCTCGTGCGGCGGCGGCTCGTGGAGCGGCGGGTCGAGGAGGAGGATCGTCGCCAGCGCACGCTCCAGCTCACGCCCCGTGGCGCAGCGCTCCTGCGCGTGGTCGATCGCGCCCGGGCGGACCAGTTCCTGAGCGCCGTCCGCCCGATGCCGACCGCCGAGCGCGCCCTGATCGCGATGGGGGTCGCGGCACTCGCGACCCACGCGATCTCGCGCCGCGGACGCCTGATCAAGACCCGGACCGAGTAGGAGGACCCGAGCGTGGACGTCGTCAGATCGCAGTCGCAGCTGCTCCGCGTCGAGCACCGTCACGGCGACGAGTGGGTCCGGCTCGAGCCGTCGCCCGAGCACGACGTGGCAGAGGGCGACGCCGAGCGCGGCTGGGCGTTCGGCCGCCTGTTCCGGTGCACGACGTGCGACGAGGAGGTCCGCGTCGACCTCGACCACGACGAGCGCACACCAGCGTGACCGCGGATCCGCCTGGCTCGCGACCCGTGGCTCTCGGCGATCGATGTGCGGCCCGTGCTCCTTCTGTCGTTCAGAGCCCTCGGATCGGCCCGAATCCGGCCCGTCAGGCGACGCTCCGAGCGCCTGGTGCACCGTCCGTCCCGCGACGCTCTCTTCAAGCGACGTAACGAGCGTCGGCTGCACATCGATCAGCCGACGTCGGGCGATCGAAGGTCCGGCGCGTCGGCCGCGGGAAGGAGTCTGAGATCGGGGCGTCGCCTTGCCCGTCGCCACTCGAAGGCCGCCCAGGCGAGGAGCGCCGCGCAGAACGAGCCGGCAGTCGCGACCGCGGGAACGGGCAGGGACGGCTGTCGAAGCAGGGTCGCGGCCGCGAGTCCGACGGCCGTGCATGCGATGAATGGCGTCGCCGCGGCCGTCCATCGCCAGGTGAAGAGAAACGCAGCGAGGACCGCCGCCGGCATCGCGACCCAGATCGGACCGCTCAGGACGGATCGACCCAGGACGACCCCCGACAATCCGGCGAGCAGCGGAGCGGCACCCAGAATCCGAGCGCGGACTCCCTGGCCCAGTCGCGACCACGCATCCTCCCGCCACCACGACGCCGGCCGGACCGAAGGAGCGATCTCGTCCAGCCGCGCCGACCAGCGCCGTTCCCGTTCGTCCGCCGAAGGACCGCCGTCGAGCCAGGACGTGAGCCGCGACCGCGTGAGCTGGATGTACTCGAAGGTCGCCGGCTCGAGGTAGCGATCGAGGGCGGCCAACGACCCGTCGAACCGCTCACGATCGTCAGCGGTCCGAACCGACGCCAGGGCGTCGTGGACCGCCTGGATCTCGGCGAACATGCGCACTCGTCGGCTCGGACGCCGGTCGATCGCGCGGCGCGTCGCGTCGAGCCCGACGACCCAGAAGACGAGGATCGCGAAGCTGCTGAGGAGGATGACGCGGTAGATCGCCCGCTCGAGGTCCGTCGTCAGCGGGGCCGGGAACAGGACGCGGCTGGCGACGAACAGCGACACGATCCACGTCATCGCTGTTGCGAGCCGGACCGACCAGCGCGGCCACCCGGCCGCGCGCATCCCGTGTCGGATCGAGAAGCCCGACATGAACGCCGCGTACGCGCTCACGACCAGCGCGGTGCGGGCGACGATGATGCTGACGACGTCCGAGTCGAGACCGGGCATCGCGTCAGCTCAGCCGCAGAACCTGCGAACGACGTCGTAGAGGACCGGCAGGCCCCACTGCAGCGCGTCCACGCGGACCCGCTCGTCGACCCCGTGCCAGATCTCGAGGTACGGATCGCCAGGGGCGAGCCGGAGCGGCGAGAAGCCGTAGGTCGGAACGTCCAGCGCCGCCAGGTGCTTCGCGTCCGTCGCGTAGGGCACGAGGAACGGGACCGGGACCGCCTCGGGATCGTGGTCGACCACGGTCCGCTCGAGGAGCTCGTACGCCTCGCCCTCGGACGGGGCCTCGACCGCCGGCGCATAAATGACAAGCTCGACGTCGACGTGACGCGCGAGCTCGCCCAGCCGCCCGATCACGATCTCGCGGATGTCGTCCTCGGTCGTGCCGGGGAGGACCCGGCAATCGATCTCGACAATCGCCTCGCCCGGGATCACGTTGTACTTCACGCCGGCGTGGACGACGGTCGGGTTGATCGTGTCGCGCAGGACGGCGCTGACGATCCGTGCCGTGATCGGGTCGCACGCGCCCGCCAGCGCGCTGTCGCTCAACCGCGTCTCGCCCGTCGCGAGCGCCCGGACGACGCGCGCCTGGTCGGCGGGTAGGGCGTCGGCGACGCGTCCGAGGAACCGCTCCATCACCGGCGTCAGGCGCGGGTTCACGGCCGGAGCGAGCCGTCCGACGACCTCGGCCGCCCGGATCGCGGCGTTCTCGCCGTGCGGCATCGATCCGTGGCCCCACGTCCCGTGGATCGTGAGCCGGTAGACCGCGTAGCCCTTCTCGGCCACGCCGATCGGGTAGAACCGCGTGTCGCCGACCGTCGTCGCGACGGCGCCGGCCTCGTTGATCGCGGCGGCCGCCCGGACGAGCTCGGGGCGTTCCGCGACGATCCAGGCGATCCCGTTGAGCCCGCCCGCCTCCTCGTCGGCGGTGCTCAGGAACAGGACGTCGCGGGTGAGGCCGGGGACGGCGTCGGAGGCGGGATCGCGGCCGGCCGCCCGTGCCTCGGCCGCGAGCATCCGCATCACGGTCAGCTCCTGCGCGAGCAGGTCCTTCATGTCGAGCGCGCCGCGGCCCCAGATGAACCCGTCCGCGAGGTCGCCGTCGAACGGTCCATGCGTCCACAGTTCCGGCGGGGCCGGGACGACGTCGAGGTGGCTGAGGAGCAGGAGCGGCGGCCCACCCGAGCCGTCGCCGCGAAGGTGCGCCGCGACCGATCCACGACCGTCGACGACCTCCACGATCTCGGGTCGCAGACCCGCGTCCCCGAGCGCGCCCGCGATCCAGCGCGCGGCGCGGGTCTCGCTGTCCGGCGCCTCGGCGCGGACGGGGTTGACCGACGGGATGCGGATCAGGGCACGCAACGTCTCGACGAGCTCGTCGGCGGCGGCCGCGAGCACGCTCGGATCGAGCGCGGAGGAGGGGAGCTGCGCGGACACGCTCAGCCCGATCCGCCGACGAGTGCGTCGAAGCCCAGGAGCGCGGCGAGGAATCCGAGGAGGAAGCCGGCGGCGACGATCGCGACGACGAACAGCACGAGGAGCCGGACATACCGGCGGTTCTCGGCCTCGGCCGCGGCCGCCTCGGGATCGCGGCCGCCCGGGATGTACGGCGCGGCGAGACCGCGCCGGCGGGCGGCCGCGTTCCGCTCAGTGTCGTACGCGGTGGGATCCGCCGGGAGTTGCTCCTCCACGCGATCCTCGTGGGTCATGCCGCCTGGTCCCGGACCGGGACGAGGCAGTCGCGGACCACGTCGTCGAGGCCGGCCGGTCCCAGCGACGCCGGCATCCCGAACACGACGTGGCTCGCGCCCGCGGCGATCGACGCGCATGCCGCATCGACGGCCTCGCGCCGCGTCGTGGCCGTGCTCCCGGTGCCCACCTGGGCGACGACGTCGAACTCCGCCGGGTCCCGCCCCGCGGCCTCGAGTGCCGCGATCAGCTCGCCGCGCTTCTCGACGAAGTACGGCACGTTGCCGGCATGCGTTCCCGGCTGGAGCCAACCCGACGCGGTTCGTGCGGCGAGCCGGATCCCGCGGGGACCCTGGCCACCGAGATAGATCGGGGGGCCGCCCGGCGTCCGGGGACCCGGCGCGTTGACGGCGCCGGCGAGCGGGTAGAACGGGTCGTCGCGGGTGACGCCGGGCGGCGTCGCTGCCTCCGGCGACCACAACGCTCGGATCGTGTCGACCGCGGAGACGAGCCGGTCGATCCGGAGACCGATCGGCGGGAGGTCCAGCCCGAACGGCTCGTGCTCGCCCTCGAACCAGCCCGCACCCAGGCCGAGGACGAACCGACCGCCGGTGGCGTGATCGAGGACGACGGCGGCCTTGGCGACGAGCACGGGCTCTCGGAACGTGTTCGAGAGGACGGCGTGACCGACCTGGAGGCCGGGCACGTGATGGACGAGCGTCCCGAGGAGCGTCAGGGCCTCGAGCGATGCGCCGGGCACGTCGGCGTTCATGTTCGTGAGGTGGTCGTTCAGCCAGCCGCTGTCGAACCCACCGCCGGCCGTGCGGTCGCCCGTGAGCTCACCGGCTCGCCGCCACGTGGCGTCGATCGTCGTCCAGTCGACGTCCTGGGGCGACGTCTTGAAGCCGATCCGGACCGTCATCCGCCGCTGATCACCGTGTCCGCGAACGCCGTCGTCGCGACGCCGGTGGAGCCGTCGAGGGCCGTGCTCATCCGGCGACCCGTCGTGACGGCGCCCTCGGACGCCGACGACACGAGCGCGGCGTACTTCGCAAGGACACCGCCGGCGTAGCGCGGCGCCGGTGCCCGCCAGCCGCCACGTCGCCGCTCCAGCTCGGCCGCCGAGACCTCGAGGTCGAGCCGGCGGGCGTCGACATCGATGACGATCTCGTCACCCTCCTGGACGAGCCCGATGGGTCCACCGAGCGCCGCCTCCGGCGCGATGTGCCCGATCATCAGCCCGTGCGTGCCGCCGGAGAACCGGCCGTCGGTGATCAGCGCGACGCTGTCGCCGAGGCCCTCGCCGACGAGCGCGCCGGTGACGCTCAGCATCTCCTGCATCCCGGGTCCACCGACGGGGCCCTCGTACCGGATGACGACGACATCGCCGGCCACGATCCGCCGGTCGCGGACCGCGGCGTAGCAGGCGGCCTCCGAATCGAAGACCCGGGCGGGGCCGCGATGGAGCCGCCGCTCGTGGCCGGCCAGCTTGACCACGCAGCCGTCGGGGGCGAGCGAGCCGCGGAGGATCGTCAGCCCGCCGGTCGGCTTGATCGGCCGGTCGATCGGCACGACGACCGTCTGGCCCTCGGTCGGCGTCGCGGCCGCTGCGATCTCGGCCATCGTCCGGCCGTCGACATTCGGCGTGCTGCCATCGATCCGCCCCCCGGCGATCAGCTCCGCGAAGACGAGCCCCAGACCGCCCGCTTCGTACAGGTGGGTGGCGGTGTAGCGGCCGCCCGGCTGGAGGTCCGCCACGATCGGCGTCCGGTCGGCGATCGTGCCGAACTCGTCGATCGCCATCGGGATCCCGTATTCGTGGGCGATCGCCAGGAGGTGGAGGACCGCGTTCGTCGAGCCGCCCGTCGCGGCGGTGGCCGCGATCGCGTTGTCGATCGAGCGACGGGTCACGAACGACGACGGCCGGATGTCCTCGCGCACGAGCCGCATGACGAGCTCGCCGGACCGCCTGGCGGCCTCGTCCTTCGCCGGATCCTCGGCCGGGATCCCGTTGAGCCCGCCCGGCGACAGCCCGAGCGTCTCGATGACCATGCTCATCGTGTTCGCGGTGAACTGGCCGCCGCACGCGCCCGGACCCGGGCACGCGGCCGCCTCGACGTCGTACAGCTCGTCGAGCGTGATCTTCCCGGCCCGGTAGGCGCCGATCGCCTCGAACACGCTCACGACGGTCATGTCGCGCGCTCGATCTCCGCCGATCGCCGCGGGCCGGACCCCGGGGTAGATCGTCCCCGAGTACAGCGCCAGTCCCGGGATGTCGAGCCGGGCCATCGCCATCGCGGCGCCCGGCCCGGTCTTGTCGCACCCGAAGATACAGACGAGGCCGTCGAACAGGTGGCCGCGCGCGACGAGCTCGATCGAGTCCGCGACGACCTCACGGCTGACGAGGGAGCTCTTCATCCCCTCGGTGCCCATCGACACGCCGTCGCTGACCGAGATCGTGTTGAACTCCATCGGCGTCCCGCCGGCCGCGCGGATCCCCGCTTTCACCGCCTCCGCCAGACGGCGGTGGTTGTAGTTGCAGGGCATCGTCTCGATCCAGCTCGTGCCGACGCCGACGATCGGCTTCGCGAGGTCCTCGTCGGTGAAGCCGATCGCCTTGAGCATCGAGCGGGCCGCGGCCCGGTCCGGCCCGTCGGTGAGGGCCGCTGAGTGGCGCTTGGCGGGATCGGTCGGCCGGTCGTACGGATGACGGTCGGGCATGTGCGTTCTCCGGGGGCAGGTCGGTCCGGCTGGCGAGGTCCAGTGTAGGGCGGGCGCCCTTCCGCAGCGGGCGGACGGCGGCTATGCTGCCCGGACGCGAACGCGGATCGCCGCACGGGAGAGGGCCATGGCGACGCACACCGACGAGAAGCTCCGGCTGCTTCGTCAGAGTCCGTTCCTCTGTGATCTCAAGGACAAGGACATCGAGGCGGTGGGACGGCTCGCCGACGAGGTCGACCTGCCGGCCGGCAAGGTCCTGATGCGCCAGGGCGACATGGGGCGCGAGTTCTACGTGATCATCGACGGCGAGGTCAGCCTCGAGCGCGACGGGAAGTTCCTCCGGACGTTGGGGCCGGGCGAGTTCTTCGGCGACATCTCGCTGATCACCGAGCGACCGCGGACGGCGACGGTCACCGTGTCGAAGGACGCCCGGCTCCTCGTCCTCGGCCATCGCGAGTTCCACTCGCTGCTCGACCAGTTCCCGTCGATCCGGATGGGGGTCCTCGAATCGGTCGCGAACCGCCTGCGCTCACTGGAGCCCGATTCGGTCCACTGACCGACGGCACCGGTTCGTCACCGAACCGCTACCGGCGAATCCGTGTGATCCTCTTGCGGGTTGAGAACGGCGATTGCAGAATGGCGGCTGCGATGACGACGTCGTTCGTGATCTCCATGTCGATGTGTTGCTGTCTCGCCCGGCAGGGTGGACGGTGTCCCTAGGCGTGCGCTTCGACTGACCGCCGCACGCCGAGCACATCACCGGAACCCCTGCCGACGGCAGGGGTTTTGTCGTTTCTGCCGACTTCGACCTCCGAAAGGGACACCGTCATGACCGAACTGGCCGATGCACCGGGCGACTCCCGGACCGCCCCGACGATCTCCGCTCCCGATCTCGCCGCGCGTCTGGGCGACCCGTCGCTGACCGTCGTCGACATCCGCCCACTCCGCGCGTACAACGGTTGGCGTCAGGCCGGCGAGGCCCGCGGTGGTCACGTGCCGGGCGCAGCCTCGTTCCCGGCGGAGTGGCTCGCCAGCGTCGATGACCCGGAGATCGTGCGGATCCTCGCCCGGAAGTCGATCGCCGGCGATCGCGACGTCGTCGTCTACGGCGACACGACCGAGGCCGGCGAGGCGTTCGTGACGGCGCTTGCGGCTCGCGGCGTCGTGGGCGCCTCGGTCCTCGACGGCGGCTTCGCGGCGTGGGCGGCCGACCCCGGCCGCCCGGTGGAGAAGCTGCTCCACCACGACCGGCTCGTCCACATCGACTGGCTGGCCGACGTCCTCGCCGGCGGGTCGCCCGAGGCCGCTCCGGCGGGTCCGTTCAAGCTGTTCCACGTGAACTTCGGCGTTCCCGAGGAGTACGCGGACGGACACATCCCGGGCGCGTTCCATCTCGACACGAACTGGCTCGAGAACCCTGTCGACTGGAACCGGCGGACGCCCGATGAGCTCGACACCGCGCTCCGCCAGCTCGGGATCACCAGGGACACGACCGTCGTCGTCTACGGTCGCGACACGGTCGGCGAGGCGAACGAGAAGTGGCCGGGCCGACGGGCCGGCCAGATCGCGGCGACGCGGGCGCTGATGATCCTGCGTTACGCCGGCGTCGACGACGTCCGGCTCCTCGACGGCGGGTACGACTGGTGGGTCAACGCCGGCCACCCGGTCGAGACGACGCTCCGCGTCCCGGAGCCGGTCGCGGCGTTCGGCGTCGCGATCCCGTTGCGGCCCGAGGTGATCGTCGATCTCCCGGAGGCCAAGCAGATCCTCGCCGACCGCGCCGATGCGGCGCTCGTGAGCGTCCGGACGTGGAAGGAGCACATCGGCCGCGTCAGCGGCTACAACTACATCGGCCCGGCCGGCCGGATCGCGGGCGACGTCTGGGGCA
The DNA here is from genome assembly GCA_035688935.1 of Candidatus Limnocylindrales bacterium. Classification (GTDB taxonomy): domain Bacteria; phylum Chloroflexota; class Limnocylindria; order Limnocylindrales; family CSP1-4; genus CF-46. Next base: position 8,510 of record DASSMI010000036.1, on the reverse strand, counting down.
ACTGCGGCTCGGACGCGTACCACATGCAGCACTACCGGAACGTGGACAACACGATGCGGGCGTACCCCGAGATCAGCGCGAACTGGGCCGAGGCCGGGATCACCGCCGACAAGTGGGTGGCGTTCTACTGCGGCACCGGCTGGCGGGCGAGCGAGACGTGGTTCTACGCCTACCTCCAGGGCTGGGACCGGATCGCGGTCTACGACGGTGGCTGGTTCGAGTGGAGCGCCGATCCGCTGAACAACCCGATCGAGATCGGGGATCCGGATGCGGTCGCGCCGCGCGACGAGTACGCCGCCTAGCGGCCGAGCGCCGGCGGTCGTGATGCGACCGCGACCGCCGGATCAGCCGACGTCGGCCGACCGCGCGAGGCGCTCTTCGACCAGCGCCGCCGCAGCGGCCCGGCTCGTCGGGCCCGCGACGGCGGCCAGGAACTGGGCCGACTCGACGACCTCGAGCTCGACGTCGGTCCGGGCGACGACCGTCGCCGTCCGCGGCACATCGCGGAGGAGCGCGATCTCGCCAAAGCCCTCGCCGGTGGTCGCCGTCGCGATCGTCCGGCCGCCGACCGACACGTCGACGACGCCGGATTCGATCAGGAAGTAGTCGCGTCCCGGCTCGCCCTCGCGGAGGATCGTCGTCCCGGCGGGATACCGGACGGGGCGGACGGCCTCCGCGAGCCGTTCCAGCGCGGTCAGCGGCAGGGACGCGAACAGCGGCACGCCGCGGAGATGTCGCAGCTGGCGCTCGGGCAGGATCGCCTCGCGGTCGATCCGACGGATCCGCGCCCACAGCGCTACCGCGGCGATCGGCAGGATCGACCCGGCGATCGCCAGCCCGCCGCGATCTCCGAGGCGGTCGATCAGCACGGGCGCGACCGCCCCGCCGGCGGCGACGCCCAGCGACGCGACCGCCTCGAGAACACCGAAGACCGCCATGCGCTCGGATCGGGGGACGCCGCGTTGGAGGAGGGTGAAGGCCGCGACATCGAGGCTGCCGTTGGCGAGGCCGGTCACGAGGAGTCCGCCGATCGCGACGGCCGGGTGTGGGAACGCGGCGATCACGGCCAGCGGCAGGCCCCACAACGACAGGCTCACCGCCAGCGCCGGTGCGAGGCGGCCGCCGCCGGTCAGCCGAACGGCCAGAACGGCGCCGCCGAGCGTCCCCAGACCATACGCGGCCGTGAGCGTGCCGACGCCCGGTTCGCCGAGGTCGACCATGCGGATCGCGATCACCACGGTCAACGTCGTCAGGAGGCCGCGGACGAACACCTGGGCCCCGAGCGCCGTCATGATCGCCGCGGCCCCGCGGTGTCGGGCGAGCGACCGCAGCCCCGCCGTCAGCTGGCGCGCGACGGCTCCGGCCGAGATCGGCTCGAGGCCCGCCCGGTGCTCCGCGTCGTGCTCGGCCCGGGCATCGCCGCCCACCGACCGGCGCCCGAGGGCCGCGGCGCCGAGGACGAACAGGATCACGGCGACACCGGTCGTCACCGTGGGTCCGAAGAGTCCGACGGCGAGGCCGGCGAGAAGCGGTCCGACGAACGATCCGGCGCCCTCGCCGGCGCCCGAGACGACGTTCGCGGCGACGAGCTCGTCCGGCGTCCGGGCCATCGTCGGCATCGCGGCCACCTGGAGCGGCCGGACGAACGCGCCGGCGGAGGAGGCGATCGTCGCGGCGATCAGGACGGTGACGGGCTGGCCCGCCGCCAGGCCGAGCAGCGTGGTCAACGCGGCGAGGGCGCGGAGGCCGTGGGCGTCCGCGAGGAGCTCCACCGGCGGGCGGCGCCCGGCCAGCAGTCCAGCGAGCGGTGCGCCGATGATCGACGGAGCCATCCGGACGGCGGTCAGGACGCCGACCGCGGTCGCCCCGCCGTAGGCGAACGCGGCGACGAGGAGGGCGACCGTGAACGCGGCATCGCCGCCGACGCCGAGCGCCCAGGCGAGCTCGATCCGTCGGAGGGCCGGATTGTCGACGACGGTCCGCAGCGCAGCTTGACCGGTTGGCGCGCCAGCCGGCGAGGTCATCCTCGCGCGGAGCGGTCCGCCACCCAACCCTCGACGAGCCGGCCGAGCGTTCCTAGCCCCACCGCGCCATGCCCGAGGACGACATCGTGGAAGGTGCGGATGTCGAACGCCGATCCGAGCCGTCCACGGGCGTCGTCGCGGAGCCGGAGGATCTCGCGCTGTCCGAGCTTGTATGCGAGCGCCTGCGCGGGAACCGCGAGGTACCGATCGATCTCGTTGACGATGTTGTTCTCGGCGAGCGCCGTGTGCTCGACCATGAACGCGATCGCCCGATCGCGGCTCCAGCCGAGCGCGTGGACGCCGGTGTCGACGACCAAGCGGCACGCCCGCCACGCGTCGAACGACGCGACGCCGAACGGCGCGAACGGGTCGGAGAGGAGGCCCATCTCGACCGAGAGTCGCTCGCTGTAGAGGCCCCAGCCCTCGATGAACGCCGTCGGGCCGTTCATCCGCCGGAACATCGGAAGGCCCTCGAGCTCCTGGGCGATGGCGATCTGGAGGTGGTGCCCGGGGACCGCCTCGTGGAACCCGAGCGTCTCGGCCTCGTACCGGGGCCGCGTCTCCGGCGCCGTCGTGTTGATGTAGTAGCTTCCCGGGCGGCTCCCGTCGGCGGCGGGCTGGCGGTAGTAGGCGATCGTGGAGTGCCCCGCCTCGTGGGCCCCCATCTCGACGACGACGCACGGCGCCTTCGGGAGCCGGCCGAACCAGTCCGGGATCGCGGCGTTCGCGCGGGCGAGGGTGTCCTCGGCGACGGCGAACACCTCGGCCGGCGTCGAGAAGTGGAGCGCCGGATCCGATCGGAGACGCGCGAGGACCTCGGCCTGATCGCTCGTCCCGAGCAGGCGCTCGCCCAGCGAGCGGAACTCCGCGTCGATCCGCTCGGTCTCGTCCAGTCCGATCCGGTGGATCGCCTCGGGCGTGAGGCGGAGCGTCGTGTGGACGCGGACGAGGCGGGCATACGCCTCGTCGCCACCGGGAACGTGGGACAGGCCGGGTCGGTCGTCGCCCCGGGCGGCCGGCATCAGCTCGTCGACCAGGAACGTCCGGTAGCGCTCGAAGGCGGGGCGCGTGCCGTCGGCGACGGACGACCGGATCGCCGTCGCGATCGAATCGCGGCGGGCCGCGGGCCAATCATCCGGAAGCGCGCTGGCAGGCTCGACGAGCGGCCACTCGTCGGTGGGTCGTGCGAGGAGGTCGTCGAGCTCGGCGACCACGCTCCGCACGAGCGCCGCCGGCGCGACGATCCCCTCGGCGAGCGCCGCACGCGTCGACTCGATGAGCCGATCGGTCCAGGGGCCCATCTCGCGCCAGCGCGCGACGAGCGCGTCGGCGTCCTCGACCGTTCGGATCGTCTGGAACGCAGGGACGTTGAGGAACGTGACCTGCGGACCGTCGAGCGGGTCGACCGTCCAGGCCTCCACGCCGGACCGGAGCGCGTCGAGCTCGCCGTCGATCGTGTCGACCAGCTCATCCCGCGTGACCGCGTCGAGCGGATCGAGCGCATCGCGCGGGACGGCCCTGGCTGCGGAGCCGATCGGCTCGAGCCACCCGATCTCGCGCTCGGCGGCGCCGGGCCCGTTGGGACGGAGACGGTCGTCGAAGCGGTGATCGCCGATCGACGTGGCGAACAGCGGCTGGCCGGCCATCGCGCCGTCCCAGTAGCGCTCGGCGAGGTCCGCGAGCGTCGCGGCAGCCTCGGAGCGAGTGCGAGCGGCGGCGTCGTGGACGGGTCCGGTCATCGGGCGATCGTAGAGCCGCGGCGTCAGTGGATGCACGACCCCGTGTCGACCCGACTCGTCCGCCCGATCGCCGGCGCGACCGCCGTCGCGACCGACGTCGGCGTGAGGGCATACCCGGCGTTGTCGTCGGTCCGCGCCTCGGCGAACACGACACCGCCCACCGTTCCGTCGTCGAGGACCAGCGGCCCACCGCTGTCACCCTGGTCGACGATTGCGCGCAGCTCGAGGATCCGCCGGCTGACCTGGCCCGTGCCATAGATGTCGCGCCCCCGTGCCGCGTAGGCGCCGGCAACGGCGGCCGGCTCGACGTCGAGACCCTGGCCGTGCGGGAAGCCGAGCGTCGCGCCGATCGCGCCACGGTCGGGATCGGCCGCGGCGAACCGGAGCGGCTGCGCGCCGAGGCCGCGGACCCACAGCAGCGCCACGTCGAGCTCCGGGTCGAAGTACACGGCAGTCGCGTCGTGGAGGCCCCCGCCCGTCCCCTGGACGCGGATGCCGCCGGAGCCGGCGATGACATGGGCGTTGGTGACGACGTAGTCGGCGGCGATGGCGAACCCGGTCCCGGACGACTGGAAGAGGCAGGTCGCGGCAGAGACGCGGTACGTGCTCCCGATCGCCCGCTCGGCGATCGCGCGAGCCGCAGGATCCGTGGGCCGCTCGACGTCCGGTGCGGGCAACGGCTCCAGCCCCACGAACAGTTCGGGGATGCCGGTCCCGTTCAGGAGCGTCGCGAGCTCGGCGGCGAACTCCGTGGGAGGCGGCAGGACACGGCTCATCGTCCGGACGACGAGCGATGTCTGGGCCTGGGTCGCGAGGACGCGCATCGGCCCGGACGCGAGCAGTCCGCCGATCAGCCAGATCACGAGAAGCGCCTGGCCGGCGCCGACGAACCCGCCGAGGACGCGGTCCGCCGAGCCGAGCACGCCGAGCACGCCGCCCCGGAGCCGGACGCCGATCGCCCGCCCGATCGCGGAACCGATCGCCTCACCGAGGCCGACGAGGATGAGGATCCCGCCGAGGACGACGAACGCCCGGAGATCCGGTGCGATCCCGTTGAGCGGGTCCCGGACGAGTGGCAGACCGGTGATCGCGAGGGCCGCCCCGGCCAGCGCTCCGGCGAGCCCGCCGACCTGGGGCAGGGCCCCGGAGCTGATCCCGATGAGGACGGCTGCGACGAGGATGACGATGACGACGGCGTCGAACAGGTTCACCGCCGCGAAGGATAGGCGGCGTTCGGCCGTTCGGTCCTGAGGGCCGCCCTCGCGGGTCGGTGGGGTCCCGGCCTCGCTAGCTGATCGTCACCGCGAGGGCGGGGGCATCGCCCGTGGGGGCGGTGATCCGGTACGTCCCGGGCTCGAGGTCGCCGAGGTCGACGATCGTCGCCTTGAGGACCGCGATCTCGATGCACATCGCGCCCGGATCACCCGTTCCCTCGAGCGGCGTGATCGCGATGTCGGTCCCCGTGCGCTCCACCTTGACCGAGTCGAGCACGTTGCACGGCTCCACGCCGCCGTACCACGACACCTTCACGAGGAGATGACGCCCATCGACAGACGCTTCGAGCTTCGTCGGCGCCACCGGACGCGGGTCCTTCTGGCCGGGTCTCGGCCGGACGAGCTGGGCCTGGCCGCCGCCCGTCGGATCGTCGGGGTCCGAGCCGCCGGTCGGGAGTCCCGGATCGACGATGCCGCTCCCGGTGCTCCCGGACGAGCCGCCTCCGGGATCGGTCGTCGGGAGGTCCACGGCGCTGGCTGGAGGAGGTCCGGTCGGTGAACGGCTGGGACTGGCCGACGGGGCGGCGGATCCCGCGCAACCGGCGAAGATCGTCAGGGTCGCGAGGATCGGCAGGAGGCGTCGAGGCATCGTCATGGGGCGGCAGACGACGACCTGGAGGGGCTGGTTCCCGCCGTGGTCGGCCATCGACACCCGTCCATGCCGGTTCGCGTTCGCCGTCCGGTCCGGCTCGGTCCCTTCCCGACGACGATCGTGGGACCTCAGCCCGCCCCACCATCGACCGAGAGGACGACGATGACCCGCCCCACGACTCGCCGATCGCCGTACCGGATCACGCGCCGGATGGCCGCCCTGCACCGCCGCCACACCGCCGCCTATCCGGGCTGCGTGATGTGCATCATCGGCGCGGTTCCGGCGCGCTGACGCCCGCGGACCGGGCGCCGCGGCGGAGTCAGCCGGCCCGGGCGAGCGTGTCGACGCGAGCCGGGTGGGCGGTCTCCCAGGCGGCGATCGCGTCGACCTTGCCGAGGAGATAGCCCAGCTCGTCGGTGCCGGCGAGCAGCATCATCCGCGCGAACGGATCGACCTCGAACGGCAGGTCCTCGTCGCCCGGCAGGTGGACGACCTGCGCCTCGAGGTCGACCGTGAGCTCGGCCCGCGGGTTCGCGTCGACCATCTCGAAGAGCTGGCGATGCTTCTCGGGCTCGACGACGATCGGGAGCAGCCCGTTCTTGAGCGCGTTGTTCCGGAAGATGTCCGCGAACGAGGTCGAGAGGATCGCCCGGATGCCCCACGCGGTGAGCGCCCAGGGGGCATGCTCGCGCGAGGAACCGGTTCCGAAGTTGTCGCCGACGAGCAGGATCTTCCGATCCAGCATCGCCACGCGATCCATGACGAACAGCGGCTCCTTGAGGCCGCCGTCCTCGTCGTAGCGCCAGTCGCGGAAGAGCGCCTCGCGCAGGCCGTTCTTGTCGGTGACCTTGAGGTAGCGAGCCGGGACGATCTGGTCGGTGTCGACGTTCTCGGCCGGGAGCGGGATCACCGCGCTCGTGAAGGTCGTGAACGGCTCGGCCACGGTCAGCGGCCCCCGACGGCGGCGAGCGCCTCGATGCCGGGCAGCGTCCGCGGATCGGTGACCTCGCCGCGGATCGCCGACGCCGCCGCGGTCAGCGGCGACGCGAGGAACGTCCGGCCGCCCTTGCCCTGGCGGCCCTCGAAGTTCCGGTTCGACGTCGAGATCGCGTACTGGCCGGGCGACAGCTGGTCGCCGTTCATCGCGATGCACATCGAGCAGCCGGCCTCCCGCCACTCCGCGCCCGCGGCCTTGAACACCTCGCCGAGCCCCTCGCGTTCCGCCTCGCGCTTCACCTCGTCCGAGCCCGGCACGATCATCATCCGGACGCCCGGCGCCACGCGGCGGTCCTTGAGGACCTCGGCCGCGAGCCGGAGGTCGCTGATCCGGCCGTTCGTGCACGAACCGACGAAGACGACGTCGACCTTCTGGCCGAGGATCGGCTGACCCGGCTGGAGGTCCATGTACTCGAGCGCCCGCTCGAGCGCGCGCCGCGCGATCCCGTCGGATTGGTCATCCGGCGACGGGACGTGCGACGTGATCGGGATGCCCATCCCGGGGTTCGTGCCGTAGGTCACCATCGGCTCGAGGGCGCTCGCGTCGATCGTGATGGACCGGTCGTACGTCGCGCCGTCGTCGCTCGGCAGCGTCCGCCACCCGGCGACCGCCTCGTCCCACGCCGCGCCCGCCGGGGCGAACGGGCGACCGGCCAGGTACTCGAACGTCGTGTCGTCCGGGGCGATCAGCCCGGCCCGCGCACCGCCCTCGATCGACATGTTGCAGATCGTCATCCGCTGTTCCATCGTCAGCGCCCGGATCGCCTCGCCGCCGTACTCGAAGACGTGGCCGGTGCCGCCGCCGATCCCGATCCGCGCGATGAGCGCCAGGATGATGTCCTTGCTGCTCACGCCCGGGGCGAGCCGTCCGTCGACGCCGACCTCGTAGGTCTTCGGCTTGCGCTGGAGGAGCGTCTGAGTCGCGAGGACCATCTCGACCTCGCTCGTCCCGATCCCGAACGCGAGCGCCCCGAACGCGCCGTGCGTCGCCGTATGGGAGTCGCCGCAGACGATCGTCATCCCGGGCTGGGTCAGGCCCATCTGCGGGCCGATGACGTGGACGATCCCCTGGCCGGGCGAGCCGAGCCCGTGGAGCGGGATGCCGAACTCGCGACAGTTCGTCTCGAGCTGGGCGACCTGGGCCGCGGCCATCGGATCGGCGATCGGCAGCGCTCGCGGGTGCGTGGGCGTGGAGTGATCGGCCGTCGCGACGGTCCGCTCGGGGTGGCGGACGCGGAGGCCGCGCGCGCGAAGGCCGCTGAACGCCTGGGGCGAGGTCACTTCGTGGACGAGGTGCAGGTCGACGGCGAGGACCGCGGGCGCGCCGTCGTCCTGCGTGACGACGTGCGAGTCCCAGATCTTGTCGACGATGGTCCGCGGATCGGTGGCGTTCATACGGCTCGGTGCTGCGACGGATGGAGACGGGACGAGAGGCTAGCACAGGGGTTGCCGGCGGCCCCCGTGGGCCGCCGATACTGGATCGGTGTTCGTCCTCTACGCGATGCCGATCGGGCTCCTGGCGGGTTGGCTCCTCCGTGGTCGGCTCGACGGGCTCGCGACGCTTCGGATCCGGTGGGGCGGCGTCGCCATCGCGGCGCTCCTCGTCCAGGTCCTCTTGTTCTCCCCGATCGGCGCCGCGATTCCGGATCTCGCCGGCCGGGCCGCGTACCTCCTGTCGACTGCGGCCGTCCTCGTCGTCGTCATCGCCAACGTCCGGATCCCGGGGGCTCCGGTCATCGCGGCGGGCGCCGCCGCGAACCTGGCCGCAATCGCGGCGAACGGCGGCGTGATGCCGGCCGATCCGACCGCCCTCGCGGTTGCCGGGATCGCCTTGGACGGCCCATCGAACAGTGCGGTCGTCGCCACGCCGGCCCTCCGAGCGCTC
>DASSMI010000035.1:0-43278 GCA_035688935.1 Candidatus Limnocylindrales bacterium | reverse complement strand
CCGCCCGACGGCGCTCCCGACGGCGGGCCCGAGACAGCGCCTGACGGAGGTCCGGCGAATCCGCCGGCCGGCGAGGTGAAGGCGCCGCCACCCGGCGGTCTGAAGGCGCCGCCACCCGGCGAGGCGAAGGCGCCGCCGCCGGCGAACGCGAAGAATCCGCCGCCGGCCGGGAAGAAGCCGGCCTAGGTCGAGGGGCTGGCCTCGACCGACGGCTCCGGGGACGGCGTCGGCTCGGGCGACGGGGACGGCGTCGCGCTGGGCTTCGGCGTGGGCCTGGGGGTGGGCTTCGGCGTCGCGGTCGGTCGCGGCGTCGCGACCGGGCCGCACTGCGAGACGCCGGAGCCGCTCGCCTTGCCCGACCCGGTCGACGCGAGGTACTTGGCCGGCGGCCGCGAGCCGTCGACCGGGAAGAGGACGCGAACCAGCTTCCGGATGCCGGCCACGTTCGGGATCTGGATCGAGCCGCGGCTGTCGTAGCCCGAGCTCACGAGCGGGTGGGTGATCACCGCCCGGTAGGTCTGCTTGCGGCCCACCCGCGTCGCGACGTCCGCGAGCGGGGCGACCATGGAGCGCGGGATGTTCGTCGAGACGGTCTTGCCGAGCGCCTGCACGAGGCCGATCGGGTCGTTGAGGAAGCCGCCGGCCTTCACGCGGTCACGGATCCCGGAGAGGATCTCCTGCTGCCGTGCCGCGCGGGTGAAGTCGCTCTCGCCGGACGCCTTCCGGACCCGCGCGTAGGCGAGCGCCTGGTAGCCATTCAGGTGGTGGCGACCGGCCGTGATCCCGAAGCCGTGGGTGAAGCCGTACTCGTCGTAGGTGGGGTCGCAGAACGAGTCCTCGACGTTCACGTCGATCCCGCCGAGCGTGTCGATGACCCGCACGAACCCGCCCAGGTCGACCTGGGCGTAGTGATCGATCTTCAGGCCGGTCAGCGTGCCGAGGGCGCCCATGAGGACGTCGTAGCCCTGACCGTTGGAGCCCGGGAACGTCCCCTGGTGATGCCGGGCGAACGAGACCAGGCCGTTGATCTTGCCGCTGAACGTGCGCCCGTCAGGCAGCGGCACGTCCACCATGTCGCGCGGGATCGAGACCATCGACACCGTCTCGGTGACCGGGTCGAGCGAGACGATGATCATCGTGTCGGTCAGGAACGTGTTCCGGCCGATCCCCGAGTCGACCCCGATCAGGAGCACGTTCTGGCGGGGTTCGTGCGGCGTCGCCGACGGCTCGGGTGAGTCGCTCGGCAGCGGGCCGGACGGAAGCGCGATCGACGGATCCGGCTCGGGCGTCGCCCCGCCACCCGGCGGTTGCCACGCGCCCGCCGTCGTCGGGTCGAAGACCTCGTCCGCCGACTCGCGAGCGGCCTCCGTCAGGACGCCGCCGTAGACGTGGGGGACGATCAGGACGATGGCGATGAGGGCGATCGGGACGGCATCGCGACGGCCCAACCGCGGGAACCGCCCGTTCGTGAGGCTCGACCCAACCGCCGCCGCTCGCCAGACGAGCAGCAACGCCTGGAGCCCGAACAGGACGACCACGGTCGCCGGATCCACGACCACGCCGATCAGCGTCGCGGTCGGGACGAGAACGAGCCCGAGCACCAGGATCAGGAAGAACCCGATCGTCGGGAGCCCGAAGAGCGCCGCGCGGCGACGCCGTCCGGCCACGAGGTGGCCGAGACCGGGGAACAGCGAATCGAGGAACGCGTGGAGGTGACGGCTCCACCGGCGCGGCGTGACGACCGCACCACCCTCGGGCGGATGGCTCACGACGGCGGAGGGTAACAGACCCAGGCGCGGCGACGACCGCTCTCGTGTCTCAGTTGGGAATCAGCTTCGTCCCTGGACCTTCGCCCACGTATCCTTGAGCGTCAACGTCCGATTGAAGACGAGCGCGTCCGGCCGCGAGTCCGGATCCGGCGTGAAGTAGCCGAGTCGTTCGAACTGGACGGTCTCGCCGGGTTGGGCGCCGGCGAGCGACGGCTCGAGCATCGCGCCCCGGACGATCCTCTCCGACGCCGGGTTCAGGTCGGCGAAGAGGTCGCCGTCCGCGCCAGGGTCCGGTCGGCTGAAGAGGTGGTCGTACAGACGGACCTCGGCGGGGACGGCATCCGCGGCCGATACCCAGTGGAGCGTCGCCTTGGGCCGGCGGCCATCGGGCGCATCACCGCCCCGGGTGGCCGGGTCGTAGGTGCAGCGCAGCTCCACGATCCGGCCGGCGCCGTCCTTGACGACCTCCTCGCACGTCACGAAATACGCGTTCCGCAGGCGGACCTCGCGGCCGGGCGCGAGCCGGAAGAACTTCGGCGGCGGGTCCTCGGCGAAGTCGTCACGCTCGATGAAGAGCTCGCGCCCGAAGGCGACCGCGCGGGTCCCGGCCGTCGGGTCCTCGGGGTTGTTCACGACGTCCATCTGCTCGATCGCGTCGATCGGCCAGTTCGTGATGACGACGCGGAGCGGGTCGAGGACGCCGAACCGCCGCTGGGCGATGCGGTTCAGGACGGCCCGGACGGCGTACTCGAACTGGCCGATCTCGATCGTCGAGTCGGTCCGGGCGACGCCGATCATCGCCGCGAAGTCGCGGATGCCCTCGGCCGGCACGCCGCGCCGGCGCAGGCCGCTGATCGTGGGCATCCGCGGATCGTCCCAGCCACGGACATGGCCTTCGTCGACGAGCCGCTTCAGGACCCGCTTCGACAGCACCGTGTGGGTGAGGTTCAGTCGGGCGAACTCGTACTGGTGCGGCACGTGCGGCACCGGCAGGTGCTCGATCAGCCAGTCGTAGAGCGGGCGATGGACGTCGAATTCGAGCGTGCACAGCGAATGCGTGACGCCCTCGATCGCATCGGACTGGCCGTGGGCGAAGTCGTAGGTCGGGTAGATGCACCAGTCGTCGCCGGTCCGCGGATGGCGCGCGTGGACGATCCGGTACAGGACGGGGTCGCGCAGGTTCGGGTTCGGCGAGCTCATGTCGATCTTCGCCCGGAGGACCCGGGCGCCGTTCGGGAACTCGCCCGCCCGCATCCGCTCGAACAGGTCGCGGTTCTCCGCGACCGAGCGGCCGCGCCACGGCGAGTTCGTGCCGGGCGCGGTCAGCGTGCCGCGCGTCTCGCGGATCTCGTCCGCCGACTGGTCGTCGACGAACGCGAGACCGCGGTCGATCAGGACGAGCGCCCAGTCGTAGAGCTGCTCGAAGTAGTCCGAGGCATGGAAGAGGTTGTCGCCCCAGTCGAAGCCGAGCCAGCGCACGTCGGCCTCGATCGCCTCGAGGTACTCCTGTTCCTCCTTCTCCGGGTTCGTGTCGTCGAACCGGAGGTTGCAGTGCCCGCCGAACTCCGCCGCGATCCCGAAGTTCAGGCAGATCGACTTCGCGTGGCCGATGTGGAGGTAGCCGTTCGGCTCGGGCGGGAAGCGGGTGACCGGGGCGGCGACCCGGCCCGCGGCGAGGTCCGCCGCGACGATCTCGCGGAGGAAGTCGCGACGCTCGGGCTCGGCGCCGGCGGGGAAGGTGGGATCGGGCATCGGGGGCGCACCACACTCGAGGGGAGTTGGCTGGCGCGCCAGGATTCGAACCTGGAACCCCCTGATCCAGAGTCAGGTGCTCTACCGTTGAGCCACGCGCCAGCGGCCGCGCGCATTCTACCGCCCGCGCTCCCGTCGACCAACCCTGGGGCGCCGCCCGGTCGCGCGGTCAGGCGTGGATGGCGTCGAGCGTCACCCGCCGCGGCTGGATCCGGACGATCACCCGGGTCTCACGGGCCCGTTGCTCGATGGGGTGGACGTGACCGTAGAAGCGGGAGTGAGCGGTGTACCGGCGGGTGAGCCGATCGACGTGCGCCTCGGCCCCTCGCGTCACGAGCTCGGCGTCGCCGCGGACCTGGAGATACCGCGCGGTGTTCTCGGGATCGACGACGAGCAGGCTCACCTTGGCATTCCGCAGGAGGTTGCGGCCCTTCTGCCGCTCGAGCGTCGTGTTCACGAGCGGGCAGTCACCGTCGAGATCGACCCAGACGAGGCTCGATTGCGGCACGCCGTCGGGGCCCATCGTCGTGAGGACCCCGCAGACCGGTCGCGTGAGGAGGTCGCGGTGCGAGTCGGGGATGGCCGGCGTGGTCGTCGGCGCAGCGACGGTGCTCATCGCGCCGTACCCCGCTCGGCATCGAGGACCACGACACGGTCGGGCCGGATCCGGCAGAGGATCGGCGTCTCGGTCTCGGCGAAGCGGGCGGGGATGCAGTCGCCGAAGTAGCGGATCGGGCGGCCGGCATACTTCGAGGCGAGCGCGTCGAGGTGCGCCCCGGCTGCGCGCTCCGTCATCTCGACCACCGTGCCCCGGATCTCGAGCGAGCGGAGCGGCCGCCGCGGGTCGTAGCAGAGGAGCGTCACCCGTGGATCTCGCCGGAGGTTCCGCTCCTTCGCGAACCCGCGCATCGTGTTGATCCGCACGATGTCGTCTTCCGCGTCGCACCACACGACCGACGTCTGCGGGTAGCCATCGGCGCCGATGGTCGTCAGTGCGGCGACCGGCGGGCACTCGACGAGGTCGCGGTGCGACGCCGGGATCCGCGGGGTGGACGGCCGGCCGGCGCTAGACTCGGAGGGTCGAGCCCGCACGGGGGCTTCGACCACTGGCGAGTGGCCAAGCGGTAAGGCGCCTGACTCTGGATCAGGAGATCGAAGGTTCGAATCCTTCCTCGCCAGCCATCGTCGGCGCGTGGCGATCGACGAATCCGTCATGGCCTGTCCTCCCCACTCAGACGCGTCCTCGCGGGACGGTCTGGTCCATGCCCCGAGCATCGATCCATGCGCACGTCCGGATGAGTGCCGGAGCGCCCGATGCGCGATGACCGAGGTCACGTTCCCGCGGCGAGTTCCAGGCAGATCGGGAGCGCGAGCAGGACGACGGCAACGGCCAGGCCGATCAGGACGCCACACCGGACGATCTCGTGGGCGACGAGATGGCCGGCGGGCCAGGGCCCGGTCACAGCAGTTCGTCCAGGCTGACGAGGTCGAAGCCACGGTCGCGGAGGCCCTCGACGACCCGCGGCAGCGCCTCGAACGTGTGGTACCCGCCGAGATGCATGAGGACGATCGAGCCGCCCCGCGCGTTCGCCAGCACCTTGGCGACGATGTCGTCCGCCGTGGGGCCGGGTGGATCGTTGTTCACCGGGCGCCAGTCGATCGTGTCGACGTCCCAGGTGATGGTGAACCGGTAGCCGGCCGCACCCACCGCCGCAAGCACGCGATCGTCGTACCCGCCGCTCGGCGGCCGGAAGAACGGGCGCGGATCCTGGTCGCATCGGGCAGCGAGCGCCGTCTCCGTGCTCCGGAGCTCGTCACGGATCTGGGCCGCGGTCAGCGTCCGGAAGTCGCGATGCGTGTACGAATGGTTGCCCAGCGTCAGGAGCCCCGGGTGCGCGTCGACGATCGCGAGCACCCTGCGGCCCGCATCGGTGTTCGGGTTGTCCGCCATCGCCCCCGTCATGAAGATCGAGGCATGGACGTCGTGGGCGACGAGCCAGTCGACGATCGCGAGAGCGTCACCGACGCGGCCGCCCATGTCGAAGGTCAGGGCGATGTCGTTCCCGGAACGAGAGCCGTGGCGGACCAGGACGCTCGCCGGCGGGGGCGTCGGGGTGGGTCTCGGGGTGGGTCTCGGGGTGGGTCTCGGCGTCGGTCGCGGCGTGGGCGCTGGAGTCGGTCGGGGTGTCGGCCGCGGAGTGGGCCTCGGCGTCGGCGTCGGCGTGGGGACGATCGTGGGGCCGGGCGTCGGGACGACGGCGGTCGCGCTCGGGGAGGCGCTCGCGCCGCTGGCGTCGGGCGAGGCGGACGGCCGCGCCGTCACCGACGCGGAGGCCGACGGCACGGACGACGCCGCGCCGTCGGCGGGGGCCGGGCTGGGTGGGGTCGCGAACGTGCAGCCGGCAACGGCGAGCGCGACGAGCCACGAGATCGTCGCTCGTCGCCGCGTCCGCCGGCCGCCGCCCGCGACTCCCACACCGGCCCCTAGGCCGCCCCGCCCACGGGGCCGGCGATGCGTCGTCGCTCGACCTCGAGCCCGTCAGGCCCGGCCAGGACGTACACGAGCATGGCCACGAAGCCGAAGCTGAGGAGGCCGAGGACGAGGAGCAGGACGAACCACATCTTGTCGTCGAGGTGGGACGTGTTGACCAGCGCCCCGATCCATGCGACGAACTGGCCGATCGCGCCGCCGAGCATGGCGACGGCCCCGACCACGAGGGCGAGGACGAGCACGGCCGGATCTCCGACGAGACCCTCCCCGTGCAGGCGGACGCCGGAGCCGTCCAGCTCGACCAGGCCGGACCCGAAGGCCCAGACCGCGGCGAGGCAGAGGACGAGGACGCCGGCGATGATCGCGACCAGGCTGCCGAAGAAGAGCCTGGCGATCGCTGGCTTGGTCATCTGGATCTCCTTTGCGGGACGCGGGCCGTCAGCGCGGTCCGAACGGGAACACCGGGTCGAGGGAGGCGGGCTCGAGGGTCCGATCGTCGAGTGAGTACGGGATCTCGGCGTCCACGCCGACCACGCCGGGGACCATCGCGATGGCCGCCTCCACCGCGAGCGATGTGGAGCGGCGCTCGGCGTGTCCGCGGATCGTCACGACGCCGTCGTGCACGTCGATGCGGAAGGCGGCCGGATCGAGCCACAGGACCCGCCGCAGGATCTCGTCGCGGATCGTGGCGGTGAGCTCCTCGTCGGACCGCACGAACGCACGGACGAGGTCTGCGCGCGTGACGATGCCCACGAGTCGGCCGTCCTCGACGACCGGCAGGCGATTGACGCCGTACGTCGTCATCAGCTCCGCGGCAGCCGCCAGCGCGGTGGCGGGGCTGACGGTGACGGCCGGAGCGGTCATCGCCGCGCCGGCCGTCGTCGCGGCCAGCTTCGCGCGCCGCGAGCGAGTGGCCGCGTCGTCGCCGAGCAGCCAGGCGAAGCGCCGCCGCCCGACCGACTCGGCACCCTGCTCCTTGAGCAGGAGGTCGGCCTCGGAGACGATGCCGAGGACCGAGCCCTCGGCATCCACGACCGGGAGCCCGCTGATCCTCCGGTCGACGAGGAGCTGGGCGACGTCCTTCAGCGGCGTCGCCGGTTCGACGGTGATGACCGATTCGGTCATCACGTCACGGATCGTGAGCATCGGATCACCTCATCTGTGGATCGGCCGGCGGAGGTCGACCGTGCGCGGCCGGAGGCGACGCCAGGCGGCGAACGTGGGCCGGCCCCATGCGACGGCCGCGGCGGCGATCGCGAGCCCGATCGCGAACACGACCGGGATCCCCGGCGTCCCGCGGACGCCGCGACGGGTCAGCAACAGGCACCTCCGTTCGGTGACACGCCCATCACACCACCCGGCCTCCGACGGACCCAGACCCGTCCGGCAGGAAGGGGGATGACGAACGGCCCGTGACCGTCCGGGATTCGACCGTCGGGCCTAGATCTCGTGGAGGCTGCGGGCCGCGGCGAGGAGCGCGTCGCGATGGTCGGGATGGGCGATCGCGATCAGGGCCTTCGCCCGTTCGCGGAGGCTCCGTCCGAAGAGCTCCGCGACGCCCCATTCGGTGACCACCGTGCGCACGTGCGCGCGGGTCGTGACCACGCCGGCGCCCTCACGGAGCGCGGGCACGATCCGGCTGATCCCGCCGTCGCCTGCCGTGCTGGGGAGGGCGATGATCGCCCGGCCGTCCTCGGCGAGCGCGGCACCACGGACGAAGTCCATCTGGCCGCCCACGCCGCTGTACATCCGATGACCGATCGAGTCGGCCACCACCTGGCCGGTCAGGTCGACCTCGATCGCCGAGTTGATCGCCCGCATCCTCGAGAAGGACCGGATCACGTGGGTGTCGTTCGTGAAGTCGACCGGCCGCATCTCGATCATCGGGTTGTCGTGGATGAAGCGGTAGAGGCGGCGGCTGCCGAGGACGAACGCGGTGACGATCTTGCCGCGGTTGCGATCCTTCCGGGCGCCGGTGACGGCGCCCGCCTCCACGAGGTCGACGACGCTGTCCGTGAACATCTCGGTATGGATGCCGAGATCACGCTTGTCACGGAGGAACAGCGCGGTGGCCGCCGGGATCCCGCCGATCCCGAGCTGGATCGTCGCCCCGTCGGGGACGAGCGCGGCCACATGCTCGCCGATCCGGCGCTCCACGGGTCCGATCGGTCCGATCTCGTGCTCGTACGGCGGCTGGTCGACCTCGACGCCGAGATCGATCTGGGAGACGTGGATGAAGCTGTCACCGAGCGTCCGCGGCATCGCCCGGTTCAGCTGGGCGATCACGGTTCGCGCCGACCGGATCGCCGCGTGCATCGCCTCGACCGACGTCCCGAGCGAGCAGAAGCCATGCTCGTCGGGCGGCGTCACGTTCACGAAGACCGCATCCAGCGGCAGGGCGCCCGAGTCGAACAGCCGCGGCACGTCGGACAGGAAGATGGGCACGAAGTCGGCGCGACCCTCGTTGACGGCCTGGCGCGCGTTCGGACCGATGAACAGCGCGCGATGCCGGAAGTGGCCCGCCATCTCCGGTGCGAGGTGCGGACCGGGACCCTCGATGTGGAGATGGACCACCTCCACGTCCCGGAGCTCGGGCGCCCGCGCGACCAGCGCATCGAGGAGCACCTCGGGCGTCGCGGCGGCACATTGCAGGTACACACGCTGGCCGGACCCGATGCCGGCGACCGCTTCCGCGGCCGTGACGACCTTCACGTTCGGATCGCGATCATGCGGCCAGCGCCGGCCCGGGATCGACCGCGAGATCGAGGGCGATCGTGCCGAGCTCGGTCGGACGGCTCCGCGCCGGCAAGCCGAGCGAGCGGAGGAGTCCGTGGATCGCCGGGTTCGTCGGGAGCATCGTTGCGCTGAGCGTCGAGATCCGGTGTCGTCGCGCCCAGCCGATCGCGGCGCGCATCAGGCTGGTCCCGATCCCCTGGCGCTGGACCGCATCGGACACCGCGATCGCCACCTCCGCTCGGCCGGGACCTGCCGGTTCGAGGCAGACGTGGCCCACGATCCGCTCGCCGTGCGGCCTGCCTGGTTCCCGGATCGTCGCGACGAACCCTTCGCGATGAGCATGATCGGTCGAGCAGAACCTCGTCGATTGGGTGCCGCTCAGGCCGGCGGTGACGCCGAAGAACCGGAGGCGCCGGCTCTCGTCGCCCAGCTCGCGGTAGAACGCCTCGAGGCCCGCGGCGTCGGTGGGCCGGATCGGCCGGATGCGGATCGGTTCCATGGGCTCACCGTATCGCCGCGGACGGAGATGGGGACAGGGACATCGGCCCCAGATGGACGGGCCGATCCGCCCGTTCGGCCAGGACCGAGGCCCCACGGGCCGGGGCGCCGGCTGGCGGCCGACCCTGGCGGCGCCTAGCGGGCCGCGGCGACCTCGCGCCCTCGGGCGCCGACCCCGGCGGCAGCGGCCAGCTCGCGACCCCACGCGCGAGCCCGCTCGAGCTCGCCGTCCTTGAGCGGGCCGTACGTCCCGGTCACGAAGAACTTGGCGGCGCGGCCGACCCGCCGGAACCCGGCCCGTCCCAGGATCCGCTCGATCGTGCCGGTCGAGCCACCCGGCGACCAATGCAGGCGCGTCTCGAATGCCGCCATCCAGGCCTGGCTGACCGGCACGTTCTCCAGCCACGAGCGCATCGATGGGTGGGAGGTGTCCGCCGGACGCGGGGCGTCATCGTGGCCCGCGAGGAGCCGGCTTCGCATGCCGTCGGTCGGCAGGCGGAAGGCCATGACCGGTGCGCCGGCGACCACGAGATCGGCCGCGCCGACCACCTCGCGGGTCGCCTCGTCCGTCGGAAGCGCCCGGGCGTCCCCGCCGAGCCCTTCGGCGATCGCCTCGGCGATGGCCGCGGTGTTGCCCCAGATCGATTCGAAGACGACGACTGCTCTCATCCGAGCCTCCTCCATGACGGGAGGGCGGCGGCCTCTCGGCCGTCGCCCTCCCTGGTCGACGCGCGGGGTGTGGTCCCGATCACGCCGACATCGGCCGCCCGGCCGATTGCCCACCGATCAGATAGCGGGTCAGCAGGTCCACGACGGCGCCGACGGCAAGGCCGCCGAGCACTGCCGGAACGAGCGCCAGGCCATCCCAGACCGGCTCGACTGTTCGCCAGGCAACCACGATCTCGCTGGCGAAGAGGGCCCCGAGCGCGACGGCGAACGCGTCGATCGCGAAGCCGTAGGTCGAGCCCCGTCCGAGGAACTGCATGGCGACGCCGACGATCAGCGCGGCCGCGATGAGCAGGATCCAGCCTCCGATCCCGATGCTGATGGCAAGATCCATCGATCTGCCTCCTTTCGCGTGGACGCCGCTCCGGGCGCCCACCGGTCTCGAGTGTCGGGTCCGACCGAGCGCCCCGCCAGAGCCGTCGGGCCTCAAGGGATCGGGCGACTCGGCCCGATCGGACCGGCGATCGCTGGCTCAGCGCAGCCCAGCCAGCTCCTGGAGGGTCCGCCAGTTCGCCAGCCGGTCGTCCCGTGTGGCGAGGATCTCGGCCGAAGGCGTCCCGTCGGCGCCGAAGTGCGGCGCGAACCGGCCCTCGGCGCGGGCGAATGCGAGGAAGTCGATCGTTGTCCCGTCGGGCTCGGCGGCCCAGTCGGCGCGGAGGGCCGGGTTGCCCTGGAGAGACAGCCGCTCGGCGATCGTGTCGCCCCGGCGCGGGTCGTACGTGAAGAGCGGGAATGCCCGGGTGTCCACGGCCAGCTTCGCCTCGCGGGTCGCGGCGTCGTCGGCGATCCCGTGCTCGGGCATGCAGGCGGAGTAGGCGATCACGACGGCCGGACCCGGGTAGGCGTTCGCCTCCAGGATCGAGCGGTAGAAGTGGTTGACATGGGCCGGCGTCGTCTGGGCGACGTAGGCATTGCCGTGGGCGACGAGGATGCGGCCCAGCTCCTTGCGCGGCTCGGGCCGGCCGTGGAGGTCGTGACCGTAGGCCGACAGCTTCGTCACCTGGCCGCCGAACGACGCCGTGGACGCCTGCCCGCCCGTGTTCGAGTAGACCTGCGTGTCGAGGACCAGGACCTTGACGTCGGCCCCGGACGCGACGAGGCGCGACAGCGACTGGAAGCCGATGTCGTACATCGCGCCGTCGCCGCCGAGCACCCACAGGCGCCGCTCGGGATGGCCGGCCTGCTCCCAGCGCGTCCGGATCCCGAGCGCCACGGCGGGCGCGTTCTCGAACAGCGAGTTCGTCCACGGGACGAGGTAGGGATTGAACGGATACGTGCTCCCGAACACGGTGTTGCAGCCCGTCGCGGCGACGATCGCCATCGAATCCGGGCCGCTCGTCCCGCGAGTCGCGGCGACGAGCATCCGGATCGCCGTGGCCTCGCCGCAGCCGGAGCACGAGCCGGCGCCACCCGTGTAGCCGAACGCGTGCTCGCCGAGCATCAGGTCCGCGAGCGCCTTCTCGTTGCGGTACTCCGGCGGCGTGGGCGGGAGCGATCGGAAGAGCCGCATGTCGCGGAGGTACCGCTCCACGGTCCCCTCCCCGCTCGGCTCGAGCGGCTGCTTGTCGATCATCCGGAGCGCGTCGTAGCCGAGCGCGTGACAGACCTCGACGCACTCGGCGCAGCCCTTGCAATGGACCGGGTCCACGAAGATCCCGAACTGGGCGGGCTCGAGGCCGCGCTTCGCGGGCACGTCGGCGTACTTCGTCGTCCTCGTGAAGTGGGACCGGCCGGCCGCCGTCGCGCGGGCCGGGTCGGACTCGGCCGAGGCGAATGCGTCGATCGCCGGATCGAGGACGGACGCCGGCTGGGCGATCCCGAGGATCGCGCTGTCGGGACAGGCGTTGACACACGACATGCAGCCGACGCACGCGTCGAGGACGAGCTCCGGGATGCGCGGCGCGAGGCCGCTGAAGTCGCGGATCGCCGCCGTGCCCGGCGGGACGACGCTCCTGGCGACGCCGCTGTCGGCCGGCAGGTCGCGATCGGCCACGCCGCGTCGATAGGCGTCGACGATCGAGCTGTTGAAGTCGTCGACGTAGGCATGGACGTCGAGGACGGTCGAGGCCGGCGCGAACCGCGTCTCGTGGATCTCCTTGGGCTCGCCCGGCTCCTTCAGGATCGGGGCCGCCAGGTCGTGCCGCCCGAGCTCGGTCACGCCGGGCCTCGCTCGGCCATCGCCCGGACGAGATCCGCGACGGCGAGGATGCCGATCGTGACCTCGCCCGAGATGTCGGTGACGACCACCCGATGGATCCGGAGACGCTCCATCAACGCCGCCGCTTCGTCGACCGACGTACCGGCCGTCACGGTGACCGCCGGAGACGTCATGAGATGGCGCACGGCGAGTCCCGGCCAGGCGGCCCAGAGCGCCTCGGTGGTCCGGGCATGGAGGAGGTCGGTCTGGCTGATGACCCCG
Organism: Candidatus Limnocylindrales bacterium; assembly: GCA_035688935.1. Classification (GTDB taxonomy): domain Bacteria; phylum Chloroflexota; class Limnocylindria; order Limnocylindrales; family CSP1-4; genus CF-46. The sequence continues at coordinate 30,887 of DASSMI010000035.1, read as the reverse complement.
CACAGCGCGCCGCTCGAGTCGACGACCGGGAGCCCCGTCACCCGGTAGAAGTCCATGAGGTCGGCGGCATCGGACAGGGCCATGTCCAGGTGGGCGAGGATCGGATCGCGGGTCATCAGCTCCCCCACGGTCCGCGGTTCGAGGACGGCGTTCATCGGGCTGCCTCCACGACGATCAGCTGGTGTGCCGGAGCAGGAACGAGGGCCGAGATGGCGGCGCTGACGTCGACGACCTCGTCCCAGGCGGCTCGGACGAGGTCGAGGTTCGCGTCGACGACGCGCCGGCCGCGCTTGCCGAAGAAGCGCTCGAGGTGCGGCCGGACGGCCGCCAGCAGCTCGTCGCGGTCGAGGCCGGCGCGCCCGGCGAACGGGGTCAGCCGGAGGAACACGCCGAGGAGCGCGACGCCCTGCATCCGCGCGACGAGGTCCGGGCGCGGGGCCCGCGTCCGTGCCAGCTCGGCCGGGTCGAGAGCCGCCAACCGGATGCCGCGGCGGAGGATCTCGCCTCGCGCGTCGCTCGGGATCGATCGCCAGATCGACTCCGGCTCGGTCTCGGCCGATGCGACGAAGACCGTCCCGCCGTCGACGAGGCCGCGGAGCGGGTCGCCCTGACGGAACGCCGCGACGTCATGGAGTGCCACGAAGTCGACGTGATCCAGCTCGCCGTGCTGGCGGATCCGCTCGGCCGCAACGGTGAGGTAGTAGGTGGTGGGCAGGCCCTTCTTCTCGGATCCGTAGCGCGGATACGCCTGGACCTCGAGGCCGAACAGCCCGCCGACGACGGACGCGACCAGCTTGTTCGTCGTCACCGAGCCGAACCCGCCGATCGAGTGGCCGCGGAGGCTGAACGCGCTCGCCGGACGGAGGTCGAGCGGACGCGACTCGAGCGCGAGCGGATGGCGGATCCCGACCACGGCGTGGCGGCGATCGGCCGCAGAGTGATGGTCGGCAAGCCAGTCGAAGACGGCCAGGACATCGCCGGCGGCGACATCACGCGAGCCGAGCCCGGCCGACACCGACCGGATGCGCGGCGCGAGGACGCCTTCCGCCGCGTGGTCGTAGCAGGCGGCCTTCACCTCGCGGGTCAGCGGGTTGTCGGCGGCCGCCGGCTCGTCCGTCCGCTCGATCACGGCGACCGCGCGGGCCGCCCGAACGGCGCGCCACACGTCCTCCGTCGGGAACGGCCGGAAGCTCGTGACCGCGACGCACCCGACGGGCCGCCCGGCGGCCCGCAGGTGGTCGACCACGCCGACGGCGGTGTCGGCGATCGTGCCCATGGCCACGACGATCTCGGATGCGTCGTCCGTCCGGTAGGCGTCGACACCGCCGTAGCGCCGGCCGGTCAGCCGCGACCACTCCGCGAACGACTCGCCGAGCTCGGCCGGTAGCCGGTCGTAGAAGGCGCGCTGGCCGATGCGCCCCTTCATGTAGCTGTCCTGGTTCTGGACGACGCCGGTCATCAGCGGCGCGTCGGTGTCGAACCAGGCCCGGATCCGCTCGCGCGGATCGCCGACGAACGCGCGCAGCAGCTCGTCCTCGGGAAGGCGCATCGATTCGAGGGTGTGGGTCGTGAGGAAGCCGTCCTGGATGACGAGGAACGGCACCTCCGTCGCCTCGGCCGTCCGGCGCGCGATCGCCGTGAGGTCGGCCGCCTCCTGGGCGTTCCGCGCGAAGAGCATCCCCCATCCGGTGTCGGCGACGGCCATGACGTCGTCGTGGCCCGCGTGGATGTTCAGCGCCTGGCTCGTCATCGCGCGAGCGCCGACATGGAAGACCGCCGGCAGCCGCTTGCCGGAGATGACGAACAGGACTTCCTTCATCAGGACGAGGCCCTGGCCGGCGGTGAAGTTCGTGACGCGCCCGCCGGAGAGTGCGACGCCCTCCGCCGACGACGCCGACGAATGCTCGGATTCGAGCTCGACGAATCTCAGGGGCGTCCCCCACAGGTTCGTTCGACCATCCGCGACGGCCGCCTGGAACACCGCGGCCATCGTCGTGGAGGGCGTGATCGGGTACGCGCAGGCGACCTCCGAGATCCGCGTCTCGACGGACGCGATCGCCTCGGACCCGTCGACGATCGACGGCAGCCCGGGGAATGGCGGGATGTCGGTGGGGCGGTGGCTCGACATGCTCCGATGGTGGCGACGAAAGGCCGTCCCGGCGGAGGGCCGGATGGCCCGTCGTGCCGGGACGGTGGGCCCTTGTTCGACCCCCCGTGCCCTCCCGACGCTGGGCCCATGGAGACCTCGACGCTGACGTCGCTGCTCGGCGAGACCTGGTTCGGCGCGAACCTCCCCGTCACCGCTCGCGCCCGGCTGGCGGCGGTCGGCACCGTCGTCCAGCTCCGGGAAGGGACCGTCGTGATCCGCGAGGGGCAGCCGTGCGAGGCGATGGGAATCGTCCTCGACGGCCGAGTCGCGCTGCGACTGGGCATCCCGCCGAGCCACCCCAGGACGATCCTGACGATCGATCGCGGCGACGTCTTCGGTTGGTCGGCAGCCCTTCCCGGGACGCCCGCCAGCTCCACGTGCGTCGCCGCCACCCCATGCCGGGCGATCCTGTTCGAGGCGTTCGGCCTGTGCGCGGCGCTCGAAGCCGACCCCGAGCTCGCCGCGGCGGTCTATCGCCAGCTGCTGGCCTGCGTCGCGCGGCGACTCGCCACGACGCGCCTCCAGCTCCTCGACCTGTACGGCAGCGGAGCGGAGTCCCGCCGATGACCGATCGCTTCCTGCCCGTCGCGGAGCTCGACACGCTCTTCGACGCGCTCGCCGCAGACGGGCGACGGATCATCGGCCCGACCGTTGGTGACGGTGCGATCGTCTACGAGGAGCTCGACGGAGCGGCGGATCTGCCGTGGGGCCGCGTGGTCGAATCCGCGCCCGGCCGCGTTCGACTCGGTGATGGCGATCCGGCGCGGGCATTCGACTATGGCCTCGGCGTGACCGCCTGGAAGCGGTTCACCCACCCACCGGCCGTGCCGGGGGCGCGGTTCCGGCGCGAGGACGACTCGCTTCGCGTCGAAGCGGCCGCCGGGTCCCCGCCCCGCCTCGCGTTCGTCGGCGTCCGTGCCTGCGAGATCGCGGCGCTGCGGATCCAGGAGCGCGTCATGCGGGCGGGACCGTTGGGCGATGCCGACCACGTCGCCCGCCGCGCCGCGAGCCTGATCGTCGCGGTCGAATGCGCGCGGGCCACGGACACCTGCTTCTGCACGTCGATGGAGGCCGGTCCGGAGGTCAGCGACGGCGCCGACATCGCGATGGCCGAGATCGCCGGTGGGTTCCTCGTCCGGTCGGGCAGCGCGGCCGGTGCCTCGATCGTCGAGGCGCTGGACCTTCGTCCGGCGACCGAGGCCGAGACGGCTGCGGCGGCCGCCCAGGTCCGCGCCGTCCGTGAGGCGATCGGTGATCCGGTCGCGGCCGAGGGCCTGCCCGACCGGCTCCGGAACGCCCTCGACTCGCCGCGCTGGGCGGCGATCGCGGACCGCTGCCTCGCCTGCGCCAACTGCACGCTCGTCTGCCCAACCTGCTTCTGCACGAGCGTGGCGGTGGCCTCGGACCTCGACGGGATCGAGGGAACGACCGAGCGGCGGTGGGACAGCTGCTTCAGCTCGGGATTCGCCCGCGTCGCCGGCGACGCGAGCTTCCGGCCCGCGGTCGCCGACCGCTACCGGCAATGGATGACGCACAAGTTCGCGACCTGGTGGGACCAGTTCGGGATGAGCGGCTGCGTGGGATGCGGGCGCTGCATCGCGTGGTGCCCGGTCGCGATCGACGTGCGGGAGGAGCTCGCGGCGGTCGCCCCGATCGGGCTGCCCAGCGGACCACCGCCGTGGCCCGCGTCGCCCGGGTCGGGGCGGGCGCCCGAGATCGGGACCACGCCGCCCCCGGTGCGAGCGATCGCCCGGATCCGCTCGTTCGCGCGCGAAACGGCGGACACGGCGACGATCGGCCTCGCGATCACCGACCCGGCGATCCTCGCCGCGGCGCCCGGCCAGTTCGTCCTCGTCGAGCAGCCGGCCTTCGCGGCTCCGCCCATCTCCATCTCGCGGATCCGGCCCGACGGCCTCGAGCTCACGATCCGCGCGGCGGGCCCCGCGACGGCTCGCCTGATCGACCTCCCGCTCGGCACCGAGGTCGCCGTCCGGGGCCCGCTCGGCCGCGGCTGGCCGATCTCGACCGCGCGCGGTCGCGACGTCGTGATCGTCGCGGGCGGGATCGGTCTCGCGCCGCTCCGGCCGGTCCTCGATTCGATCCTCGCCGAGCGACCGCGGTTCGGCGCCGTGCGGCTGTACCTGGGAGCGCGGAGCCCCGCCGACCGGCTCTTCGTCGACGAGCTGTCGGCGCTCGGCGGTCGGGCCGACCTGGAGATCGCCGAGATCGTGGATCGCGCCGGCGGCGACTGGCTCGGGCGGATCGGCGTGGTCACCCAGCTCTTCGATCAGGCGGCGTGGGACGGCAGCCGGGTGACGGCGTTCGTCTGCGGCCCGGAGCGGATGATGCGAGCGACGGCCGCCGCGCTGGAGCGCCTGGGCGTCGCGCGGGATCGGACGTGGGTGACCCTCGAGAGGAACATGGCCTGCGGGGTCGGCACGTGTGGCCACTGCCAGCTCGGTCCCTTCTTCGTCTGTCGTGACGGGCCGGTCTTCTCCCTGGCCGAGCTGGGCGACGCGTTCATGGTGGAGGGGTTGTGATGACGGCGTCCGCGACCGTCGTCCGAACCCCGCGTCCGCGATCCGCGGTGCCCACGAGGCCGCGGATCGGCGTCGTGAAGCTCGCGTCGTGCGACGGCTGCCAGCTGACGCTCCTCGATCTGGAGGACGAGCTGCTCGCGATCGCCGATCGGGTCGACATCGTCGAGTTCGCCGAGGCGACGTCGCGTCGATCGGCCGGTCCGTTCGACGTCCTGCTCGTCGAAGGGTCGGTCAGCACGCCGGACCAGGTCGAGGAGCTCCTCCGTCTGCGCGCCGTCTCCCACCGCCTGATCACGATCGGGGCGTGCGCGACCGCGGGCGGGATCCAGGCGCTCCGGAACTGGCGCGACCACGACGAGATCCGGGCCGCGGTCTACCCGCGGCCGGCGTTCATCGAGTCGCTGGCGCAGGCGCGGCCCGTCTCCGACTTCGTGGCCGTCGATGGCGAGCTGCGTGGCTGCCCCATCGCGCCGGACCAGCTCCGGGAGCTCCTCACCGCGCTGCTCACCGGTCGGCGCCCGCAGCTGCCCGACGAGGCCGTCTGCCTCGAGTGCAAGCGGCGCGGCGTCGTCTGCGTCACGGTGGCCGGGTCCATCCCGTGTCTCGGCCCGGTGACGCGGACGGGCTGCGGCGCGATCTGTCCGGCGTACGGCCGCGGCTGCTACGGCTGCTTCGGCCCGCGCGAATCGGCGAATGCCGCGTCGCTCGCGGCCTGGTTCGAGCGCGGCTCCCCGGCCGACGTCGCCCGACTGTTCGCCGGGTTCACGGCCTGGTCGGCACCGTTCCGGGCGGCGATCGACACCTACGGCGGTCCTCCGGGCGCGCCGGTGGCGGGCGAGGGCTCGACCGATGCATGACCTCGACGGAACCGGCGGCTCGGGGCTCGGCGGCTCGGGGCTCGGCGGCTCCGGGCTCGGCGGCTCGGCGCCCGGCGACCTGACGGTCGACGTGGCGGGACTGACGCGGGTCGAGGGCGAGGGATCCCTCCGTCTGCGCGTTCGTGACGGACAGGTCGAAGAGGCCCACCTCCAGATCTTCGAGGCGCCTCGGTACTTCGAGCAGCTCGTGGTCGGACGCCGGCCCGACGAGGTGGTCGACATCGTCGCGAGGATCTGCGGCATCTGCCCGGTCGCCTACCAGGTGACCGCGGTCCACGCCTTCGAGGCGGGGCTCGGGATCACGATCGATCCCGCCGTCCGCGCCCTCCGACGTCTGCTGTACTGCGGCGAGTGGATCGAGAGCCACGCGCTCCACGTCTACCTGCTGCACCTCCCCGACTTCCTGGGCTACCCGAGCGCCCTCGAGCTCGCCCGCGACCGGCGCGACGCCGTGGAAGCCGGGCTCGCGCTGAAGAAGACGGGCAACCGGATCGTCGAGGTCATCGGTGGCCGGGCGATCCATCCGGTCTCGGTCCGCGTCGGTGGCTTCTCCCGGACGTTCCGACGATCGGAGATCCGGGCCCTCCGCGAGCCGCTCGAGACGGCCCTCCGGATCGCCGAGCGGACCGTCGATCTCGTCGCCGATCTGCCGACGCCGGCGTTCACCCGATCCGGGCCGCTCGTGGCGCTCCGGCATCCGACCGAGTACCCCATGAACGAGGGCCGGATCGTGTCGACGGCCGGGCTCGACATTCCGCCGACCGCGTGGACCTCGGCCTTCGCCGAGACCCAGGTGCCGTGGTCCCATGCGCTCCAGGCGCGCGACCTCGATGGCCGGGCCTACCTGCTGGGTCCCTCGAGCCGGCTGGCGCTCGCCGGCGACCGGCTCCATCCGCTGGCCGCGGCGGCGCTGACGCGGACCGGCCTCGCGACGGAGATCGCGACCAACCCCTATCGGAGCGTCGTCGCCCGGGCGATCGAGATCGTCGACGCCGTGGCCGAGGCGATCGACCTCGTCGAGACCTGGGCACCCGCCGCGGACGCCCGCGTGCCGTGGTCCGCCGGCCCGGCGACCGCAGCCTGGGCGACGGAGGCGCCACGCGGCCTGATCTTCCACGCCTACGAGCTCGACGACCGAGGACTCGTCGCGAGCGCGCGGATCGTGCCGCCCACGAGCCAGAACCAGGCGGCGATCGAAGCCGACCTGGCCGCGTTCGCTCCATCCGTGCTCGGCCTGCCGCGCGCCGAGGCGGTTCTCCGGCTCGAGCAGCTGATCCGCAGCTACGACCCGTGCATCAGCTGTGCCACCCACTTCCTCGATCTCACGCTGGAGGAGGTGTCCTGATGACGCCCGTCGCCCGTGCCCCCGTCGATCCCCACGTCACCCGTTCCCGGTCCGGGCAAGGTCTCGCCGGAGCACGACCGATCGGGGTGGAGATCTTCGCCTGCGGATCGCCGGACCGCGGCGACGATGCGGTCGGGCTGGTCGTCGCGGAGGCATTGGAGCGGTCGCTGCCGGCCGGTGCCCGGATCCGCGTCGTCGGTCAGCTCGAGGTCGATCACCTGCTCGACGTCCCGCCGGGCGGCGCGGTGATCGTCGTCGACGCCGCGACGGGCGTGCGCGGCGGCCACATCGTCGAGCTGCCGCTCACCGGGATGATCGGACGCGAGGACCGGCTCCGGCCCAGGTCGTCGCATGCCCTCGAGTTCCGCGAGGTGATCGGCGTCGCCGACATGATCCGCGGTCGCCCGCTCGAGGGCCGGATCATCGCCGTGGGCGGCGTCCGCTTCACGCTCGGCGCGGGCCTCAGCCCTTCCGTGGCCCGGGCCGTCCCGCGGATGGTCAACGCCGTTCGCGACGCCGTGGCTCGGCTTCGGACCTGACCGATGTGCATCGGGTACCCGGGCCGGGTCATCGACCTGGACGCGACCGGAGCGACCGTCGTCACCGAGGGCCGCACGCGGCGGGCATCGACCGTCGTCGTCCCCGACGTCCGGGTCGGCGACTGGGTCACGGTCGCGGCCGGTGCGATCGTCGCCCGACTCGAACCCGCCGATGCCGCCTGGATCCGGCGCCGCCTGCGAGCCGCCGAGCGGCGCGCCGCGGCCGCCGGGACGAGACGCACGGAACCAACGCCCTTCGCTCATCCAAGGAGACCCTGATGCGCCCCCAGATCGTCGTTCCTCGCCGACCGTCGCCGCCCTGGCTGCCCGACAGCCTCGATGCCGGGATCGCTCTCGCGATCGGTGCCGCGCTCGTCAGCGGCGTCGCGGTCTACCTGAACGCATTCGCCGTGCGCCAGGTCCCCGATCCCGCCGTGTACACGACCCTGAAGAACGCCGTCGCGGCCGTCGTGCTCCTCGGCCTTCTCGGGCCGCGCGGCATGACGGGCATCCGCGCGATCCCGGCCGCCCGCTGGCCCGCGATCCTCGCCGTGGGTGTGGTCGGCGGGAGCGTGCCGTTCGTGCTGTTCTTCACCGGCCTGGCCGCGGCGAGCGCGCCGAGCGCCGCCGTCATCCACAAGACCCTCGTCCTATGGGTGGCCCTGCTCGCCCTCCCCGTCCTCGGCGAGCGAGCGGGGATCGCCCTGGTCGTCGGCCTTGCCGGTCTGCTCCTCGGCCAGGCGCTGGTCCTCCCGCCGCGGGGGATCGTCTGGGGTCCGGGCGAGACGATGATCCTCGCGGCCACGCTCCTCTGGGCGATCGAGACCGTCCTCGTCCGGCGCCTCCTCGGCACGACTCCGACGGGCGTCCTCGCGACGCTCCGCATGGGTCTCGGGGTCGTCCTGCTCGCCGGGTTCCTCGTCGTCACCGGACGTGCCACCGGAGTGGCCGCCGTCACGCCCGCCGGCTGGGCATGGGTCGCCCTCACCGGGGCGATCCTGGCCGGCTACGTCGCAACCTGGTTCGCCGCGCTGCGCCGCGCGCCGGCGACGGTCGTGACGAGCGTCCTGGTGCTGGGCGCGGTCGTGACGGGCGGCCTGTCTGCGGCGACGAGCGGGACGGCTCCCAGTGGGTCCGCGCTCGTCGGGTTCGGCGCGATCGTGGCTGCATCCGTGCTCGTCGTCGGGTGGGCCCGAGCCGCGGCTCGAGGCGTCGCATCGGCGACCGCTCGCCGGCTCGCCCCTGAGCCATCCGATGGCTGAGGCCGCCCGGGCAACGGCCGCATTGCCGGTGTCGGGCCCGGTCCTGTTCGCGCGGTACGCCTTCCCGCCGAACCAGCTCGGATATTGCGGCCCCGATGCCGCCGCCGAGCTGCTCGGCGAGGCGACCAGCGGCACCGGCGATCCGGCACTGCGAGCGCTGGCGGCCGGGTTCGAGGGCGCATGGCCGTACCTCGAGCTCATCGCTCGCTCGAACGGGATCGGCGATCCGCTCGACCGCCGGGTCGTCGAGGCGTACTGGCTGGGCAGCTCGCTCCTGGATCGGGTGACCCCCGACGCGCTCCGCGCTTCCCTGACCCATCGGTTCCGGCCCCGGCTGCGGCCCGATGGCTGGCGCTGGCTGGCCGGAAAGCCCGAGGCGGGGGCGGCGCCCGTCCACGCATTCCATGTCCTCGACGTCTTCCCTCGGATCGGGCTGATGCGGTCGGGCGCCGTCGACCGCGCGCTGGAGGTGATGGACGCCTGCCGGATCCGGTGGGGTCGCGTCCTCGAGCGCGACGGGTCGTCCCTCGTCGTCGACGCCGTTCCCCTCCTCCTCTCCGGCGGCCGGCTCCACCTCGGACCGCCGCGCCCGGAACGCGTCGAGGCGTGGCGCGACGGCGTCGGGTTCGTCCGCGATGTGGCGCCCGGCGACGTCGTGTCGATCCACTGGGCGTTCGCCTGCGATCGGCTCGACCGGGACCAGCTCCGACGTCTTATCAGCTGGACCGGCCGCCAGGTCCGGATCGCCAACGAGACGATCTGACGGCAGCCCGATCCTGACGCCCGTCCCCGGCAGGGGCCATGAGGGCCGTCGCCGCGTGACGTCTGGCTCTGGTCGCTGGGGCTGCTGCAGCGGATCGTCACAGCAGGCGCCGGCCGCCGGCGGCCGGCTGAACCGGGAGTGGTCCGATGACGACCCAGATGAACGAGCTGCAGCCCGCCCGCGTGTTCGCCGACCACGAGCACCGGGACCTGATCCGCGGCCTGAACCGGATCCACGACGTCGCCTGCGGGATCGGCTTCGACGCTGCGCCCGAGCTGTCGATCCACGTCCTCGATGTCCTCCACTGGCTCGATGAGATGCTCGAGCCACACCTCGTCTGGGAGGACCGCTGGCTGTACCCCGAGATCGACGCACGAGTCGGGACGCCGTGGGCGACCCGGCCGGCGCGGTTCGACCACCAGCAGATCCGGTCCCTGACCGAGCGGATCCGGACCGATCGAGCGTCGCTCCGTCAGGTTCCGGCTCTCGAGCACGACGAGCTCCGCTGTCACCTCTTCGGGCTGGAGGCGCTCCTCCGCGCCCACATCGAGCGGGAGGAACGGTTCCTCCTGCCGATCCTCGACGAGCCGGCCGCGAGCCGATCGGACTGACGCCGTGCCGCCGAGGATCGCGTTCCGGGACGCTCCCGGCCGGATCACGCCGGGCGTCGCCGCCGATCGCCTCTCGAGGCTCGGCTTCCTGGCGGTCGCGGACCTTCCCGACCGTCCCGGCCCGGGACTCCTCCTCGTCGCGATCCGCGATCGACCGACGTTCCGCCACTTCGATCCCGAGGCGGTCACGTACTGGATCACCGCCGACGGACACGGGCGCCGCCGGACTTTTCCGCGCGACTCGAGCCCGCCCCTCGCCGAAGCGTTCTCGTGGGGGCTGATCCGGATCGTCGATCGCCTCGGCGCCACGAACGAGTACCTGACCTTCGGTGGCCGGGTCGAGGCCGACCGGGTCGGCGACGCAGTCGTCGTCCGGTTCGTCTCGCCGGCGCCGATCGTCCGCCGCGGCGGCCACTCCCAGGGCGTCGACGAGGGCGCCGAAGCGATCGGCGCCTGGTTCGGCCGGTTGCGGCTCGCCGTCGACCTCCGGCGCGGCTTCGAGGCCGAGCTCGCCGCGGCCGAGCCGCTGGCGCGCTACGCGGCGTTCCTCCGGGACGCCCGCGAGCAGCTCCGGACGACGCCGGCCATCCGCTCGGTGTACCAGGACCTCGCCTGCCTCGTCCGCGGCGAGGCGGTGCGGCTCGAGGCCGAGCATCCGGACGCATGGGCGGCCGGCGACCGGCTCCGGCCGACCCGTGGCGGGACGGACGAACGCGCCGAGCCGGACGGTACCGGCCGACGTTGCGACACACGGCCCCGTGCGGAGGGCCGTTCGGCAGTGGTCCCGGCGGGGCGGTCCTGAGATCGTCGAGCGAGGAGGTGTCCTGATGCGAATCCTGCTTGCCTACGATGCATCCGAGGGCGCCGCGGTCGCGGCGCGGTTGGTCGAGCGGGCGGCATGGCCGGTCGGCTCGTCGATCGAGCTCGTGACCGTCATCGAGCCCGAGCTGGCCGAGCTTCCGGTCGGCCCATGGCCCACCCCGTCGGCCGCCGCCACGATCGCGGCCGAGGATGACCTCGCCCGGGTGCTCGCGGCGAAGGCGGCGCTCGACGAGGTCGCCGAGCGCCTCCGCGCTCACGGGCTCGACGCCCTCACCGTCGTCCTGCGCGGCGAGGCGCGCTACGTCCTCGTCGATCGAATCGAGCGCGACCGGCCGGACCTCGTCGTCACCGGGTCGCGCCACCTCGGCGGCCTCCGGCGGATCGTGCTCGGCTCGATCTCCAGCGCCCTGGTCGATCGGTCTCCCGTCCCGGTCCTCGTCGCTCGGGGCGACCGGCTGGAGCGGGTCGTCGTCGCCACGGATGGGTCCGAGATCGCGGACGAGGCCATCGCGACCATCGCCCGATGGCCCTTCCTCGCGACCACCGAGATCCGCGTCGCGAGCGTCGCGGCCGACCATCCGAGCCCCTGGCCGAGCGAGATGATCCCGGGCATCCCACCGGATGCGCTCGAGGATGTCCAGACCGACGCCGCCGACCGCGCGGAGCACGAGCGGATCGCGAACGTCGCGGCCGACCGCCTGTCCGCCGCGGGTCTGGCTGCCCGGGCCCAGGTTCTCAGCGGGCCGGCGGCCGCCGCGATCACGGCCTTCGCCCGGGACTGGGGCGCCGATCTCGTGATCCTCGGGTCCCACGGTCGGACCGGGATCACCCGGGTCGTCCTCGGCAGCGTCGCCCGGGACGTGCTCGACAACGCCGTCTCGTCGGTCCTGATCGTCCGCCGTCACGCCGAACCGGTCGGACGGCCGCGCGTCGCCGCGAACCCCGCGAGCGCCGCGATCCATTCGCTGGCAACGCACTGACCCGGGCGCCGGCCGGCAACCTGGGGTTCGCCGCCGACCCGGCCCGGGAATCGAAGGGCCCGCCCGACCGGGCGGGTCCTTCGGGGATCGCCTCCCTCAGCGAGCGACGATGACCGTGCTCTCGCCGTGAGCTGCGACGTGCTCGGACACGCTGCCCTGCAGAAAGCGTGAGATCGCGCCGAGGCCGCGCGAACCGAGGATGACCGCGTCGAACTCGCCCTCGGTGGCGATCCGCTCGATCGTCGGAGCCGGCTCGCCGGTCGGCGCGAGGAGGTGCGGCTCGATGCCGCGCTGACGCAGAAGCTGCTGCGCCTCGGCCAGCTCCTGCAGATGGACGGGGCGGTCGTCCCACGGATCCACGGGCACGCGGCCCGGATGGACCGGGGTGACGCTGACGACCGTCACCCCGGCGCCGAACTGGCGGGCGAGATCGACGGTCAGATCGAGGGCGCGATGGGCGGGCTCGCCGCCATCGAACGCCAGGAGGATCTTCTTCATCCTCGGGCTCCTTTCGCGCGCGACCGCGCATCGCGATCGCGCTTGCCCGTCCAGCGTCGCAGCCGCGCCGGCTCCCCGATACGGCCGAAGGAACCGGCCGCGGCGTGCCGAAGGGCCCGACGGCCGCTCGGATGCGTCGAGCCTGATTGCGCTTCCGGGCTCGGTCCGACGCTGGCGGGGCGGCGCTCAGCTCGCCGGCGCGACGTTCTGGTTGCGCCGGAACAGGTTCGCCGGGTCGTAGCGGCGCTTGATGTCGGCGAGCCGCCGACCCGTCTCGCCCGGGAATGCGGCGGCGACCGCCTCGGGACCCTCGTCCATGAGGAAGTTCACGTACCGTCCCCGGTCGCTCTGCTGGAGCGCGGCCGCGTAGCCGTCGACCCACGCCTGGTGGGCCGGCAGGTCCTCACGGGTCGGGACGAGCGCCGCGAGGCTGGCCATGATCCGGCTCGAGCGGTGCGCGAACGCGGTCGCCTCGGCGGGCACCCGCGCCATCGCCCCGCCGAGCACCCGGAGCTGGGTGACGACCATCTGCGCATTCGACGTGCGGGCGTGCTCGGTCAGCGTCGCGACGATCTTCGCCGCCACGTCCCGGTCCACGCGGTCCAGGAACATCGTCCGCGCTGCGGCGATCGGGTGGTAGTCCGGATCCTCGGGCGGGAAGAGCTCCATGTACGAGATCGGACGGATCATGTCCGAGATCGGCTCGGCCAGCGCTCGGAATGGGGCGAGGACCGGCTCGGCCGCGTCGGGCGTGCCCGCGTAGGCGAGCATCCCGAAGATCACGAGCTCGCCGTGGCGCTCGGCCGGGACGAACGGCATCGGCGGGCAGGGCATGACGTTCGCGATCGTCGAAAGCTCGTCGGGTGCCGCGGCCGCGGCCGCGAGGAAGCCCGCCACGGCCTCGGGAGTCGCCGGAAGGATCAGCATCCCGCCGACCAGCGCCGGGAGCTCGCTCAGCCGGTACTGGAACCGCGTCACGACCCCGACGTTGCCGGCTCCGCCTCGGACGGCCCAGAAGAGATCGGGCTCGTGCTCGTCGTCGACGATCCGGACCGCTCCGTCGGCGGTCACGATCTCGGCCGCCAGGACGTTGTCGATCGTCAGCCCGAGCTTGCGGACGAGGTAGCCGATCCCGCCGCCACTCGTGATCCCGCCGATCCCGACGCTCGCCGTGTCGCCGAAGCCGACGACGAGGCCGTGCTCGGCGAGCGCCGTCCCGACCTCGCCGGCCGTGAGACCGGTGCCGGCCCACAGGGTGCGGCCCGCGACGTCGAGATCGAGACCCTTCAGCGCCGCCAGGTCGAGGACGATCCCCCCGTCGCTCGTGCCGTGGCCCGCGCCGGAGTGGCCGCCACTCCGGACGGCCAGCTCGGATCCGGTCTCGCGGGCGACGTCGACGACGCGCGCGACCTCGGCGGCGTCGGCCGGACGGGCGATCGCGAGCGGGTGGGCGTCGTCGTCGTACATGACGCGCCGAGCCAGGTCGTACTCGGGGTCCTCGGGACCGATGACGGTGGTGGCGGCGGCTCGGACCGCGTCCAGAACCGGGCTGGCGTTGGCGGTGGGGGTCACAGGGTGCCTCCTGGGATGGGACTGGGCATCGTCCGTCGGTCCAGTGTCACCTACGAGACGACGGATGTGACGGGAACTCATCGGTTCATGACGGCTTCCGGCGGCGGTGGCGGGTAGGATGCCCCGATGACCGAAGCGACCGTCGACCTCCCGACGACCGGCGCTGGAGCGCCCGACATCCCCACCGCCAGCGACCTCGACGCGAGGCTCGAAGCCCACCGGACCGAGCTCACCGGCTACTGCTACCGGATCCTCGGTTCGGCGTTCGAGGCCGAGGACGCCGTCCAGGAGACGTTCCTGCGTGCCTGGCGGAGCGTCGACCGATTCGAGGGTCGATCCTCGTTCCGGTCGTGGCTGTACAAGATCGCGACGAACGTCTGCCTGGACATGAAGGGCGCGACTCAGCGCCGGGCGCGGCCGATCGACCTGAACCCGGCCTTGACCGCCGACAGCGCCCTCGGGACGCCGCTTCCCGAGGCCGCCTGGGTCGAGCCCGTTCCCGATGACCGGGCGCTGCCCGCCGGCGGTGACCCGGCCGATGTGGCCGTGGCCCGCGAGTCGATCCGCCTGGCCTTCGTCGCGGCCCTCCAGCACCTCCCGCCGAAGCAGCGCGCGGTGCTCATCCTGCGCGAGGTCCTCCGCTGGCGAGCCGAGGAAGTCGCCGAGCTGCTCGAGACGTCGACCGCGTCGGTGAACAGCGCGCTGCAGCGGGCACGCGCGACGCTGTCGGACAAGCACCTCGTCGTGGCCGACCCCACGCCGGCCGAGCTCGACGACGAGCATCGGGCGCTCCTCGCCCGCTACGTCGCGGCCTTCGAGCAGTACGACATGGAGGCGTTGACGAGGATCCTCAACGAGGACGCCCGCTGGTCGATGCCGCCGTACGAGATCTGGCTCCAGACCCACCGGGACATCGTCGCCTGGTGCCTGGGCCCGGGTGGCGGCTGCCGCGGCTCACGGCTGCTGCCGATCAACGTCAACGGTTCGCCGGGCTTCGCCCAGTACAAGCCGGACCCGGAGCATGGCGGCCTCGCGCCGTGGTCGATCCAGGTCCTCGAGCTCGAGCCGGACGGGCGGCGGATCGCCGGGATCACCTTCTTCCTCGACACCGAGCGCTTCTTCCCGCTCTTCGGGCTGCCGCCGCACCTCGACGCCTAGGGGTCGTGGCGTCGTCACCCGGCCTCGCGACGGAGCCGGTGAGGCCGCACAGGTCCAGGAGCTGGAGGAGCTCGGGGCTGGCGTGCTCGAGGCGGAACGACCGCCGGTCACGACGGAGCGCGAGGGCGATCCGGGCGATCGCATCGACGGCCGGGAGCGCGGCGGGCGCGACGGCGCCGGCATCGCACGACACGGACGCAGCTCCGCGCGCGGCAGCGATCGAGGCGCTGACGACGACCGGCACCTCGGCGCGGTCGAGCGTCGCCGGCAAGCGGATGCGACCTGGGCGTGCCAAGACGACGAACCTCGTGCAGGTGTTCGACCCGTTGACGGCGCCGGTCCGGCAAACTCATCGGGCGACGCCGATGACACGCCACCGGAGGGCCCGATGAGCTATCCCGAGCCGGTCTACCACGGCTCGACCGGTGAGGCTTCAGCCACGTTCCGCGCGGCCGATGCGCCACCCGAGCTCACCTACGCGAACGGCAACGCCGCGCACTACCTCGCGACGGGTGCGACCACCGGCGGGACGTACGGGCTGTACCGCTGGCTGATGGGCCCCGAGCGGAGCGGGCCCGGCCCGCACTTCCACCGGACGATCACCGAGTCGTTCTACGTCCTGACCGGCGAGATCCGGATCTACGACGGCCGCGAGTGGCGCGCCTGCCGGCCCGGCGATTTCGTCCATGTCCCGATCGGCGGGATCCACGGCTTCCGGAACGAGTCCGGTGCGCCGGCCTCGATGCTCCTCCACTTCGCGCCGGGCGCGCCACGGGAGGGCTACTTCGAGGGACTCGCGGAGTGGGGACGATCCGGCCGGCCCACCGATCAGGCGGTGATCGACGAGTTCTATCTCCGCCACGACAACGTCTGGCTCCCCGACGGCGAGCGACCGACTCAGCGGAGGACCTGATGCCCCCTCACCGGATCCGCGCCCTGCTCGAGACGACCGGCAAGACGGCCGTGGGCTTCGAGGTGCCCGAGGAGACGGTCCTGGCGCTCGGCAAGGGCAAGCGTCCGCCGGTCCGGGTGACGATCAACGGCTACACGTACCGGAGCACCGTCGCGCCGATGGGTGGGCGCTACCTCATCGGCGTGAGCGCCGAGAATCGAGCGGGCGCGGGCGTCGCCGGCGGCGAGACGCACGACATCGAGCTCGAGATCGACGACGCTCCGCGCGAGGTCGCCCTCCCGGCGGACTTCGCCGCCGCCCTGGACGCCGAGCCGGCGGCGCGTCGCACGTTCGAGGCGCTGTCACCGAGCAACAAGGGCTATCACGTCACCCTGCTCGAGGGGGCGAAGAGCGAGGAGACCCGCGCCCGGCGCCTCGCGAAATCGATCGCGGCGCTTCGCGAGGGCAAGCCCCGCTAGCGACACGGCACGGGCCGGCCGTGCCCGAGCCGGCCGCCCCGAGCCGAGCGAAGCGTCAGCCGATCGTCAGGCGAGCGAAGGCGTCGACGTCGACGCGCGCGTGGCCGGCCGTCCCGGCCACGACGATCTTCAGCGTGTGCGACCCGACGGTCGACCAGTTCCGCGCGAAGACCATCGCCCGCGACTGGCCCGTCGCCGCGTAGAGGCTCACCGATCCGGCGTACGCCCCGTCGACGTAGACCCAGACCGAGCCGCGCGTGGAGCCCTTCGCCGCGACCCACGCCACGCTGGAGCCAGTGAACGAGAACGTCGCCGACGCGCCCCGGCTCGTCGCGTAGCGGACCGAGCCGCCGGACGCGCTGCTCCAGCCGGTCGTGTGCCACGTCCCGGTCCAGGTGACCGCCGACGACGACTGCTGGTAGACCGACGCCCGGACGAGACCGCCCGGGACCCAGTCGCTCGTGTTCGTCCGGCGGTCCGTGGCTCGGACCCGCTGGCGGCCCGTCCCCCCGATCGGGATCGAGCTGTCAGCGGCCTGCGCGGTCGCCGACGCGAGGCCCACCGTCGTCCATGCCCCGTCGTTCGAGCTCTTCTGGAGCGCGGTGGACGCGAGGCCGCTCGGGTCGGTCGCCGACCACAGGACGCGGACCGGCACGGTCGTCGTCCCGAGCGTCCGCCCCGACCAGAGCCGCGTCGACGGGACGCTGACCGTCGGCGGGAGGCCATCGGTGACGACGAGGCTCATCTTCAGGATCCGCGTCAGGCCGTTCGCCTGGCCGGTGATCGTCAGCGGATAGGTGCCGACGGGCGTCGCGGCAGGATCCGGATCCGTCGTGACCGTGAGGCCTGCGGCGTCCCCGCCGGCGGGATTCGCGTCGAACGTCGCGGTCGCCCCGGCCGGAAGACCGGCGATGTCGAGCGCGACGTCGGAATCGAAGTTCGTCCGGACGATGCCGACCGTCGCGGCCGAGGTGCCGCCCTGCTTCGTGGCGCTCGCCGGGACCGACGCGGTCAGCTTGAACGTCGAGTACGCGACGCGCGAGAAGTCCGTCCCGTTGTAGCGGTCGAGATCCACGCGGGTCGAGATTCCAGGGACGGAGCCGTCGCTCGTGTACTGCCAGAACGTCCAGCCGTGGCCGCCCCAGTTCTGGGCTGGAACGGTCGGCGACGACACGCCCCAGTGGGCGACCCACAGGATCTTGTAACCGGCGTCGGCGAGCGCCCGGCTGTCACCCATGGCGTTCTTCCAGAAGTTCGGGCTCGTGTAGATCATCGGCCGGACACCGGTCCGGCTCGTCACGCGGTCCAGGAACGTCTTCACCCACGTCTGGAGCGAGCTGACCGACAGGCCGCCGCTCTGCTCGAGATCGAGCGCCGGCACGAGATCGCCGGCCGTCAGGCCGATGTGGGAGACGAACCAATCGGCCTCGCCCACAGCGTCGCCCGCGCTCGAGTCGGGCCGTGCGAAGTGGTACGCGCCGGTCCACAGGCCGTTCGCCTTCGCGTTCGTGTGGTTGAACACGTAACGATCGTCGAAGAAGTCGTCGCTGTCGGTCGCCTTGATGATCGCGAAATGCTTGCCCGCGCCGGCGACCTTCGCCCAGTCGATCGCGCCCTGCCAGTGGCTGACGTCGATCCCCTCGACGGTCGAGGTCGTGGCGTCGACCGACGGCGTCGACGGGCTCCGAGCCACGGGCGTGCCTGACGCGACGGCGCCGGGCGGCGCGGCGACGGCGACGGCCGTGGCGGCGAGGACGAGGGCGAGGAAACGGCGCGTCGCGCGCCGTGCGTGACGGAGGGCGTGACGGGGCGGCGGAACACCGGCAGGCACGGTTCGAGAGCTCCAGGTCGCGGGGGTCGGTCTGGTCCCTCCGACGATCCGGCGTCCGCCGGTTCCGATCCATAGCCCGATCGTGTTCGGGCGGCCCGCGGCCGCCCAGTACGTTCGAGCGGGGCGCGGATGGCACCGGTCGCCGGGGGGTCGGCGGCGACGTCAGCCGGTGAGGAACAGGCGGAGCTCGATCGCCAGGAGGATCGCCGCGGCCACCCCGATCCAGGTGTCGCGACGGAGGCGCGGGGGCGTGACGGCGCCCGGGGTAGCGCGACCGCCGATGAGCCAGCCCAGGGGCAGCGCGACGACGGCGAGGACACCGTACAACAGATGCAGCGCGTCCGCGGGCCGGCTCCCGCCCGCGACGATCGCGAGGCCGATCAGCGCCGCGACGGCGATCACGCCCTCGGCGGCGATGACCGCCCGATCGACGGCGAAGCGATGGTCCATGCTGCCGCCGGATCGGCGTCCCGCGACGGCCGACCAGACGGCGGCGCCGAGCACTGCCGCGGAGATCGCGACGGCAAGCCACGCGACGGTTTGATGCGCCGCTGTCACATGGCGTCTCCGGTTCCGGGGGGTTCCCAACGGCCCGCCGCCGGGAGAGGATAGACCCACGCCGACGCGCTCGGTCTGGAGGCCCGCGCCGGCCGGAGGAGCACGCTCGGGAGCCGGAGCTGGATCGCCACGCCGTCGGAGGCCTCGTGGGACTCGGCGCGATCGTCGTCCTCGGCTGGGCGGCGATCGCGGGACCGCTCGCCGCGCCGAGCGTCCCGACGCCACCGCCACGCGACGTCGCCGCGGCGGGGAACCAGGTCACCGGCGCCGATGGAGCGACGCTCTACACCGCCAACTGCGCCGCCTGTCACGGCGTGGGCGGAGCGGGAACGGCGAACGGGCCGGCCCTCACGAACGCGGGCGCGGCGTCCGTCGACTTCATGCTCCGAACGGGACGGATGCCGCTCCCCGAGCCGCAGCAGCCGGTCCGGCGGGGCCGGCCGGCGTTCGACGAGCCCGCGATCCAGGCGCTCGTCGGGTACGTCGCGAGCTTCGGGAACGGGCCGTCCATCCCACCGGTCCAGATCACCGACGGGACGGACATCGCCGCGGGGCGGGCAACCTACGTCGCGACGTGTGCGGCGTGTCACGGTGCCGGCGGCAGCGGTGACGCGGTCGGCGGTGGCGCGATCGCGCCACCCTTGCTCGGGACGGCTCCGACCCAGGTCGGCGAGGCGATCCGGATCGGACCGGGCGCGATGCCGCCCTTCGACGAGCGCCAGGTGAGCGATGCGAACCTCAGCCAGATCGCGGCCTACGTCCAGTTCCTCCGGGACGAGGCGGCGCCCGGCGGCGCGACCGTGGGCGGCGTGGGACCCGTCGCCGAGGGCTATGTCGGCTGGATCGTGTATCTCGTCGCGCTCCTGGGGATCACCCGCTGGATCGAGCGGCGGCGGCATCGATGAGTCGGCGCCGATGAAGGTCCACCGATGACGCGCTCCCGGACCGAGTGGGTCGTCGCGGGGCTGTTCGGCGTCACGGCCCTCGCCGGCCTCGTGCTGCTCGCGGTCTACGTCCTCGGCGGCCAGCCCCAGATCGAGGGCATCGTCCTCGGCATCGCCTTGGGCAGCCTCGGGATCGGGATCGTCCTGTGGGCCCAGGAGCTGATGAACACGCCGATCGTCGTCGAGGAACGTCATCCGGCGACGTCGACGGCCGCCGAGACGGCCGACTTCCAGGCGGCCCTGACCGAGGAGGCGGGGTTCAGCCGCCGGAAGCTCCTCGTCGGGATGCTGGTCGCCGCCTTCGCGGGGCTCGGCGCGGCGCTGGCGATCCCGGTCCTGTCCCTCGGACCGGCGCCCGGCGCGGAACAGTTCAGCACCTCGTGGCGACCCGGGCGCCGGCTCGTCGGCCTCACCGGGCAGCCGGTCCACGCCGACGATCTGGCCGTGGACAGCCTCGTGACGGTCTTCCCGGACGGCGCGGTCGGCTCGGCGGACAGCCAGGCGCTGCTCATCCGCGTCCCGCCCGAGCTCCTCAGGCTGGACCCGTCGCGGGCGGCATGGGCGCCGAACGGCTACGTCGTCTACTCGAAGATCTGCACCCACGCCGGCTGTCCGGTGGGGCTGTACCGGGCGTCCGAGCGGAAGCTCATCTGTCCGTGCCACCAGTCGACGTTCGACGTGCTGACCGGGGCGGTCCCCGTGTTCGGCCCGGCCGCCCGTCCCCTCCCCCAGCTCCCGATCCGGCTCGAGGCCGACGGGACGTTCACCGCGATCGACGACTTCCCCGAGGCCGTCGGCCCGTCGATCTGGAACATCCACCAGGGCGATCGCACGGTCGCGCCCGGGAGCGCCCCGTGACCGCGGCCGAGCGCCCGACCGAGCTCGATCGCCTCGTGGGCTGGCTCGACGAGCGGACCGGGTTCGCCCGGGTCGCGCGGACGGTCCTGCGCAAGGTCTTCCCCGACCACTGGTCGTTCCTGCTCGGCGAGATCGCGCTGTTCTGCTACGTCGTCCTCGTCCTGACCGGGGTGTTCCTGACGTTCTTCTTCGCCGCCGACACCCGGCCGGTGACCTACGACGGGCCGTACCGGCCGCTCGCCGGCGCCGAGGTCTCGGCGGCGTTCGATTCGGTCATGCGGCTGTCGCTCGAGGTCCGGGCCGGGCTGCTCATGCGCCAGATCCACCACTGGGCCGCGGTGGTGTTCGTCGCGGCGATCGTCGTGCATGCCTGCCGGATCTTCTTCACGGGCGCCTTCCGTCGGCCGCGCGAGATCAACTGGCTCGTGGGCGTGGGACTGCTGATCCTCGCGCTCGCCGCGGGCCTCACCGGCTACTCGCTGCCGGACGACCTCCTGTCCGGGACGGGCCTCCGGATCACGGCCTCGGTCGCGTCGGCGATCCCGTTCGTCGGACCGTGGCTCGCCTACCTGATCTTCGGCGGTGAGTTCCCGCCGGTCGAGGTGATCGGACGGCTGTACGTCTTCCACATCTTCCTGATCCAGGCCCTGATCATCGGCGCGGTCTCGACCCACCTCCTGATCCTGTGGTTCCAGAAGCACACCCAGTACCCGGGCCGCACCGAAGGCACCGAGGCGCTCGAGACGAACGTCGTCGGGCGGCACTTCTGGCCCGGACAGGTGTTCCGCTCGCTGGGGCTGTTCTTCCTGACCGCGGCGGTCCTCGCGGTCCTCGGCGGTCTCGTCCAGATCAACCCCGTCTGGGTCTACGGACCGTACGAGCCGTACCTCGTCAGCTCGCCGGCGCAGCCCGACTGGTACCTGGGCTGGCTCGAGGGCGCCCTGCGGATGGGGCCCAACTGGGAGCCCACGATCCTCGGCATCACGGTGCCCAGCCTCGTGCTGCCCGCGATCGTCCTGCCGGGGATCGTCTTCACCGGCTTCGCGCTGTGGCCCTTCGTCGAGGCGCGGTTCAGCCGCGACGACCGCGAGCACCAGCTCCTGCAGTACCCGTGGCAGGCGCCGGTCCGGACCGCGATCGGCGTGGGCGTGCTCGTGATGCTGATCATCCTCACGGTCTCCGGCGGGAACGACGTCCTCGCGGTGTTCCTCCACGTCGGACTCGAGGAGCTGACGTCCGCGACCCGGATCCTCGTCGTCGTCGTGCCGGTCCTTGCCGGGCTCCTGACGTACCGGCTCTGCCGCGACCGGGCGGCGCGCGAGATCCGCGACCGGACGCCGCTCCAGGCGCTCGACGCGAGCTCCGACGGCGGACGCCCGTGATCCGTCACGGCCGTCGAACCGGTCTCGTCGCGACCACCGCAGCCCTCGGCCTCGCCGCGGCCGGGTGCATGCCCGCGCCCGTGACGGACCAGGCCGTCGCGGTTCGCGACCTGTGGGCGCAGTTCCTCATCGCCGCCGCGGTGGTCGGCGGAGCGGTCTGGCTCCTGATCACCGTGTCGATCGTCCGATACGGTCGCCGGTCCGCCGTGGCGGGCCCCGACGGCGCCGCCCCGCAGCCGCCGCAGCTCCACGGCTCCACGCGACTGGAGATCGCCTGGACGCTCATCCCGATCGCGATCGTCGCGGTCCTGTTCTGGCTGACGCTCGGGGCGCTCGGACGGATCGACGCGCGCGGCGCCGGCGGCGTCACCGTCGAGGTCACCGCGTACCGCTGGCAGTGGCGCTTCGTCTACCCCGAGCTCGGCGTGACCGTCGAGGGTGGCCCGGACACGCCGGCCGAGATGGTCGTGCCGGTCGGCGAGCCGATCCACATCGTCCTGACCTCCGCCGACGTGGCCCACTCCTTCTACGTGCCGCAGTTCCTGTTCAAGCGCGACGCGATCCCCGGCCAGGTCAACGCGTTCGACGTCACGATCCGCGAAGCCGCCACGTATCGCGGCCAGTGCGCGGAGTTCTGCGGCGTGTTCCACGACCGGATGCTGCTGAGCGTGCGGGCCGTTTCCCGGGCCGAGTTCGACGCGTGGGTCGCGAGCCAGCCGAAGGGCTCGGCCGCGGCGAGCTCCGCCCCGTCGAGCTCCGCGGCGTCGAGCGCCGCGCCATGACGACGCGAACGACCCCGGTCGCCGTCCATCACCCGCTCGAGCTGCCCGGCCTGACCGGGTGGCTGACGACGGTGGATCACAAGCGCATCGGGATCCTGTACGTCACCTCGGCGTTCGCGTTCTTCCTCGTCGGCGGCCTCATGGCCGAGGTCATGCGGACCGAGCTCGCGGCCCCAGGGCTCCAGATCGTCGGCGAGCAGGGCTACGACCAGCTGTTCACGATGCACGGCACGATCATGCTGCTGCTCTTCGGCACGCCGATGGCCGTGGGTCTCGGGAACGTGATCATGCCGCTCCAGATCGGCGCCGACGACATGGCCTTCCCGCGGCTCAACGCCCTGTCGTTCTGGGTGTTCCTGACCGGCGCGCTCATCGTGATGAGCAGCTTCCTCGTGGGCGGTGGGCCTGCGGCGATCGGCTGGACCGGCTACGCGCCGCTGAGCGGGCCGACGTACGAGCCCGGCGTCGGCGTCGACCTGTGGATCGTCGGCCTGCTCCTGACCGGCATCTCGACCGTGCTCGGCGCGATCAACTTCGTGGCGACCGTCTACGGCAAGCGGGCGCCTGGAATGACGCTGTTCCGGATGCCGATCTTCACGTGGAACATCCTCGTGACGGGCCTGCTGATCCTGTTCGCGTTCCCGCCCCTGACGGCAGCCCTCGCGATGCTCTTCATCGACCGCCACCTCGGCGGCGCCATCTTCGAGCCCCAGATGGGCGGCTCGGCGATCCTCTGGCAGCACCTCTTCTGGTTCTTCGGCCACCCCGAGGTCTACATCCTGATCCTGCCGTTCTTCGGGGTGATCACCGAGATCGTCTCGGTCTTCAGCCGGAAGCCGGTCTTCGGCTACAGCGCGTTCGTCTTCGCGACGATCGCGATCGCGAGCCTCTCGATGTCGGTCTGGGCCCACCACATGTTCACGACCGGTGCGGTGAGCAATCCGTTCTTCTCGATCGCCTCGTTCGCGATCGCCGTGCCGACGGGGGTGAAGTTCTTCAACTGGATCGGGACGATGTGGCGCGGCCACCTCACGTTCGAGACGCCGATGCTGTGGGCGATCGGCTTCCTCTACCTGTTCCTGCTCGGCGGGATCACCGGGATCATCGTCGCGTCGCCGCCGCTCGACTACCAGCTCCAGGACACGTACTTCGTCGTGGCCCACTTCCACAACACGCTCATCGGCGGGTCGGTCTTCGCGATCTTCGCGGGGATGTACTACTGGTTCCCCAAGATGACCGGGCGGCGGCTGTCGGAGGGCCTGGGCCGGGTCCACTTCGCCCTGTGGGTCGTCGGGTTCACGCTGACGTTCCTGCCCCAGTACCAGCTGGGGCTGCTCGGGATGCCGCGGCGCATCGCCGACTACTCGTCGGCCGCGGGCTGGACCGATCTCAACATCGCGTCGACCGTGGGCGCGGTCCTCCTCGGTCTCGGGACGATCCCGTTCCTCGTGGCGGTCGCCGCGGCCCTCCGCCGAGTGCCCGACCAGCCGCCGAACCCGTGGGGCGGCGGTACGCTCGAGTGGTGGGCCACGTCGCCGCCGGAGCCGGGCAACTTCCACGATCTGCCGCCGATCCGGAGCGCCCGCCCGGTCCTCGACGCGATGGGCGTGATCCCCGACGACGATCCGGAGGCGTCACGGTGACCGAGGCGCCGCACGAGCGCAGCGACACCGCCGAGACGGGCGGCCGGCGAGGCCTGGGCGTGCCCTACGAGGCCCAGGTGTTCGGCCGGATGGCCGCGTTCGGGATCCTGGTCGGCGCCGGCTACTGGTTCCTCACGTACGAGGCCGCGGGGTCGGTGATGCTGGAGGCGTTCGGGATCGCGTCCGCGGTCGCGACGATCGCGATCGTCCTCGGGTCACGCCGGGGACGGCACGCCCCGCGAACGCCGACCGCGACGACGGCGCAGATCGACGCCCGCGCGGCCGTCCGGGATGTCGAGCCCCTGCCGGCGCCGGGCTGGACCCCGGTCGCGATCGCGATCGGCCTCGGCGGGGTGGCCCTCGGCCTCACGCTCGGGCCGTGGCTCCTGATCGCCGGGCTCGGCGTGACGCTCGTCGGCGCGAAGGGCTGGCTCGATGTCTCGATGACCGAGACGGACGCGGCCCGAGGCCGATCGACGCCCGTCGACGAGGGCCGCTGACCGGCGGTTCGACGCGCGGGACCGACCCGGTGCGCCGACGCGCCGGACCTCCGTACCACGACCCCGGGGACTTCCGGGTGGCGACGTCCCGGCACCACGCGATGCGAGCGTTGACGGCATCACCTGACCCCACCGGAGGCACCGTGTCCCGCCCTCGCCGCAG
Source organism: Candidatus Limnocylindrales bacterium (assembly GCA_035688935.1). GTDB lineage: Bacteria > Chloroflexota > Limnocylindria > Limnocylindrales > CSP1-4 > CF-46. The sequence goes on along the minus strand of DASSMI010000035.1, from coordinate 5,738 downwards.
CCCACGCTCCCTGGGCCAATCGCTCGTCGAGTTCGCGCTGATCCTGCCGATCCTGCTCACGATGGTGGGCGCCGCGGTCGACATCGCGCGCCTCTACCAGGGCTGGATCACGCTCGAGGGAGCGACCCGCGACGCGGCCGAGTACGCCGCGACCAAGGACACGACCTCGACGGGGGCGCTGACGAGCGCGAAGAGCATCATCTGCGCTCAGACGGCGACGCTCCCGGGCTTTGCCGCGCCCCCGGGCAACCCGACGAGCTGCTCGAGCCCGGCCGTGAGCGTCTCGAGCTTCAGCCTGAGCACCACCGCGACCGGCGCCTCGGCGGCGAACCCGATCGCCACGGTGACCGTCACCGCGACCCTGCCCTTCCGGACGTTCTTCGGTTACCCGCTGTTCACCCAGAACGGGGCGTGGGCGCTGTCGTCGACCCAGACCTACTCGATCATCCAGGGCCGCTGAGATGCGACGTCGTCGAACGCGCGGCCAGGCGCTGGTCGAGTTCTCGCTCGTCCTCCCCGTCTTCCTCGTCATGCTGATGGCGGTCATCGACGTGGGCCGGGCGATCTGGGCCCAGAACAGCCTCGCCTCCGCGGCCCGCGAAGCCGGTCGCTACGCGATCGTCCATGGCGGGTCGGCGACGACGGCGTGCCCCGTGGGGCCGCCCGCGGACACGGCCAACATCCCCGCGGTCTCGACCGACTGCCCCTATCCGTCGCCGTCGAAGCAGTCCATCCGGGATGCGGTCACGGCCGCGGCTGCGGCCGGCGGCACGAGCCTGGCGGTCACGGTCTGCTACGGCGCCGGCTGCAGCGGCGACACCGACACGACCGGGGCCACGAACGCCCGCGGCACGCCGATCACGATCGGCGTCACTAGCCGGATCAACCTCTTCACGTCGTCGATCCTCGGCCTGGGCGGCTTCGGGATCAGTACGACGACCACGATGGTGGTGAACCACTGATGGGCGTCTCGACGCGCCGCGCCGAGCGTGGCCAGATCATCGTCCTGTTCGTCCTGTCGCTTGCCGCGATCTTCGCGATGGCCTCGCTCCTGTTCGACGGCGCCCAGGCGCTCGTCCAGCGGCGGGTCCAGCAGAACGCATCGGACACCGCCGCGCTCCAGGCCGCGAACCTGGTCCAGAGCCTCAAGGGCTGCTCGGCCACCGCCGGGCCGCCCCCGGGAAGCCCGCGTGCCGCGGTCAGCGCGGCCGCGATCGCGGCCGTCCAGGCGGCGATCCCGGGGACGCCGGCGAGCGCGATCACGGTCTCGTGCCCGGACGGCTGGAACAACTACGTCGTCCAGGTCGACGTCGCCGGGCACTCGCCGTCCTTCTTCGGCGGCGCGGTCGGGATCCGCGGGTTCGACGTCAGGACGACGAGCCAGGCCGTGAACGGGCCCGTCCTTCCGCCGCCGTACTCGGTCCTCCTCCTGGACAACGGCAACACGAGCTGGCCGAACGGCCGCCGAGGCTGCCCCGCGGGCCTGATCTCGGGCGGCCCGACGATCATCCTCGAGGGCTCCGTGATGATCGACTCGTCGTGCACCGCGGCGAACGGCGGCGGCCTCGCGACGAACGGCAACTCGGCGTCGATCACGCTGAACAACGGCGCCACGTTCAAGATCGTCGGCGGGTATGCGCCGGCGGCGCTCACGATCTCGCCGACCCCGCTGACCGGCCAGCCCTACGTCAAGGATCCGCTGGCGGGCCTCACGCCGATGCCGTCGAGCCTGCCGGTCCGCGCGACGACGCGCCAGGTGTTCGGCGGCGCCGACCAGGTCCTGGATCCGGGGATCTACCAGGGCGGAATCCAGCTGAAGAACAGCGTGAAGGCCTACCTCCGCCCGGGCATCTACGTCATGCAGGGCGGCGGGTTCGACATCGGCGCGCAGAACGCCGTCTACTCCGTCGCGTCCGGGGTGACCTCGACGACCGACGCGAACTGGGCGACGGACTGCCCCGAAGCGACCTGCGGCATCCTCTTCTACAACACGGGCACCGCGAGCGGCTCGGGCGCGATGGGCCAGGTCACCGTCGGCGCCGGCGCGACGTTGAAGCTCCGGCCGTACAACCACTCCTACGACGGAACGGGCCTCAACTTCCCGGACTACGACAACCTCCTGCTCTGGCAGAGCGTGTCGCCGACGGTGTCGAGCACGTACGCACAGCCGCAGGTCAACCTCAGCGGCGGCGGCAACGTGAACATCAGCGGCACCGTGTACGCGCCGGGCGCCCTCGTCTACATGACCGGCGGCTCGGGCGGCTCGGGCGGCGGCACGGACCTCACGCTGCAGTTCATCTGCTGGGACCTGCAGATCCAGGGCAACTCGAGCTTCCACTTCTTCTACAACAACCAGAAGTTCGCCAAGCCGCCGGACTACGGGCTGATCAAGTAGGCCGCGCGCGCCGTCGACGGGCGGGGCGTCGCGATCCGGCGGGCGGTACGATGCCGCCGCGACCGCGGGCATCCGTCGTACCGGCCGCTCCCAGGCGTCCGCCCAGGCGCTCCACATCACCGTCCGGAGCCGTGCCATGCCGTCCGTCGCGACCGACGCCCTCCTCGAGGAGATCCAGGAGCTCATCCGCGAGCGTGAGCAGGACGGCGTCGCCGGTCTCGCCGAGCGGGTCGGGCCGTCCGAGTGGGCCGCTCTCGTCCCGCGGCTCGACCCGAGCGAGGTCGCCGTCCTCCTCCAGTGGCTGCCGGACGAGGAGGTCCCCGAGCTCCTCGAGGAGCTCGACCCGCACGAGGCGGCGGCGATCCTCCGAACGCTGAGCCGGCAGGAGGCCGCGACCCTGCTCGCCGGCATGGACCCGGACGATGCCGCGGACGTTGTCGAGGAGCTGACCGAGCCCGAGGTCAGCCAGATCCTCGTCCGGATGCCGCCCGACGAGGCGGCCGAGATCCGGGCGCTGTCGGCGTTCGAGCCCGACTCTGCCGGCGGGATCATGACGCCGGACTTCGTCGCGGTCGCCTCCGACGCGACGGCCGATGGCGCGATCGCGGCGATCCGCGGGCTCGTCGGCGAGGCCGAGACGGTCGACTACGTCTACGTCGTCGACCCCGAGCGGCACCTCATCGGCGTCCTCTCGCTGTACCGGCTGTTGCTCAGCCCGGGCGCGACCCCGGTGACCGAGCTGATCGCCCCGACGACGGTCCGCGTCCGGGCGTCGGCCGACCGCGAGACGGCCGCCAACCTCCTGACCGAGCGCAACCTCCTCGCGATCCCGGTCGTGGACGACGACGACCACCTCCTGGGGATCATCACCCAGGACGACGTCGCGGACGTGCTCGAGGCGGAGGCGACCGAGGACATCGAGCGCCTCGGCGGGTCGCAGCCACTCAACGTCCCGTACCGGCTGTCGAGCGTCCCGTTGCTCGTCCGCAAGCGCGTGGGCTGGCTGCTCCTCCTCTTCGTCGCCGAGGCCTACACCGGCTCGGTCCTGCGCGCGTTCTCGGACGAGCTGGAGGCGGCGGTGACGCTCAGCTTCTTCATTCCCCTCCTCATCGGCACCGGCGGCAACATCGGCAGCCAGACGGTCACCCTGATCGTCCGCGCCATGGCCCTCAACGAGGTGTCGTTGCGCGACGTCGGCTGGGTCGTCTGGAAGGAGCTGCGGGTCGGACTCGTCATCGGCGTCGTCATGGCCGTCGTCGCGATCGGTCGGGCGGAGCTGCTCGGCGTCCCATCGAACGTCCCGCTCGTCGTCGGGGTGACGATCCTGGCGATCTGCGTCTGGTCCGCGATCGTCGCCGCCGTCCTGCCGCTCGTTCTGCGCCGGCTGCGGATCGATCCGGCGGTCGTCTCCGCGCCGCTGATCACGACCCTCGTCGACGGGACGGGCCTGATCATCTACTTCGAGATCGCCAAGCTCCTCCTCCGTCTCTGAGCCGTCCCACGGACGTCATGTGCGGGGGATGGGCCCTGCAGTAGCCTGACCGCGATGGCCGAGGACGAAGGACCCTCGTCCGGCTGGGCGCCGGTCGAGCGGACCGCCGAGACCGACACCTGGCGGGCGCGCCTCATCGGCGACGATCACTCCATCGCCTCCATGCGGCGGATGTGGCGCCACGTTCCCCACGGGCCGCGATGCAAGGTCTGCGCGGCGCCGTTCGAGGGCATCGGCGGCGTGGCGACGCGGCTCTTCCAGCACGGACGCTCGACGGCGAATCCTGCGATGTGCGGGATGTGCTTCCGCCACCTCGCCGATCACCCGGGCGGCGCGGAGATCGACGTCTCGATCGTCTTCGCCGACATCCGCGGTTCCACGGGGATCGCCGAGACGATCGGGCCGGGCGCGTTCCGGGAGGCCCTCCAGGCGTTCTACCTGCTGGCGGCGAAGGCGATCGAGGACAACGGCGGCTCGGTCGACAAGTACCTCGGCGACGGCGTGATGGCCCTGTTCATCCCCGTGATCGCGGGCGAGCGACACGCCGAACGCGCCGTCGAAGCGGCCGTCGCGCTCGTCGGCGCGGTCGAGCGATCGTCGCTGCCGGCGTCCGGCGTCCGGGTCGGTGCGGGCGTCCACCGCGGGACCGCGTTCGTGGGCGTCATCGGGTCGGGCGACCGGCTCGACTTCTCGGCGCTCGGCGATCCCGTCAACGTCGCGGCGCGGCTCGGCGCGCTGGCCGGGCCGGGCGAGGTGCTCGCCTCCGTCGACGTGTGGCCATCGAGCGTCGACGAACGGCGCCGCGTCGAGATCGCGGGGCGCCACGACCCGCTCGACGTGTTCGTGCTCCGACCGGCCCGCGCCGGCACGACGGCGTCCTGAAGCGCGCGACGACGACCGCGCTACGATCCGCTCGTGGACGCGGTCGATCGCGAGCGTGACGTTTCCGCCCAGGCCGATCGCTCGGAGGCGACGTCGCGGCTGATCATCGAGATCGCCGCCGCCGCGTCCGGCGAGCTCGACCTCGATCACATCCTCCAGACCGCGCTCGCCCGGTTGCGGAGCGTCGTCCGCCTCACCGGCGGCTCGATCGCGCTCGTCGAGGGCGAGGAGCTCGTGGTCCGGGCGGCGGTCGGACCCTTCGCCGACGAGGCGCTCGGCCAGCGCCTCGCCCGCGGTCCCAGCCGGAGCTGGGGTGTCATCGAAAGCCGCCGCCCGTTCCTGACGGGCGACCTGCGGACCAGCGGTGACCGGATCCGGGGCGCTCGCGCCGCGAAGGTCATCCAGTCGTGGCTCGCCGTCCCGATCGTCCGGGCCCAGGAGGCGATCGGACTCCTCGAGGTCGATTCGCCCGAGGTGCATGCGTTCGGCGAGGACGATGTGGAGCTCCTGGAGGGCGTCGTCGCGGTGCTCGGCGGGCACCTCGAGCTGGCGGCGCACCACGCGGAGTCGGCGCGAGCCACCGCGCTCCGCGAGGCGTTCATCGGTGTGATCAGCCACGAGCTGCGAACGCCGATCACGACGATCTACGGCCTCGCCCGCGTCCTTCGCCAGCGCGGCGACGGGCTCGCGCCGGACGCTCGGCGCGAGGCGATCGCCGACATCGAGGCCGAGTCGGACCGCCTGTACCGCCTCGTCGAGGACCTCCTCGTCCTGTCCCGGGCCGAGGGCGGGCGGGTGGCGGTCGAATCGGAGCCGATCAGCGTCGGCCGGCTGGTGAGCCACATCGTCGACGCCGAGCGACTGCGTCATCCGGACCGCGAGCTCGTCGCCCGGATCTCGCCCAACCTGCCGTTGATCGAGGCCGAGACGACGTACCTGGAGCAGGTCGTCCGGAACTTCCTGACGAAC
>DASSMI010000034.1:0-4172 GCA_035688935.1 Candidatus Limnocylindrales bacterium | reverse complement strand
CTCGTGGGCACGGTCAGCGTCGAGAAGTCCGAGATCCTCTCGACGATGCTCAAGCGCCGAGGGATCAAGCACGAGACCTTGAACGCGAAGTTCCACGAGAAGGAGTCCGGGATCGTCGCCCAGGCCGGTCGAACCGGTGCGGTGACGATCGCGACGAACATGGCCGGCCGCGGGACGGACATCCTCCTCGGCGGCAACCCGGCCGGGCTGACCTCGGACCTGCTCCACCAGCGCGGCCTCAACCCCGCCGAGGTCGACAAGGCGACCTACGACGCCACGTTCGCCGAGGCGAAGGCGGTCACGGACGAGGACCACGAGCGAGTCGTCGCGGCCGGCGGACTTCACATCATCGGCACCGAGCGCCACGACAGCCGCCGGATCGACAACCAGCTCCGCGGCCGCGCCGGGCGCCAGGGCGACCCGGGCTCGTCCCGCTTCTACCTGTCCCTCGAGGACGACCTGATGAAGCGGTTCGCGTCCGAGCGGGTGGCCGGCCTCATGGAGCGGATGGGGCTCGAGGACGACGTCGCGATCGAGAGCCGCCTCGTCAGCAAGACGATCGAGAGCGCCCAGAGCCGCGTCGAGGGCTTCAACTTCGACATGCGGAAGCGCGTCGTCGAGTTCGACGACGTGATCAACCGCCAGCGCGAGACGATCTACGCCGAGCGCGACAAGGTCCTGCGCAACGAGGACCTGACCGACACGGTCCGGACGTTCGTCGACGAGGAGATCCGGAACCTCGTCGCGGATCACCTGTCGGCCGAGACCGCCGACGACTGGGGCATGGAAGCGCTCGCGGCGGCGTTGAAGGCGATGGGCCTGCCCGCCGAGGGCACGTCCGAGGACGAGCTCTGGGAGGTCGGCAGCCGCGACGAGATCCTCGAGCATCTCCTCACGCTCGCGGACGAGCGGCTCGAGGCGCGCGAGGCCGAGATCGGCGAGGCCGACTGGAAGGTCGTCGAGCGACACGTCCTGCTGCGGACGATCGACTCGCTGTGGGTCGAGCACCTGACCGAGGTCGACGACATGCGGCGCGGCATCGGCCTCCGCGGCTACGCCCAGCAGGACCCCCTGAACGAGTTCCGCCGCGAGGCCTTCCAGCTCTACGGGGAGCTGCGCGACCTGATCCGCCACCAGGTGGCGTCCACGATCTTCCGGGTCACCGTCACCCGTCAGCCCGCGCCCGGCGAGTCGCAGCTCGAGCAGAACCTCGCGGCCGGCGTCCGTGCGCTCGCGGCGGCCGGGGCTGCGGCCGGCGGCCGGTCGTCGGCCGGCTCCGTCTCGAGCGGCGCGGCGGCGACCTCCGCCGGCGGTGGCGCGCCCTCCCGGCCGCGTCCGATGGGACCGGTCGTCGGGGGCAACGTCCCGGCCGACCCGATGGCCCGTGCGCGCACCGAGTCCAGCGGCAACGGCCCGACGAGCTCGGCGGGCGGTCAGGCGCGGCCCGGTTACACGCCGACCGGCGCCCGGATCGGCCGAAACGACACGTGCTGGTGCGGCTCGGGCCTGAAGTACAAGAAGTGTCACGGCCGCTGACGCGGCCGCGTCCCCCGGCTCGGATCCGCGCGATCGCCCTCGCGCCGGTTCGCGCGATCGGATGATCAGGCACCTCGGCCGGCTCGGGCTTGCCGTGTTCGTCGGCTCGTGCTTCGTCGCGGCCTGGATGACCTACCGGATCTGGGACACCGGCAACCGCGACGACCGCCGTCCGGCGGACGCGATCGTGGTCCTGGGCGCGGCCCAGTACAACGGCCGGCCGTCGACGATCCTTCGGTCGCGCGTCGAGCACGCGATCGACCTCTACGAGGCGGGCCTCGCCAAGTGGTTCGTCGTCACGGGCGGCAAGGCCGACGGCGACCTGACGACAGAGGCCGCGACGGCCCGCGACCTCGCCCTCAAGCGCGGCGTGCCAGCCTCCGCGATCCTCGTGGAGGATCAGGGTCGCACCACGCTGACGTCGCTCCGGCGTGTCGCCGACCTGCTCCACGACAACGGGCTGCAGACCGCGCTGTTCGTCTCGGACCGGACCCACATGCTGCGGGTCCTGAAGATCGCCGGCGACGAAGGGATCGAGGCTTACGGCTCGCCGACGGACACCAGCCCGACCGATGCCACCGTCGAGAACCGCCTCGAGGCGACCGTCCATGAGCTCGGCGGGTTGGCGCTCTACTTCCTCGCCGGCCAGGCCCCGTAGGACTGTCGCGCCCCAACGACGCTGGACGGCGTTCGGCGCGGTGCTCCGCGCTTCTGCACCTTGACGTGCGCGCGCTGACGGTGCTCGCGCCTGCCTTGCCAGCGTCGCCGCGACGAATGCCATGGCGGGCTTGTTCGCCGGGTGCGGATTTCGGCGGCTCGAATCGCGAAACTTCCGTCCTGACCCCTTGGCCATCCGGGGTCCATCTCCTATACTCCCGGCAATTCCCGCGACACCGGGGTCGGTCAGGATCCCAAGGCTGTCGCACGCGCCGCGCCCGCAACCCTGCCGCACCGAGAGAGGGACGAGTTGAAGCAGGCCGAGGAAGCGTCGTTCGTCGATCTCATCGCCTGTGAGCGTGACTGCCGGAGCTGCAGTTACGCAGCGGCTCTCGACTGTGACGGCAACTGCGGCGTCTGCCCTCACAACAGCTACTGTCCCTGCGTGAACCCCGTCGTCGCCCGGAGCAAGTCGGCTCTCCGCCTGATCGAGCTCCGTCCGATCCTGCTGCAAGATCTCCAGGCACGGAACTAGTGGACGCGTCCACGGTCCGCGATCTGGCCGAGCGGATCCGGTCGACCTCGGGGCGTCTTTGACCTCGACGCCAAGGAGCGTCGCGTCTCCGAGCTGGAGGCGCTGACCACCGCGCCCGGCTTCTGGGATGACCAGCGGTCCGCCCAGAAGGTCCTCCGCGAGGCGAACGACCTCCGTTCGGAAGTCGAGCTGTGGCGCGGGTTCGAGGCCCGCGTCGACGACGCGCTCGCGACGCTCGAGCTGGTCGAGGAGTCCGGCGACGCCGAGCTCACGACGGAGCTCGACCGCAGCGCCGACGAGCTCGAGCGCGACTTCGAGCGGGAGCGCACGGCGCTGCTGTTCGCCGGCGAGTACGACCAGGGCGGTGCGATCCTGTCCATCAGTGCCGGCGCGGGCGGCACGGAGGCGACCGACTGGGCCGACATGCTCCTCCGGATGTACCTCCGGTGGGCCGAGCGCCATCGGTATCGCACCGAGATCGTCGATCGGCAGGAGGGCGAGCAGGCCGGGATCAAGAGCGCGACCGTCGAGATCGACGGCCGATCCGCTTACGGCTGGATGCGGGCCGAGCGCGGCGTCCATCGGCTCGTCCGGATCAGCCCGTTCGACTCCCAGAAGCGGCGCCAGACGACGTTCGCGCTCGTCGAGGTCCTGCCCGAGGTCGACGACGACATCGAGATCGAGCTGAACTGGGACGAGATCCGGGTCGACACCTTCCGGTCGCAGGGCGCCGGCGGGCAGCACGTGAACAAGACCGATTCGGCCGTGCGACTCACCCACAACCCGACCGGGATCGTCGCGCAGAGCCAGAACGAGCGGAGCCAGACCCAGAACAAGGAGATGGCGACCCGGGTGCTGAAGGCCCGCCTGCTCGAGCGCGCGCTCGAGGAGAAGGAGGCGGAAGTGCGGAAGCTCAAGGGCGAGCACGTGGAAGCCGGCTGGGGCAACCAGATCCGGAGCTACGTCCTGCACCCGTACCAGATGGTCAAGGACCTGCGCACGGGCCACGAGACGGGGAACACGCAGGCGGTCCTGGACGGCGACCTCGACGCATTCATGCAGGCCGAGCTCGAGCGGCTGGCGACCGGTGCTGCGGCGGTCGGCGATTCCGCCGACGGCGCGGACGAGGACGCGTGACCGGCGGCGCGACCCACGATGCTGCGATCGACACGGCCCCCGACGAGCACGTCCTCCGCCCCGCAACGATGGCGGACCTGCCGGTCTGTGCCGCGATCTGGCGGGAGTCGCTGAACGACTATCTCGTCCGGCTCGGCCAGCTCGAGATCCCCGATGACCTGGGCGCGATCCTCCGGCTCTACGCGCATCTCCACGCGACGGATCCCCAGACGTTCGTCGTCGCCGAGCGCGCGGGTTCGATCGAGGCGTTCGCGGTCGTGGTCCGTCGCGAGCGGCTGACGTTCCTGTCGATGCTGTTCGTCCGGCC
>DASSMI010000033.1:0-11184 GCA_035688935.1 Candidatus Limnocylindrales bacterium | reverse complement strand
GGGCAGAGGGGCGATGTCGCCGTCCATGGAGAAGACGCCGTCGGTCACGACGAGGATGAGCCGGTAGGGAAGCCCGGTGCCGTCCCGGCCCTTCTCGACCGCCTCGTCGAGGACGGCCTGGAGCGAGTCGACGTCGGCATGCTTGAAGATCTTCCGCGGCGCCTTGCTGAGCCGCATCCCGTCGATGATCGAGGCGTGGTTGAGCTCGTCGCTGACGATCAGGTCGCCCTCGCCGGTGATCGTCGGGATGACGCCCGTGTTCGCGGTGAACCCGGACTGGAACGTGAGGGTCGCCTCGGTTCCCTTGAAGGCCGCCAGATCGGCCTCGAGCTCCTCGTGGAGGGTCATCGTCCCCGCGATCGTCCGGACGGCCCCGGAGCCGGCACCGAACTCGCGGACCGCCCGGAGTGCCGCCTCCTTGAGCCGCGGGTGGTGGGTCAGGCCCAGGTAGTCGTTCGACGAGAGGCTGATCAGCCGTCGCTCGTCGACGGACACGATCGGGCCCTGGGCAGACGACATGATCCGGAGCGGCCGGTACAGGTGGCGCGACCGGAGATCCTCGAGCTCCTCGCCGAGGAATGCCAGCGGGTCGGGTCGGGTCTGGGTGCTCATCGGCCTAGTCTGTCCAATCCATGATGACCTTGCCGGAGCCGCCGCTCCGTGCCACCTCGAACGCCGCCTCGTGGTCGCGATACGAGAAGCGGTCGGTGATCACGGGCCTGATATCGAGCCCGGAGGTGAGCAGGACCGACATCTTGTACCAGGTCTCGAACATCTCCCGGCCGTAGATCCCCCGGAGCGTCAGCTGGTTGAACACGACGTGGCTGACGTCGATCGGAATCTCCTCGGTCGGGATGCCGAGCACCGCCATGCCGCCGCCATGGGCCATGTTCGCGAGCGCCTCCCGGAGTGCCCCGGCGTTCCCGGACATCTCGAGGACGACGTCGAATCCCTCGACCATCCCGAGCCGCCGCTGGACATCGGCGAGCCGCTCCGCGCGGGGATCGTGGACGTGCGTCGCGCCCATCCGGAGGGCGAGCTCGCGGCGCGTCTCGTTGGGCTCGCTCGCGACGACGAACCGGGCGCCGGCGTGTCGCGCGACGGCCGTGGCCATCAGCCCGATCGGGCCGGCGCCCACGACCAGGACGTCCTCGCCGAGGACCGGGAAGCTGAGGGCCGTGTGGACCGCGTTCCCGAACGGATCGAAGATCGCGCCGACCTCCTCGTCGATCTGCGGCCAGTGATGCCAGACGTTCGTGACCGGCAGGACGACCTGCTCGGCGAACGCCCCGTCGCGGTTCACGCCGAGGCCGACGGTGTTCGCGCACAGGTGGTAGCGACCGGCTCGGCAGTGGCGGCATCGGCCGCAGACGACGTGGCCCTCGCCGCTGACGCGATCGCCGGGAACGAGGTCCTGGACGTTGCTGCCGACCTCGAGCACCTCGCCGACGAACTCGTGGCCCACGACGAGGGGTGGCTTGATCGTCCGCGCAGCCCACGGGTCCCAGGTCGCGATGTGCAGGTCCGTGCCGCAGATGCCGGTCTTGTGGACCCCGATCCGGACGTCGTTGATCCCCATCGGCGGCTCGGGGACGTCGGCCAGCTCGAGGCCGGGACCGGGCCGGGACTTGATGAGCGCCTTCACGGCCCCAGTGTGCCGCGTTGCCGTTGGCCTCGCGCGACCGGGCCCTGTCGCGGCGTCGCCGAGTCGGTTGCCCGCGTCAGCGCCGCGGGTCGTCCGCCCAGTCGACGATCGGGTTCATGGACAGCTCGGTCTCGACGCGGTCAGCTGGCGGTCGGGCTGCTGCTCGGCGCCGGCGCCGCGGGGGAATCGGATGGCGCGGCGCCCGGCGAGCCCGAGGCCGCCGCGGACCCCGACGGTGTCGCGGCGCTCGGCGCCGGGATCGCCGACGGACCCGCGCACAGCTTCTCCGGGGGCGCGGCGAGGACGCCGGTGGCGTCGAGCCGTTCCGCCTCGGTCAGGTAGAACCTCGTCGCGAGCGCCGGATCCCAGGTGTCCATGTACAGAACGCGGTCCCAGACGAGAGCGGCATATGGGTGCGGCATGTCGTCGAACCGCGCTACGACCGGCGAGACCTGCCCCGCCGGCACCTTGCAGACCGGGCTCGCTGGGAACCCCTGGAAGTAGTCGCGGAAGGCCTGGAGACCGGCCGCGGTCGCGCCCGGCGAGTCGCTCCTGTAGAGGATCACCATGCCGCCGTGCTCGAGGTTGTGGATCCAGTTGGAGGGTCCCACCTTGTCGTCCGGCCGGTAGACGCGAGCCGGGATCGGACCGAGGGTTCCCGGCTGGTTGTAGTGGTTGCCCGACGCCGGCGGGCAGTACAGGTAGCTCTGCGGCGGGTTCACGATGTGGCTGTTGCCCATGTCCTCTTCCAGGAACCCGAGCCGGGTGCTGGAGCTCGGGTCCACGGTGGGCGTGGGCGACGGGTCGAAGATGTTCGAGCAGGCATACGCCGGCTTGGTCGCGCCGACGAACAGGAACGCGCCGACGATCACCACGATCGCGATGCCGGCGACGGTCACGATCAGCGAGCGGTTGCGCTCGAGGAACGTCGGCTCCGGGCCGAACCGCGGGCGCTCGCGGCGCCCGGCGCGCGGTCGGGCCGGCGGAACCGGACGCGTCACGGGACGACCCGTCGTCGAGCCGGCCGAGGGGCTCGCGCCGCTCGAGGGGCTCGCGCCGCTCGACGGGCTCGCGCCGGCCGAGCCGGACGTTGCCTTCGGGAGCCCCGCGGCCGATCCCGGCTGCGTCGCGCCGGAACCGGCGCCTGCCTGACGACGACTCTCGCGGGCCAGACGGGCCGCGCGGCGCGATTCCTTGCTCACGGTTCGATGGTGCCTCGTGTCAGTGGGAGGTCGCGCGTGGGTGCGGCGGAACGCGACCGCGAACGCGCGGGCACGCGGGCGCGAAGCCCGCGAACGGGGCAAGGGTAGCGTGGAGGGCCGTTCGTCGTCAGGCGGCGCGCCGGCTCGGCGTGGCCGCCCGGCACCGCCGCGTCGCCATCACTCCTCGCTCAGCCAGGCACGGACCTCGTCGCGAAGGAGGCCGCGGAACAGCAGCGCGGCCAACGCGGCGATGAAGATCGTCTGGGGGATGAGCCCGAGCAGGAGCAGGTACGGGATCAACGGCAGGGTGAGGCTCGCGAGCCCGAGGGCGAGCCCGCGCGCGGCCTGCTTGCGCTGGATCACGAGCGTCGTCGTGAAGATCGTGTACGCGAGCAGGACCATCACGACGACACCCGGGCCGCTGACCGGCGCGCCGATCGCGAGGTCGATCACGTAGCGGAGGGACAGCCCGATCCCGGCGAGCAGGACGAGGGCGTAGACGAGGAACAGGCGGATGCCGCCGGGCATCGCCCGGATCTGATCGAGCACGGCCGGGATCGTGACACGAGACGGTCAGCCGTGCAGGGCCGGATCACGCTCGGGCTGGTCTATCCTCCGGCAGGTGTCGGATTTCCCGTTCAGCGTCCCCGCGTCGCTGGCCGCCCTGATCCGGACGGCGATGGATCGCGAGGGGAAGCTCGACCGCGCGCTCGAGGCGCTCGGCCCCATCGCCGGACGGGACGTGATCGCCGTCGCTCCCGGGGATGTGGAGCGCGAGCGATGGGAGGCCGCCGGCTCGCGACTTCGGAGCGTCGCATCGTTCGAGCGGAGCGCGACGAGCGCCGTGCCGGACGCCTCGGCCGACGCGGTCGTCAGCACGTGGAGCGCGTTCCGAGGCGTCGACCCGGCGGAGATCGCCGAGGCCGACCGGATCCTGCGGCCCGGTGGACGGCTCCTCGTCGTCCACGACTACGGCCGCGACGACCTGGCGACGCTCCGCGGCGACCAGCCGGAATACGGGTCGTGGTCGCGTCGCGACGGTCCGTTCCTGACGAACGGCTTCCGCGTCCGGGTCATCCACTGCTTCTGGACGTTCGACGACCTCGGAACCGCGAGGGCCGCGGTCGCCGAGCTCTTCGGGGCGCCGGGCGAGCGATTCGGCGCTCAGCTGAAGCGCCCGCGTCTGTCGTGGAACGTGGCGATCTACCACCGGACGCGCGGCGGGGATGGCGATTAGCCGGTTCCCGCCGGCGCCCCCACCTCGACCGCCCCGACCCGGTCGAGGATCGAGCGGTACATCGCCTCTACGTCGTCGACCATCCGCCTCACGGTGAACCGTCGCTCCGCCTCGGCGCGGCAGACCCGCCGGTCGATCGAGCCGAGCCGCCGGATCGCCGACACCATGCCGTCGACGTCGTCGACGACGAACCCGGTCCGGCCGTCCTCGATCACCTCCGGGACGCTCGCCCGGCGGAACCCGATGACCGGCGTCCCGGCGCTCAGCGCCTCGACCATGACCAGCCCGAACGGCTCGTCCCAGTCGATCGGGAAGAGCAGGGCCGAGGCCTCGGCGAGCAGGTCGCGCTTCACCCGGAAGTCCGCCTCGCCGACGTACCGGATCTGGTCGCCGTCGATGCGGGGGCGGATCCGCTCCTCCACGTGCGGCTCGTCGGCGGTGTCGACCTTGCCGGCGAGGATCAGCCGGCGGCCGGCCCCGAGGGCCGCGTCGATCGCCCGGTCGGCGCCCTTGCCCGGGCTGAAGCGGCCCAGGAAGAGGAGCGGGCCCTCGGCGTCGTGGTCGGCGAAGCGATACGACGCGACGTCGATCCCGTGGTGGATCGCGGGCAATGCGCCGCGCGCCGGGAACGTGGCGGCGCTTGCCCGCGACACCGCGTGATGGAACCACGGGTAGGCGTCCCAGACCGGTTGCGTCGCCGGAACGAAGGGGTTGTGCATCGTCGAGACCACGGGCGTTCCCGAGGTCGCGCCGAGGACGAGGCCCTCGATCCCGGCGTGACTGTGGACGAGATCGAACTCCCCGTCGGCGGCGGCGAGGAATGCCGCCTGGGCGTTGGCGAGCTGGACGTACTCGGCGTGGACGAGCCCATCCGAGGAGCGCTCGCCGTACCGGCGCGGGATCGGGGTGACGCTCCTCAGCTGGGCCGATGTGATCGAGTCGCCGCTTGCGAACAGGGTCACGTCGTGGCCGCGCGCGACCAGCTCCTCGGTGAGGTGGTGGACGATCAGCTCCGTGCCGCCATAGGCGCGCGGCGGCACCCGTTCGAACGTCGGCGCAATCTGGGCGATTCGCAATCGATTCCCCCTGTGAGGCCCCGATCGTAGCCGCCCTGCTACGCTCCCGCAGATGACGGATCGCCGCCGCGTCGACACCCGACCCCGAGCCCCCACGCGATCGCGCGAGCTCGCCGGTCTCGGCTACGACCGAGCCGGCTACCAGGGCGAGCCGGAGCCGGAAGGCCGCCATCTCGGCCCGATCCCGATCACGGCGACCGGCGTGCTCCTCGTCATCGCGCTCGTTCTCTCCGTGGCCTGGCTCGGATACACGATCACCGTCCGCGACGCGTCCCAGATCCCGCTCCTCGCCTCGGGGACGGTCGTCCTCGGGATCGTCTTCATGGCGATCGCCGTCGTCGGCGGGCGGGCCACCTGGCGCTCGAGCGTGCGAGGTCGCGACGCCCGCGCGTTCGGCCACGCGATCATCGGCGGGATCGCCTGGCTGGCCGCGGCGGGCTGCTTCGCCGGCGCGATCGTCCTGTTCCTGCTCCGCGGCGCCTGACGCGGCTCGAGGGGTCGGCCGAGGGGCCCCTGCTACACTCGGCCGCGCTCGCCCTCATCGTCTAGAGGCCTAGGACGCCACCCTTTCAAGGTGGAGATCAGGGGTTCGAATCCCCTTGGGGGCACCACCGTTGTCGCCCGAACGGTCGTCCGCCCGCCTCGACGATCAACTGATGCCCGACGATCCGCCGGCGCTCCGGCCGAAGATCTGCCACACCAGCGTGGCGACGGTCCAGTCGAGCCATTCATCGTGGGTCCACCCGTAGAGGTCGACCAAGAAGTGGTAGACGTCATCGCTGAGGTAGAGCAGCAGGAGCTGGTTCGCTCGCTCGGGCGCGAGACCGGGACGTAACGACGCCTTCGAGACCAGCAGTTCGAGGATCTGGCGAAATCCCTCGGCGCGCCAGCCCTCATGCAGGGCGACGACTCGCGCGACCTCCGGGTCGTTTCCAGCGCCTCGGACGATGCGGTAGAGCGCCGCGCCACGCAGCGTCATCGCCCCAACCCCGGACACGAACGCACGGACGGCTGCCGCGATCTCGGGTTCGCCGAGCATGCTGACGAACCACGGTTGCTCCGTTGGTGGTCGCGGCTCGTCCTCGCCCATCACCGCGACGTCGTAGGCACGACTCAACAGCTCGGCCTTGGTGTGGAAGACGAAGTACACGGTCTGCACGGCGACGCCGGCCTCGGTCGCGATGTCGGCCATCGTCGTCCGGACGTAGCCACGCTCGCGGAACAAGCGTGTCGCTGCGCCCACGATCTTCAGTTGCGTTGCCCGCGCGCGTTCGCGCCGCGACGGGCGGCGCTCAGCAAGCCTCTTGACACCGGCCATGACGGGCGTCAAGGTAGCAGTGTCGATACTAGTGTGAACTCTAGTGATCATCCCAGTAGTCCGTGGCGCGCCACTCCGCCGGCGCCTCGGGCGCGGTCATTCGAGAGGAGCGCGACGATGGATCGATTGCGACTGTCAGAGACCGCCGGCTACGCGACGGCTGTCGTCGGATTCGCGGCCTTCCTGGCCGTAGGACCTCTGCCCGATCTGTACGTGCTGCTTGCCGCCCTCACCCTGGCCTGCGCGGCGGTCGTGACGTTCTCGATCAATGTTGGCCCGAGCCGCGTGCCGCGACCGGCGTCGATCGGGTGGCTCGCCGTTGCAGCCGGGATCGTGGTGACGTTCACGATCCGGCTCGTGATCACCGGCGGAGGCGCCGCGTTCGAGCGGGACGCGCTGGGGCCGCCGGCGATCATCGCGCTCGGGCTCTGGCTGGCCGCGGGGTCGGTCCCGGCGAGCCCGCTCCTTCCGACGTCCGTTCGCGCCCTCGGGATCGTCGCGGGCCTGCTCGTCGCGGCCACCGGCGGATCGCTGATCGTGGCCGGGACCGGCCATCCGCTCACCATGGCGACCGGTGTCGCATACGAGGTCGCCCTGCCCGTGTGGGGCCTCCTCGTCGGCCGCCACATCGGAACCATGCGGGCACAGAGCGCCACTGGCGCACCGCTCGGAACCACCGCCGGCAGCAGGCCGGCCTGACCGGTCGCCGCCGGGCGGCGAGCCCGAGTCTGTGGATTCGCGCGGGAGCGGCAGGCCGGATTCATCGGGTCGCGATCCGCCGAGACCCCCTGCTACCATCCCGACCGATGGAGATCATGGGAATCCGGATCCCGACGATCGTTCGGGACAATGTGGCGCGCCGGTGCGACGGGTGTCTCGAGGTCATCGAGGGCACGCCGTGGCGAGTGAACATCCTCGACATCGTGTCGACCGAGGTCGCGGCGCCGTGGACCGAGTCGGTCGGGATCAACCCGGGCCCGTTCCAGTTCCACTCGGATCCCGAGCACGTGCGGCGGTGGATGGCCGAGAAGGGCCTCCTCTTCTGCCGAAAGGGCCGGATCCGCGAGATCATGCGGCCGATCCCGGTCCCGAGCGCCGACGGCGGCTCCGTTCGGTGGGGCCTGTGCGACGGGATCCATCGCGACGAGCACGAGCTCGTCCCCGCCTGACCCCGCTCATCCCCGGATGATCCCCGCCTGACGGCCCGGATCCGCGGTTGACGCCCGCCCGGGCGGCTGCGATCATCCGCGGAGGCCGACGTCGTCGGACCGAGATTTACCCAGATTCACTCGCGAGGTCGCGCGTCGCTGTGCCCCCCGCCGTTCGCTCATCCTCCTCCGCCGTCGCGGAGCGGCCCCTGTCGCTCGGACCGGCAAGCCGCCTGCTCGGCGTCGACCCCGACACGCTCCGGCGCTGGGCGGACGAGGGACGGATCGAGGCCTTCACGACGTCGGGCGGCCATCGCCGGTTCGCGCGCTCGGCCGTGGAGCGGATCCTCGAGGCGCGCCGTCACGATGCGACCGTCCGGCTCGCGAACCTCGGCGCGACCCGTGACCGGTTGTCGCGTGCGTACCGGCGTGGTTACTCCTCGTCGTCGGACGTCGGGGACGTCCGGGAGGCGATCCCGGAGGCGGATCGCGACGCGTTCCGTGAGGGCGGTCGCTCGCTCGTCGCAGCGCTCCTCGCCCATCTCGACGCCCCGGACGACGCCGCCCGCGATCGCGCGGAAGCGCTCGCCACCGCCGCGACCGAGGACCTCGGGCGACGCCTCGCCGACGCGGGGATCGCGCTGGGCGACGCCGTGTCGCTCTTCGTTGCCGCCCGCCGGCCGTTCCTGACCGAGCTGGGCGTCATCGCCCGCCGCCGGTCGCTCGATCCGGACCGCCTCGCGACGATCTACGAGTCGTCCTCAAGCTTGCTGGACCGGCTGCTGCTGCGCCTCGTCGCGAGCCACCAGGGCGCGGCGCTGGCGACCGCCTGACATGCCGACCGTGTGGCTCCCCGCCGTCACGTCGATCCTCGCGTTCGTTCTCGCGATCGCGCTGCTCGACCAGTGGCGGGAGCGACGGCAGACCTTCCAGCTTGTGTGGGCCGCCGGGATGTTGTTCTACGGGATCGCGTCAGGCTGCGAGGCGATCGGCGCCGCGAGCGGGTGGAACGAGGCGCTCTACAAGACCTGGTACCTCGCCGGGGCGATGCTGACGGCCGGCTGGCTCGGCCTCGGGACGGCGTTCCTGCTGGGGCGGACGCGGTTCGGCTACACGTTCGCGCTGTGTCTGCTCCTTGCCGGCGTCTTCACGCTGCTGACCCAGCGGAAGGAGTCGTACCCGGATGCCGGCAGCGCGCCGATCGTGTACCTCGTGGCAGCGTTGATCCTCGCCGCCGCCGTCGCGATCGAGACGTACTTCCAGAACGACCGCTGGCCGCGTCTGGCGGCCGGAGCGGTCGTCGGGGCGTCGGTCGTCGGTCTCGTGCTGATGGCCACCGCCCAGATCGCGTCGCCCGGCTACGTCCTCGACGACGCGACCGGCGCGCCGACCGGCAAGCTCCTCCCGGGCACGATCCGGCTCCTCACGCCGTTCCTGAACATCACCGGCGGGTTCGCGCTCATCCTCGGCGCGCTGTTCTCGGCATACGTGTTCATGCCGAAGCGGCGCGTGCTCGGCTACTCGCTCGACCCATCCGCGCCCGGCGACCAGTTCCTGTTCAACCTGGTCATCTCGCCGTTCGCGATCGTCGTCAACTTCGTGGCGTCGCTGCCGGGCGCGATCCGGGCGCTGTTCGCCGGCCGGCTCCACAGCCGCGTGCCGGCGACGATCCTCATCGCGATCGGCGGGATCCTCGCGAGCGGCGGCGACACGCTGAACCGGTTCGGGATCACGAACTACTTCCAGGTCGGCAAGCTCCTCGCCGTCGTATTCCTCCTCGCCGGGTTCCTCGTCTCGATCGAGACGTTCCGCGAGTTCCGAATTCCGTTCACGTCGATCCGGTTGGGTGGCGCGCGGCGCGAGTCCGCGGCGGCGAACGAGCCGGCGGCCGAACCCGCCCTGCCCGTGGCGAGCGTGGGAGAGACACCCCGGTCCTGATCGGTTCCGTACGATCTCGCGGTGCGTGGACGCCCGCTCGCCACCGGATCCCTTGCCGTCATCCTCGCCGCGTCCGGGTTCGGGCTGCTCGGCGTCCTGAGCCGGTTCAGCTACGACGCAGGGCTCGATCCCGTGTCGTTCGTGGCCTGGCGGGCGCTCTTCGGGCTCGTCGTGATCGCCGTCGTGGTCGCGATCCGTCTGCGTCGCGGCGTCGCGATCGTGGACCTGCGACGGCTCCCGGCCCGGGATGCGCTGGGTCTGTTCGCGGTCGCGTTGGCCGGTCTCGGGCTGAACGTCGCGATGTTCGTCGCCTTCGATCTCGCCGCGATCGCGGTCGTCCTCCTCGCGTTCTACACCTACCCGGCGCTCGTCGCCGCCGTCGAGATCTCGCGCGGCCATGAACGGCTCGACGCCGTCGCGTCCGCGGCGCTGCTCCTCGCCCTGGCGGGGATGGTGCTCGTCGTCGGCGGCGGCCTGAGCTCCGACCCGGCGACCTCCGTCCATCCGCTCGGGATCGCCCTCGGGCTCGCGGGCGGCGTGTGCCAGACGGCGTTCGTGATCCTCAGCCGCGGCCGGTACCGGTCGGTCCCGCCCGAGCAGGCGACCGGCTGGATCATCCTCGTGATCGCGATCGCGTCCGCTGCCGCGTCGCTCGTCGCCGGTGGTGCGCTCGGCGTCCCGCTCGGGTCGGGTCGGGCGCTCGTGCTCGTCGCGGTCGCGGGTGTCATCTCGGCTGGGATCCCGACCATGTTGTTCCTCGTCGGCATCCGGGCGATCGGCGGAACGCGCGCCGGCATCCTGATGCTGATCGAGCCGGTCGTGGGCGTGACCCTCGCCGCGCTCGTCCTCGGCGAGGCGCTCCGGCCGCTCCAGGCGGTCGGCGGCGGGGCGATCCTCATCGCCGCGTCACTCCTCCAGCGCGCGAGACCCGGCGCACCGGCCGGCGTGCCCCTCGAGGCGCTCGAGCCGGCCGCGGTCCCCGCGAGCGAGGGCACGTGACAGCGGTCGCCCCGATCGGCGACGATGTCGGGAACGGCGCGCTCGGAGGGAGACGGCGCGGCGGCTGAGGGAGTTCAGCATGACTGACGCGTCCGACGGGGCGCCGATCCGCGTTCTGCTCGTCGACGACCACGGCGTGGTGCGGCGCGGCCTGCGCGGCTACCTCGAGCTGCTCGACGACATCGAGGTCTGCGGTGAGGCCGAGAACGGGCTCCGCGGCGTCGAGCTCGCGGCCGAGCTCGTCCCCGACGTCGTCCTCATGGACATCGTCATGCCCCAGCTCGACGGGATCGGCGCGATCGCCCGGATCAAGGCCGCCCAGCCCCAGGTCCAGATCGTCGCGCTGACGAGCTTCATCGAGGAGGACAAGGTCCTCGCCGCGCTCGAGTCGGGGGCGAGCGGGTTCATCCTCAAGGACGCCGATGCGGACGACGTCGCGGCCGCGATCCGGGCGGCCCACAACGACGAGGTCCATCTCGATCCGGCGGCGGCGCGGATCCTCGCGAAGGGGATGCGCCATCGGGTCGAGCAGGAGCCGGCCGAGCACCTGACGGAGCGCGAGCTCGAGGTGCTGTCGCTCGTGGGCCACGGCCGGAGCAACAAGGAGATCGCGACCGATCT
>DASSMI010000032.1:0-2300 GCA_035688935.1 Candidatus Limnocylindrales bacterium | reverse complement strand
CGCGGCGGGCGTCGCGGATGCGCTCGATGCGGCCGGGTTCGCGGTGTTCGGGCCGTCCGCGGCGGCGGCTCGGATCGAGAGCTCGAAGGGCTTCTGTCGCGAGGTCGCCGAGGCGGCTGGCGTGCCGATGGCCCGCGGCCGCGCGTTCGCCGAGACCGATCCCTCGGCGGGGCTCGCCTACGCGATGGGGCTGAGCCGCGACGGCCGCGTCGTCGTGAAGGCCGACGGCCTCGCCGCGGGCAAGGGCGTCACGGTGTGCGACGCCCTCGACGAAGCGGCCGAGGCGATCTCCGCGCAGCCGGACGGGTTCGTCGTCGAGGAGCGACTGGACGGCCCGGAGGCGAGCGTGATCGCGATCTGCGACGGCCGGAACGCGGTCGCCCTGCCGATCAGCCGCGACCACAAGCGGCTCGGCGACGGCGACACCGGCCCGAACACCGGCGGGATGGGCGCCTGCTCGCCGCTCGATGACCTGCCGGACGCGGAAGCCGAGGCGATCCTCGATCGGTTCCACCGGCCGGTCCTCGCGGAGCTTGCCCGTCGCGGGACGCCGTTCCGTGGCGCGCTCTACGCGGGCCTGATCCTGACCGCCGACGGTCCGCGGCTCCTCGAGTTCAACGCCCGGTTCGGCGACCCGGAGACGCAGGCGATCCTGCCCCGCCTCTCGGCGCCGCTGGGGCCACTCCTCCTCGCCGCGGCGCGGGCGCGGCTCGACGGTGTCGGAGCGCCGGCCGTGTTCCGCGGAGCGACCTGTGCGATCGTCCTCGCGGCGCCCGGCTATCCCGGACCGCCCGACACCGGTGACGCGATCGAGGGACTCGCCGACGCCGAGCGCGACGGCGCGATCGTGTTCCACGCCGCGACCCGTGCGTCGGACGGCGGCGGCTGGACGACGGCGGGTGGCCGCGTCCTCGCGGTCGTCGGGCGCGGTGCCACGCTCGGCGAGGCGACCCGTGTGGCCGACGCCGCCGCCGAGCGGATCCATTGGCGCGGCCTCCAGCGGCGCCACGACATCGGCGCAGCGACGGCGACGACGACCGGGGCGACGCGATGATCCGCCGCTACACGCTCCCGGAGATGGGCGCACTCTGGACCGAGAAGGCGCGCTTCGAGCAGATGCTCCGCGTGGAGCTCGCCGTCAGCCGTGCGCAGGCCGCACGCGGCGTGGTCCCGCAGGACGCGCTCGCGAACATCGAGGCTCGGGCGGCGGTGGATCCGGAGCGGATCGCCGAGATCGAGAAGACGACCGATCACGACGTCATCGCGTTCGTGAGCCAGGTCGCCGAGACGGTCGGTCCGGACGGCCGCTACCTCCACCTGGGCCTGACGAGCAGCGACGTCGTCGACACGGCGCTGGCCCTCCAGCTCCGCGACGCCGGCGAGCTCCTCCTGCGCGACTGCGACCGCCTCCTGACGACGCTCATCGCCCGCGCTCGCGGCGAGGCCGACGCCCTGATGATGGGCCGCACCCACAGCGTCCACGCGGAACCGATCACCTTCGGGCTGAAGCTGGCCGGCTGGGCGTTCGAGGTCGACCGCGGCCGGCGTCGCCTGGCCGCCGCCGTCGACGAGATCGCGACCGGGAAGATCAGCGGGCCGGTCGGGACCTACAGCCATCTCGGGCCGGATGTGGAGGCGGAGGTCCTCGCGGAGCTCGGGCTCCACGCGGATCCGGCGAGCACCCAGATCGTCCAGCGCGATCGCCACGCGGGGCTCCTGACGGCGATCGCGATCCTCGGCGGGTCGCTCGAGCGGTTCGCGACCGAGGTCCGGAACCTCCAGCACACCGAGATCGGTGAGGTGATGGAGCCGTTCAAGCCCGGCCAGAAGGGCTCGAGCGCGATGCCCCACAAGCGCAACCCGATCCTGGCCGAGCGGATCGCCGGCCTCGCACGCCTGCTTCGCGGCTACGCGGGGACGGCGCTCGAGAACCAGCCGCTGTGGCACGAGCGCGACATCAGCCACTCGAGCGCGGAGCGGGTGATCCTGCCGGACGCGACGATCCTCCTCGACTACCTGCTCGTGAAGGCCGCCGGGCTCGTCGAGGGCCTCGTCGTCCGGCGCGAGCGGATGCTCGAGAACATCGAGCGCGGGCTGGGGCTCCACGCGTCCTCGCGAGTGCTCGGCGTCCTCGTGGAGCGCGGCGGGATGAGCCGCGAGGCGGCCTATGCCGTGGTCCAGCGGGCCGCGCTGCGTGCCGCCGACGACCGCCGCCCGCTCCGCGACCTCCTCGCCGTCGATCCCGAGGTCGCCAAGCGGCTCGCCCTCGCCGACCTCGACGCCTGCTTCGACGACGCCGC
>DASSMI010000031.1:0-7289 GCA_035688935.1 Candidatus Limnocylindrales bacterium | reverse complement strand
TCGTAGATCATCCGGACGGGCTTCCGGGTCTTCCGTGCGAGCAGCGCCGCGTGGAGGGCGATGATCGAGGGGTACTCCTCCTTGCCGCCGAAGCCGCCGCCCGTCTCGGCCTGGACGACCCTCGCCCGCTCGTCGTCGAGGTGGAGCGCCCGCTTCAACGCCTTGTGGATGTAGTACGGGCATTGGAGCGAGCCGTGGACCGCGACGCCGCCGTCCTCGCGCGGCACCGCGATCATCGCGTTGTTCTCGATGTAGAGCTGCTCCTGGTGACCGACGCGATACGTCCCCTCGAGGACGAGGTCGGCGCCGGCGAACCCGGCATCGAGATCGCCCGAGGCGATCTCGTAGTGGGCGAAGACGTGGTCGCTCTCGAGCGGGTCGAACACCGGCGGAAGCGGCGTGGTCCGGATCCGGACGCCCCGTCGGGCCGCTCGCAGGGTCTCGCGGTCCGCCGCCGCGATCAGCACGAGCGGCTCGGCGTGGTGCTGGATCTCACCGCCCACCGGCACGAGGACCGGCTGGTCGTCGCTGATCAGGCTGACGATGTTCTCGCCCGGAATGTCCTGCGCCGTGACGACCGCGATCCGCGACCAGTCGACGCCGTCGTCGAGGTCGAACCCATCGAACCGGGCGTGGGCGGTCGCCGAGCGGATCGTGGCGCCGTACCACGCGCCCGGGAACACCAGATCGTCGGCGTACTTCGCCTCGCCGGTGAGCTTCGCCGGACCCTCTCGCCGGAGTGGCGCGAGCGATCGCGCGCGGCCCGGCGCGATCTCGTCGCGACGGATCACGAGTGGATCCGGCGCGCCCGGCGGCGGGGCGACCGGGGTCGTGGTCCGGCTGGGCGACGTCCGGATCGTCATCGCTCGGTGGGTCCCTCCTCGGCCGCGAGGGTACCACCCGGCCCCGCCGCCCTCGGGTCGGGTCCATCGGCCGGATCGGACGCCGTCGGGAGGGGTCCCGGTACGAACGCGTCATAGGCGGCGCACCGGGCCCGGGGCACGATCCGTGGAGCCGGACGGGGGGCGTGACGGCCGAACACGACTCGATTCGAGCGGGGGCGAGGCACAGGCGCCATGGAGTCGCCACATGACACGCGGGCCGCGATGATCGCACCGCCGGATGGCTGGACGGACATCCTCACAGGCACGGACGGACCACGGATGTGGGATCGCGTCGTGCTGAGCGAGAGCGCGCGGACGCGCCGCTACAAGCGACCCGTCACGGTCGCGATCGCCGAGGTCGTCGGACTCGACGCCCTTGCCGGCCAATGGGGCTGGGACGTCGCCGAACGCGCCCTGGCCTCGTGCGCCCGACGCCTCGCCCGCGAGATCCGGACGAGCGACCACGTCGCCCGGATCGAGCGGACCCGGTTCGGCATCCTCCTGCCCGAGACCGACGAGGTCGCGGCGATCAACTTCGTCGAGCGCGCCCGCCTGTCGTGCGAGAAGGAGCTGGCGCCGTTCGGCGACCGCGTCAGGATCGGCTTCGGCTGGGCGAGCCCTCCCGCGAAGGGCGACGTCGCCGATGCGATCCAGGTCGCCCTCGGCCGGCTCGACGGCGACCTCGAGGAGCAGCGCTCGGCGTAACGGCCGCCAGGGCCGGACGGCGTCGACGTCCGTCAGCCCGACGGTCACCCCCGCGCATCCCCGCTCCGTCAACCATGCCGCGAGCAGCGGCAGTCCCGCCGACGTCCGCGCGAGCGTCATCCGGATCCGGGCGTCGACGCGCCGAGGAACACCATCCGCGGCACCCAGCCGATCGCCCCGTCCGGCAACCGGACCTGGAGGTAGCTGCCCTCCGAGCCGATCACCTCGACCTCGTCGTCGCGCTCGAGGCGGGCGATCTCCGCCGAGCGGAGGTCGTCCGGCCCGGCCGAGACCCGGACGTGGCGGTAGGCGACCGTCTGGCGGACGACGCCCTTCGCGGGCGGCGCCGAGAAGGTCAGCGCCGGCCGGGTCGGCAGGCCGCGCGAGCCGGTGGCGGCCGTTCGCTCGAACGGCTTGGTCGGGCCGGCGGCGACCGTCTCCGGGCTGACGTCCACGCTCGCCGTCTCGACCTTCGCCCCGCCGCGACCGGAGCCTCGTCGCCGATCGAGGACCAGCGCCGAGAGCTCGCTCGGCACGAGAACCGTCGCACTCCCGCGACGCAGGACGACGAGGAACAGGAGCACGCCGAGCGTCGACGCGGTCAGCCACGTGACGATCGACAGCCCGGTCTCGGCGTCGACGCCCAGACCCGGGAGCCGGAGGCCGAAACCCTCCCCGTTCGAACCGCCGCCGTCGCGAGGGCCTCCTCCGGGATCGTCCGAGCCGGGACCCGCGCCCGGGCCGCCGGCGAGGCCGCCGCCACCGTCACCATGGCCGGCGGAGGCGTCGTAGGGCACGCCCGACTTGGCGGGCTTCGGCGCCGGGCTCTTGCCCGGCTTGGGCGATCCGGTGGACCCCGACGGCTTCGTGCTCGGCCTGGGTGACGTGCTGGGCCGGGGCGTCGGCGCGGGCGTGGCGACGGGGGTCGGCTTGGGCGTGGGCCTTGGCGTGGGGATGGGTGTCGGGTTCGGGGTGGGCTTCGGGGTGGGCGTCGGCGTCGGCTTCGGGGTGGGCGTCGGCGTGGGCGTCGGTGCGCTGATCGTGATCTTGCCGGACCCCGCGATCGACGCGGACTTCTGGCCCGCCGTGGCCTGGAACCCGAACGACCAGCTGCCGACGGGCAGCCGCATCGTGCCGGCGTAGCCCATCGTCGTGGCGAACGAGCCGCCGGTCGCGGTCATCGTCGTCTGGCCGACGCCCGGCACCACGGCGACGACGCTGCCCGGCTCGCAGCCCGCGCTGTCGTGGTACTCGACCGTGAACGTGATCGTCGTCGTCGGCGTCCCGGTCCGCGGCGTGGCGTTCGGAGCGCTCAGGGTGATCTCGTGCGACGCACCGTTGCAGCTGGCGGCGTCCGCGGCCGGGACGGCCGAGAGGCCCGGTGCCACGTTCGGGAGGACGACGGCGGACAGCACGAAGACAGCCGCCACGAGCAGTCCGGCTCGGGCGACGGTCCTTTGCGCGGTCAAGCCCTTCGCGCCCACGACAGTCGCATGTCCTCGTATCCCGGCGATGGGTGGACCGTACGGTCGCCCGTCGTGCACGTCCTTGGACCAAACGGCTACGGCCCGTGGGACCTTCGGCGTCGGCCAAAACCGCGAGGGCTGCCGTAGACATGTCGAGCCGGGGCGAACTGAGGGGTTCCATGTCTGGTCCGCCGGACAGCGATGTGATCTGGCGAGATCGCGGACGTCTTCGGACGATCCGCGTCCGCCTGGCGTTCGGCATGCTCGTGCCGTTCGTCGCGCTGATGGCCGTGTCCGCGATCCAGGGATTCTGGCCGGGCGGCTCGGCTTCGCGCCTGCCCGCGACCCTGGTCCTGTTCGCCGCCGCGCTGAGCCTCCCCGCCTTCATGGCGGTCATGAGCCGGGGCATCCTCCGCCACGCCGCCGCGATCGACGCCGAGCGGACGCAGCTGATCGAGTTGTACAACCGCGCGAGGCTCGACTCGATGCTCGACGGCCTGACCGGCCTCGGGAACCATCGGGCGTTCCAGGAGGAGCTCGCCCGCCAGCTCGAGATGGTCGAGCACGAGGGCCAGGCGCTGGCGCTCATGCTCATCGATCTCGACGACCTCAAGAAGGTCAACGACACCCGTGGCCATGCCGCCGGCGACGACCTCCTCGTCGCGGTCGGACGGATCGCCGCGACGACGCTCCGCCGGGCCGATCGAGCCTTCCGCGTGGGCGGCGATGAGTTCGCGGTCCTCATGCCGAGTGCCGATCTCGACTCCGCGATGGTCGTCGCGCGCCGGATCCTGTCGGCCGCGATCGGCGGCGACCAGACCGCGCAGGGCGACGGCTTCTCGGTCTCGATCGGCGTGACCGCCGTGCCGAACCCGACGTCGGACGCGCGCCAGCTCTATGCGAACGCCGACGCCGCCCTGTACTGGTGCAAGCGTCACGGCCGGACGTCCGCGACCGCCTACGATCCGGGGCTCCATGGCGCCGGCGGCGACGATCGCTCGGCTCCGGAGCTCACGGCCGCGGTCGAGACGATCCTGAGCACGCGCGCGATCCGGCCCGTCTTCCAGCCGATCTTCTCGATGACGACGGGCGAGCCGGTCGGCTACGAGGGCCTCGTCCGGCCGACCGACAGCGCGGCCTTCCCGAACGCCGGCGCGATGTTCGCCGCCGCCGAGGTCGCCGATCGGATCGTCGAGCTCGACTTCGCCTGCCTCGAGACCGTGGCCGGCGGCGTCGGCCCGCTGGAGCCGGGCGTCTACATCAGCGTCAACCTCTCGCCGCGCACGATCGAGTCCCAGATGTTCCGGTCCGGCGAGCTGAAGGCGATCTTCCATCGGAACGGGATCTCGCTCGACCAGGTCGTCCTGGAGCTCACCGAGCGCGAGGAGGTCCACGACCTCGACCAGCTCCGGCGGAACCTCGACGCGTGCCGCCGGGCCGGGATGCGGATCGCGGCGGACGACGTCGGTGCGGGCAATGCGGGCCTGCGCCTGCTGAGCGAGATGCGGTTCGACATCGTGAAGATCGACCTGTCGCTCGTCCAGGGCGGAGCGCTCCACGATCCGTCCCATGCGGTCCTCGTCGCGATCCGCGAGCTCGCCGATCGCTGGAAGGCCTCGGTCGTCGCCGAGGGCGTCGAGACCGCCGAGCAGCTTGCGGTCGTCCGCTCGATGGGCATCGCCTCGGGTCAGGGCTACCTGCTGGGCCGTCCCGCGGCGACCCGCGACGCGATCGAGCTGGACCTCGATGCGCTGGCGGCCACGGCACCGGCCGCCGACACGCCACCCGAGCTGCGGGTCTTCACCCGGCCGCTCTCGAAGAGCGCGTAGCCCCTCCGGCGGACGTCAGTCGCGGCCGCGGCGGAGACCGCGGCCCGGGCGCTCGCCCGTGGGCTCGCCATCGTCGACGACGACGCGACCCGCGACGATGACCGTCTCGATCCCGACGGGGTTGCGTGTGGGATCGTCGATCGTCGCGTCGCTCCGGACGGTGGCGGGATCGAAGATCACGAGATCGGCGACGGCGCCATCACGGATCGTCCCTCGATCCCTGAGGCCGAGCCGGGCGGCCGGCATCGAGGTCATGCGCTTGACCGCATCCTCGAGCCCGAGCAGCGCCTCGTCGCGCACGAACTGGCCGAGGATCCGCGGGTAGCTGCCGTAGGTCCTCGGGCTCGGCCGGGCGCCCACGAAGACGCTGTCCGTTCCGATCATCGCGCCGGGGTGGCCGAGGAACCGCCGCGTCCCCGGGAGGTTCGGGCCGGGCGTCACCTCGTTGGGGCGCAGGTCCTCGTCGATCAGGAGGTCGCACAGGGCATCGACCGGATCCTTGCCCGTCTCGTCGATGAGCTCGCCGAGGGTCCGGCCCTCCCAGCCGAGATTCTCGGGCCGCCGGAGGTAGCCGATGACGATGTCGCGGAGACCGCCGGTTCCTGCGAACAGCTGGCCGCGCCTCTCGAGGTCAGCGCGGATCGTCGCGCGGACGCGCCGGTCGGCGAGCCGCTCCTTCGTCCGCGCCGGACCGCCCTCGAGGACGTCGATCGGGATGAGGATCAGGAGCCGGGTGCTGGCCCACTCGGACGGGTAGAGATCGAAGCTGACGTCCACGCCCTCGGCGAGCGCGTCGTCGACGAGCTGGAGCATCTGGTCCGGCGTGCCGGGGAACGTCGCGCGATGGTAGAAGTGGGTGATGTGGGCGGGCGCCTCGCCGCGCCGGCCGATCTCGATCGCCTCCCGGAAGGGGTCGAGGAACCGGTCGCCCAGGGCGTACCGGACGTGCGTGTGGTAGATGCCGTTCAGCCGCGCCGCCTCGTTGGCGAGCTCGGCGAGCTCCGCGGTCGTCGCGTACGCGCCCGGCGGGTAGTCGAGCCCGGACGAGATCCCGAAGGCTCCCTCCTCCATGGCCTCGCGCAGCCGGGCCCGCTGGTCGCGGATCGCGTGGGGCGTCGCCTCGACGTGGTCCCAGCCGAGCGCCCCGATCCTGAGCGGCGTGTTGCCGACGATCTGGGCGACATTGACGGCCGTGCCCTGGTCGTATCGCGCGAGGACCCCCTCGACGGTCGCCCAGTCGATCGCGACGGGTGCGCCCCGTCCGCTCGTCCCGCGTGCGCCGTCCGCGTCGCGCGGGTCGCCGTCGAGACCCGCGTTCATGTGGACCATCCAGTCGAGGTCCCGCGGGTTCGGGAACGGTGCGTAGCTGAGACCGTCGACCCCGACGAGCTCCGTCGTGACGCCCTGGCGGACCTTGGCGCCGTGATCGGGGTCGGCGAGGATCATCAGGGCGGCGTGGCTGTGGAGATCGATGAAGCCGGGGGCGACGACCCGGTTCGTCGCGTCGATCGTTCGCGTGACGACGGCCGGGGCCGCCTCGCCCGGGCGTAGCTCGCGGATCCGCCCGTCGGCGATCGCCAGGTCGCCGTCCCGTGCCGGCGCCCCGGTCCCGTCGACGATCCGGGCACCGGTGATGAGGAGGTCCGCGTGGTCGAGTGTCATTGCGGCCTGATGTCCCGCGGCGCGGGAAATCCGACGCGTAGTCTGCGGGTCGCCGGCCCGCCGTCCCGCAACGCGGGCCAACCGACGCCGGAGCGCCTCCTCGGAGGCTCGTGGACCCTGCCAATCGGCCGTCCGACCGCTGGAATGCCCGCCACGCGGGACAAGCGCCAGCCAAGCGCTCGGTGATCGCCAGTGAAGCGCACGCGGTCACGATCCGCGGCGTGCCCAGACGCTCGGAGCCGATCGATCGCGCGACGCGGCGCATCGAGCGCGACGTTCGCATCGCCATCGAAGAGATCTCCGCTGGTCGGCGGTCGGCTGGTCTGAGTCTTCGCGCGGTCGCGACGGCGACGGGCGTCTCGAAGTCGGCGATCGATCGTCTGGAGTCGTACCGCGGCGCGACGATCGACCTGGTCGCCATGGCCGCGGTCGCGGCTGCGACCGGGTACGACCTCCGGCTCCAGGTCTACCCCGCGGGCGATCCCATCCGCGACGCCGGCCAGCAGCGCCTCCTGGCGCGCTTCCGGGCGCTGATCCATCCCGGTCTCGGCTGGCGGACCGAGGTGACCCTGGGAATCGATGGCGACCTCAGGGCGTGGGACGCGGAGATCAGCGGCGCGACCTGGCGACGACCGATCGACGCCGAGACGGTCCTCGACGACATCCAGGCGCTCGAGCGCCGGCTCGAGCGGAAACGGCGTGACGCCGGCGTCGATCACGTGATCCTCCTCGTCTCCGATACC